>NZ_JBLGBY010000038.1:0-22049 GCF_047616845.1 Natronomonas sp. | reverse complement strand
GAGGAGCGAGAGCGTGGTGTCACCATCGACATCGCCCACCAGGAGTTCGACACCGACGAGTACTACTTCACCATCGTCGACTGTCCGGGCCACCGCGACTTCGTCAAGAACATGATTACTGGCGCGAGCCAGGCAGACAACGCGGTACTCGTCGTCGCAGCCGACGACGGTGTCCAGCCGCAGACCCAAGAGCACGTCTTCCTCGCCCGAACGCTGGGCATCGACGAGCTCATCATCGCAGTCAACAAGATGGACCTCGTCGACTACGACGAGAACAAGTACGAGGCCGTCGTCGACGAAGTCAACCAGCTGCTCCAGCAGGTTCGATTCAGCACCGACGACGCCAAGTACATCCCGACCTCGGCGTTCGAGGGCGACAACATCTCCGAGGAATCGGAGAACACGCCGTGGTACGACGGACCGACGCTGCTCGAGGCCCTCAACGAGCTTCCGGAGCCGCAGCCACCGACGGACGCGCCGCTGCGCCTCCCGATTCAGGACGTTTACACCATCTCCGGCATCGGTACTGTGCCGGTCGGCCGTGTCGAGACGGGTATGCTCAACATGGGCGATAACGTCTCCTTCCAGCCCAGCGACGCTGGCGGAGAGGTCAAGACCATCGAGATGCACCACGAGGAAGTCCCCGAGGCCGCTCCCGGTGACAACGTCGGATTCAACGTCCGTGGCGTCGGCAAGGACGACATCCGCCGTGGTGACGTCTGTGGCCCCGCTGACGACCCGCCGACGGTCGCCGAGACCTTCCAGGCACAGGTCGTCGTCATGCAGCACCCCTCGGTGATTACGGCTGGCTACACGCCGGTCTTCCACGCCCACACCGCACAGGTCGCGTGTACCATCGAGTCCATCGACAAGAAGATCGACCCCTCCTCCGGCGAGGTCGCCGAGGAGAACCCGGACTTCATCCAGTCCGGCGACGCCGCCGTCGTTACGGTGCGACCGCAGAAGCCGCTCAGCATCGAGTCCTCGAACGAGATCCCCGAGCTGGGCAGCTTCGCCATCCGTGACATGGGTCAGACCGTCGCGGCCGGCAAAGTCCTCAGCGTCAACGAGCGATAACGCATGCAACAGGCACGCGTCCGTCTCGCGGGCACGCGGCCCGAGGACCTCGACGACATCTGCGACGACGTTCGCGAAATCGCCGACAAAACCGGCGTGACCCTGTCGGGCCCCATTCCGCTGCCGACGAAGAAGCTGGAGATTCCCTCGCGCAAGTCCCCCGACGGTGAAGGGACGGCGACGTGGGAACACTGGGAGATGCGGGTTCACAAGCGTCTCATCGACATCGACGCCGACGAACGCGCGCTCCGTCAGCTGATGCGGATTCAGGTTCCGAACGACGTCTCCATCGAGATCGTCCTCGAGGACGGCGGCGCCTAACGCGCCGCCCGGGTACGACCCGCCGCAGCACTCACGCGCGACCCCCCGGTCGCTTTCGGTGACTGCGAAACAGAAGGTACAAGCAACCGAACCGCCAATCGAAAAACCAAGGGCTCGTAGATCAGCGGCAGATCGCTTCCTTCGCAAGGAAGAGGCCCCGGGTTCAAATCCCGGCGAGTCCATTTCCTTCCGCTCGTTTCACTCGCTCCAGTCAATGGACTCGCCGACCATCGCGACGCTCAGTCCCGGCGAGTCCACGGTCTGATATCGCGAGTGGTCGTACCGATTGCAATCCGAGGAGTTCGTCTGAAGCGTGCGACGATGGGACGTATCGCCATTGGTCGCGTTCTGCCCAGCGTGATGAAAGCTTCACTCCGCGACAGCGGTTTCGGCATCGGCCAGCGCGAGTAGATGCTCGGCGAGTCGCTCGGCCATCAGCGGCGGGACGGCGTTGCCGATCTGGTTTGCGATGTCGTCGAAGGAGCCGACGAACTCGAAGGTGTCGGAGAAACTCTGGATGCGAGCGCCCTCCCGGAGCGAAAGCCCGCGGTTCTCGGTTGGATGGAGCTTATCGCGGGGGTTGAAATCCGTCGTGAGGATGGTGTTCGACTGGCCGTCCGGCACCAGTCGCATGTAGCGCGGTCGGATTCCGGATTTCGTGTTGAGGTCGTAGCCGACCGTGTCGCCGTCCTCGTCCGTCCGAACCCAGCCGTCCTCGAGAAGGCTCTCCAGGGCCTCGGTCACGGCCTCGTTCTCGTGGTCGAGGCCGTGGGCGATTTTGTGGTCGGGAACGGCGCCGACGCTTTTGTCGCCCATCTTGAACGCAGAGCGGGTGCGATGCCGGGCGATGAAATGTAGGCAGTCCTGTTCGACATCGGTGAAGCGGTCTTCGAGCAGATCCCACACCTGCCGATAGCGGTCGCCGAAGCGACTGGAACGGTACATCTCGCCCGGTTCGAGCCCCTCGACAATGGTGCGTGTGGCGTCGCCGTCTGCGGGCGTCTTCGCGATGTGGTTGTACGTCTTCTCGGCGCCATCCCGGACGGCGCGCAGATACTCGTTGTCGGGGAACTCCGACAGTGGCGGCAGGGACACGACGCCATCATCGGTCGGTTCGGGGAGGTCGGCGAACGCCTCCGAGACCGTTCGCCAGCCCTGCATCCGCTCGCCGGTCAGCGACAGTTGGCCGTCGCCGTCCGGCTGGAACTCGCCGTTGGGGAGCGTCGGCGTACTCGAGAGGTCGTCGTTGATGCCGACGTAGATGGCTCGCTCGCGGGTCTGTGGCACGCCGAAATCGGCGGCGTTCAGCGTTTCCCAGGTGACGCTGTAGCCGACGTCGGCGTACTCGCGTTCGATAGCCTCGAGGAACGCCTCGCTGATGGTCGTCATCCCGGCGACGTTCTCCATCAACACGTAGTCGGGTTCGAGCTCGCCGACCCACTGGATGAACGAGAAGACGAGTTGATTCCGCTCATCGTCCAGGCGTCGATTGCCGCGGGCGTCGCTGAACCCCTTGCAGGGCGGGCTGCCGAAGACGATGTCGGCGTCGACCGCTTCGAGTTCGGCCGGCGGCGATTCCCGGATGTCATGGTGTATCGCCTCGCCAGCGTGGTTTCGCTCGAAGGTTTCTAGTGCGGCCTCGTCGGCGTCGACACCGTATCGAACGTCGATGCCGGCCCGCTCGAAACCCTTGCTGAATCCGCCGGCCCCGCAGAACAGATCGATGGCCTTCATTCGGTTGGCTATCCCTATTCCGTCTCGGGTATTAACTCCCCGGGTCGCCGGCTCAGAGACTCGAATCGCCGGCCAGCGCCTGGAGCTTCTGGATGTTCCCCTCCGACTCCTCCAGAAGGAAGTTGAAGAGTCCCTCCATCGTCCGCTCGCCGCCGATGGCGTCCCAGAACGACTCAGCGATGAGCATGCCGTCGCTTTCCGTCACGTCGAAGAACGCCTGTGGCGGCCACCATTCGTACGCCTCGAGGCTCCCGTAGGGATTGAACGGGAAGACGTACCGAACGACGGGCGTCGGTTCTTCGCGGTGTTTGTAGGCGGCGACCGTCTTCAGCATCTGCCGTTTCGACTCCATCGTCTGGTCGCGGTTCGGCTTCGGCGTCTTGATTTCGGCACCGAGTGGCCGCCCGCCCTCGAAATCCTCGACCCACAGGTCCCAGGTGATCGACCCGGCGCTTTTCAGCGTCCCGCTTCCATCGGCGTCGAGGATGGCCTGTTTCTCCCGCTGCCAGTCCGGGTCACGCTCGCCCTCGGCCAGCCCCGAGATGATGGATTCGATGGTTCCCTCCTCGTCGGGCGTGATTTCGATATCAGTGAGTGTATGCTGTGTTTCTGCGGCGCCGACGTCGTCGTTCGCGTTCGAGACGGCCTTGCCGAACTCCTCGTACATCTGCTGGCCGAGCTTCTGGGTGAAGCTCCGCTCGAAGTTCCCGAGCGTCCAGAACAGCGGTGACGGCATCATGATGGCCCTGAACGCCTCGTTGCGTTTGAACTCGTCCCAGTCGAACTGTCGGGCTTTCTCGAGCGGTCGCTCGAAGAACCCCTCCGTCACGTCCCGGAGTTTCGCTTTCGTCTCGCGGTCGAGTTCGTGCTCGCCGATGTGGTCGAAATCGGTGTCCATCGACCGGTAGTCACGAACCCATTCATAAGCAGTTGTGCCTCACGCTGGGGCGCCGTCTGGCGATGATTCGGGGACGAGACGGTGGTAGTTCGGGTTCGGTACTGAGAGGGCTGTCCGTGGCGACCGGCTCCCGAGTGCAGATTTGTTAGCTGTACGATAAAAGCCTGGAGGCCCAGGCTTTCGGCAGTTTCAGAATCTGAAAACAGTCCGAATAGATATACCATCGAATCCTATTGTACCGGTAATGGGGACATCGATGCCAAACGAGACGGTACTGGTCGTGGACGACAAGCCCGACCTCGCAGACCTGTACACCGCGTGGCTCGACGACCACTACGAGATTCGCACAGCCTACGGGGGCCAGGAGGCACTGGAGAAACTGGACGATGAGGTCGACGTTGCACTGATAGACCGCCTGATGCCGCAGACGTCGGGCGACGACGTGCTTCGACACGCTCAGGAAGCCGAGTACGACTGTCAGATAGCGATGGTGACGGCCGTCGAGCCGGATTTCGACATCATCGAACTCGGCTTCGACGAGTACATCGTCAAGCCGATGGAGCGTGAGGAACTCGTCGGCGTGGTCGAGTCGTTGCTCTCGCGGCTGACGTACGACAAGCAACTGCAGGGGTTCTTCGCCTTGGCGTCGAAGCGGGCGGCACTGCAGTCACGGAAGGCGACGCACGAACTCGAAGAGAGCGACGTCTACGAGCAGCTCTCGGCGGAGATTCAGGAGCTGCGTTCGGAGCTCGATGAGACGACCGAACAGTTGACAACGCGGGATTTCGAGGTCGAACTGCGGCAGCTGAGCGACAGCCAGGCCTAGCGAACGGTATTTTCGAGCGCGCCGATGCCTTCGATGTGGAGCCGGACGGTGTCCCCCCGTTCGAGGAAGCGCCCGAGTTCGAGCCCACACCCTTCACCGACAGTTCCGCTGCCCAGCACGTCGCCGGGGTGGAGCCGCTCGTCCTGTGAGACGTGTTCGACGATATCCGCAAAGGAGTGATACATCTCGCCAGCGGTGCCCGACGACCACGTCTCGCCGTTCACCTCGGCGGTCATCTCGGCGCTCTCGAGGTCGAAGTCGTCGGCCGTGACGAGATACGGGCCGAAGGCGTTCGCGAAGTCCTTCCCTTTCGCCGGGCCGAGTCGTCCCTTCATCTCCTCTAACTGCGTATCGCAGGCGGTGAAATCGCTGAACACACCTCGTGTCGTGGGGGCAACCGACGTATAGGTTCGCCTCACCCCAGATGCCGGATTTAAGTTTCTCCAGAACGTTCCACGGATGTGACAGGACGATCTCCAGAGGCATTGAACGGTTTCATCGACGAGACCGACGCCTCCGAGAAGACGCTCCTGCTTTTGAACCGAACCGGGCCGGAGCCACTCGTAGAGTTGCTCGACCGGGCTTTCGAGAGCCAGTCGGTGACGATTGCCGACCGGCACGTCGTGGAGGGAACCGACGATCTCGTCTGCCTCATCGAGGACGGTGAGGTCACTGCGACGACGCCGTTCTCCACCCTTTCGGAGTCTTTTCTCCTGGTGAACGTCGACCGCTACCGGACGGGAACGCGGCAACTGGAAACCGGGTCGTTTCCGGACGTGTTGACCGGGCTGGACGACGTCGAGTTCACTGTCCGCGGCTTTCCGGACTCGAACAAGGAGAAGCTCCTGCTCGTTCTCATCTCGCGGTTCATCGAGTACCGGGCGCTCGAAGCCGGCTCCGGGGAATTCCACAGCACGTTCCAGCGACTCTCCCGACTCGACGACGAGTACGGCACCAAGACGGTGTACGAGTGGCTCGCCGAAAGCGACGTTGACACGCACGTCTACGGCGTCCGTGACGACCCCTCGATCGCCGACGCGCTCGGCGTGACAGCACATTCCGGTACCCATGAGGAGTACCGCCGCTCGTGGGTCGTCGTTTTCACTCCGGACGACGAGGCGACCACCGACGACGCCCACGCCGCGCTCGTCGCAGTCGAAACCGAATCCAACGTCTGGCGCGGGATGTGGACGTACGACGCCGACCGCGTCGGGCGCGTTCAGTCGTACGTCCGGCAGAACTTCTGAAGGTCTCGCGTCGCGTTCGTCCCTCCGCACTAATCACGCCAGGAGAGCGCCGATTTCGGCTCCCATGAGGACAGCGAGAAGCGCGAGCACGAGCGTTCCGACAGCGTTCACGACTGCTCGCCCCGTCTCACCATCATCCGTGAGCCGCACCGTTTCGACAGCAAACGACGAGAACGTCGTGAACGCCCCACAGAAGCCGACGGCAACTGCGAGTGCTGCGGGGCCGTCGATACCCGCTGCAAGCACCAGACCGAGCAGGAAACTCCCGCCGATGTTGACGGCGAGAGTGTCTACAGCGCGGCGCTCGAGCCGCTTGCCGACCTCGAAGCGTGCGAGGGCGCCGGCTGCACCGCCAAGCCCGACCGCCAGCGCGCTCACGAGCGCCACCGTACCACCTCACGCGCCAGCAGAACGGCCAACAGACCGAGCCCGTAGTTCACGGCGACGTTCACGGCCGCAAGCGGTGGGTCGAGCGCGACCGTCTCGCTCGCGAACGTGCTGTACGTCGTAAACGAGGAGAGAAAGCCCGTCGAAACGAACAGCCGCGTCACGTCGGAAACACGGCCGTGTTCGGCCGTTCCGTAAACGAACCCGCCGAGCAGGAACGCACCTCCGACGTTCACCGCGAGCGTCCCCCACGGGAACGCGTCGGGGAGCGCGACCGCGATAGCGTGCCGGCAGAGCGCCCCCGCGAACCCGCCCAGTGCGACTGCGATGGCTGTCCGACGCTCCATACCGTCCTCTCTCCGGGCTGACAAACGACTCTTGCGGTCACGCCCGAGCCCTTATATACGAACACGGAGCCAGACGGCCCATGATTCGACTCGCACGGCTTCGCGACGACGACCGCGGCATCGAGGGGTTGCCCGTCCGGCTCGTCATCGCCTTCGTGGTCGGCGTCGCCAGCCTCTCGGTCATGATGAGTATGCTCTCCGGTATCTCCGGGCTCGCCGTCTCGGAACTCGATGTCCGGCCCACACCGGAGGTCACGACCCCCGGCAATCAGACCGTCGAGGTGACGGTCATCGATCCCGAGGGGCAGGCCGTTTCGGGAGCGACCGTCGTCGCCCGTGGCGGTTCGGCCAGGCTCGACGGTGTCGAGACGGCCACGACGGACGAGAACGGCACCGCGGAACTCGACCTCGCGCCCCGACTCGGGGCGAATCAACGCGATGGCACTGTCGAATTCGCCATCAAGCCGCCGGCCGGCAGCGAGTACGCCGACAGACGCGAGAACACCGCGCTGTTGGTGGTCGAAGAGTGATTACAGTCGCTCGTCCCAGTCGATCCACGACTGTTCCCACCCCTTCTTGCGTTTCGCGGCCCGGCGGGCGTGTTCGCGGTCTTCGCGGTGGGTACGGTTGCGCTCGACGGTATCGGCCTGTTCGCCTTCGACGAGCATCGGCTGATAGGCCACGGTGCCGTACTCGGTGACGATGTCGCCGTCCTCGATGGCGACGAGCTCCTGCTCGCCGGCACCGAGCGGTATGACGAGGCGGCCCTCGTTGGCCAACTGGTCGAGCAGTGCCTGCGGCGGCTCGATGGCGGCAGCCTCGACGAGAATCCGGTCGTAGGGCGCGTACTCCGGGAGGCCGTAGGCCCCGTCACGGCGGTCGACGAGGACGCCGCCGTAGCCGGCGTTCGAGAGGTTCGACCGCGCTTCGTACACCAGCCGTCGCGTGATATCGATAGCATGGACGCTGGCAGCGTCGGTGATTTCGGCGAGCACAGCAGCGGTGTAGCCGACGCCACAGCCGACGACCAACACCTCGTCGTCGGGGGCGATGTCGAGCGCCTCGAACAGGCGGGCGGCGGCGCTCGGCGAGAGGACGCGCGTGCCGAGTCGTTCGGCAGAGCGGTCGGCGTAGGCGACCGATTCGTCCTCGACGAACGGCTCTCTGGGTACCTCCCGCATCGCGATGCTGACGTGCTCGGACCGGACGATGGCCTTCGCCTCGTGTTCGAGGCTGTCGACCATGTCGTCGCGGAGCACCACCGAGTCCATACGTCGGCCTCCGTGCCGGAGCCTATTGAATCGCGCGTCCGATGGCCGCCGACAGCGGACTCGACACGACCGGCTCGATATCGACGGTCTCGAACGCATCGACCAGCCACGACCGGACGGCCGCAGCGTCGTGTATCGCGCCTGCACCAGCCGCGAGCAGGTCGATATCGACCAGTTCGGCGCCCGCCGTTTCGCCACGGAACGCATCGAGGAAGACGGCGGTCGTCGCCGCCTCGCTCGCCGAAGCGACGATATCACGGGCTCTCTCGGCGTCGTATTCGTGGAGTGCCCCGGCGTAGACGACGAGGTCACATTCGGGAACGTCCGTCGGCGTCCCGGCACGCAGCTCAACCGGCTCGTGTTCCAGTAGTGGCTCGACAGCCTCGATTCGGTCGGCAGTATCCAGGAGTGTCACGTTCCAGCCGCGCTCGGCGAACTCGATGGCCCGTCGACCTGGGCCGTCGCCGACCACGACGATGTCGTCGCCGTTCGGCGCGGCGTGGACGGCTGCGGTCACCTCAGACCGCAGTCGCGCTTCCCCGAGTGCGGCTTCGCGGCCGAGCGTGTTACGGAACGCGTCGGCCGGCTCCGGGGATGCCTCGCCGGCCATCGTCTCCGGCAGCGCCTGCCACTGCTCCATGGCATCGACTTCGCCAGGCATGCGGCCGATAGAGCGGAGGTCGGTCTTCGTGAGAAAGCCGAGCAGCCGATTCGTCGGTTCCGAGGCGCCGTCGACGCGGGTGAGAAAGCCCGCCGCTTCCAGTGCAGCGATAAGTCGCCCGGCGGCGACCGGGTCGATATCGGCCGTCTTCGCGACCTCCTCGGCCGTTCCGGCGTCCGTCGCCAGCGCATCGAGCGCGCCGCAACGTCGCGCCGCAAGCAGGAGCGCGATGTCTCGCCACTCCGGTTCGGTTCCGTCCTGCGTGGGCATATCGCCCCTTCGAGCGGCTTCGTTAAGAGTCGCCGCCCTGCATTGGGACGAATCGAACGGCGCCGTGGGACTCCCGGTCGAGACCGTCCTCCGTTTTGACCGCCTTCACGAGCGTTTGTCTTGCGGTTCCGAGTGGGGCGACGATGCGCCCGCCGACGCGGAGTTGGTCGACGACCGCCTCGGGGAGTTCCGGAGCCGCACAGGTGAGATACGCTGCGTCGTAGGGGGCGTGTTCCGGCCAGCCCTCGTGGCCGTCGCCGACGCGAACGTGGATGTCGTAGCCGAGGTCGGCAAGTCGCTCACGCGTGTCCTCGGCCAGCTCCGGCACGTACTCGACGCTGTAGACGTTGTCGTCGCCGACGATTTCGGCGGTGACGGCGGCGTGATAGCCACAGCCAGTGCCGATTTCGAGGACGGTTTCGCCGGCGTCGAGGTCGAGCAGATCGCACATCGCGCCGACCATGTGTGGCGCGGAGATAGTCTGATTCGAACCGATGGGCAACGGCCGGTCGGCGTAGGCACTATTCGTTCGTGCTTCGGGGACGAACTCGTGACGTGGGACGGCTTTCAGCGCCGCGATGGTGCTGTCGCGTTCGATACGGCCGGCCTCGACGAGCGCCTCGACCATCCGCTCGCGGGCGGCCTCGAAATCGTCGTCCGCGTCGCCGCCCCAGAACATCGGCCTACCAGGCCGACCAGGCCCGACTGCGGCTGTTCTCGTCGCGAGCGTACACCCGCTTGAGGTCTTTCGCAAGCGCGCTGTCGCCGCCGAAATCGTACCCCTCGCGGTCGTAATCGGTCGCGTCATCGCGAACGAGGATGCGCTCGACGGTGAACTCCTCGCCGCCGTATTCGTGGCTCTGGCCGACGACGAACTCCTCGTCGCCGGGCATCTGGATCTTCACGCTGCGCGTCTCCTCGTGGCCCCCGTCTTTCGGGTGCAGCGTCAGGTTCACCGCCACGTTCCCGACCCCGCGCGTCCACAGCGTCTTGACGTCCGTCGCTTGCGCGCTGTCAGTTCGCCCGCCGTTGGCCAGCTCGATGGACGTGATGCGGGCGGTGAGGAACGCCTCATCGGTTTCGACGAGGAACTCATCGCCGGTCGACAGTTCTTCTTCGGGTGGGATGTCGACCATCGCCTCGGTCGATTCGTCGTCCTGGGAGACGATGACGCGACGGTTGACCGTCGACTCCTCCTCGATGGTCGTTTTATGAACGTGACTGCACTCGCTGCATCGGACGGTTGCCTGCCCACCCTCGCTGAGTACCTCGTGGGCCGTCTCCGAAGCCGGAGAACAGGAGGGACAGAAAACCGCAACGCGTTGCTGACTCATTGGCATGAATAGATGATGCGGACGTATAAGCGCGTGGCTCCTGCGGCGAGAGTGAGCGGGCGATCACCTCGCGGCTGTTCGGCCCCGTGGAACTTCCACGCCGTTCCGCGGTTTCACCGCTCCACGTTCGGGAGGTCGATGACCTCGCCATCTCACGGCTTACTACCGTTCGACTCGTGGAAGCTCCACTTCCACGCCATCCACATACACCGTCGGCTCCCGAAGGATGCCGTCCATATGGATGGGCGCCTCGTTGTCGCCGCCGATGCCGGCGTCGTCACCGAGAGCGATGTGGACGGTGCCGCCGGCCTTCTCGTCGAGCAGGACGCTGCCGACGAGGTCAGTAACGCTGATGTTGGTGCCGATGCCGAGTTCGGCGAGATTGTAGGCGTTCTGTCCCACCTCTTCGGCGGCCGCCTCGACCTCCGAGCGGATGGCATCATCGCTGATTGAGGTGATGTAGCCGTCCTCGACTTCAATGGTGACCGTCTGGCCATCATCGAGGAGACCGTGGGGACGGATGGTGCCGTCGACGACGTAGGTTCCGTCGGCGGATTCGGGGCTGATGAACACCTCGCCGGCCGGGAGATTCGAGAAGGCGCCGGGTTCCTGGACGATGCCGGTGTCGTCGTTCCAGATGCGGTCGCCCAACTGGAAGGTGATGTCCGTCCCCTGCGGTGAGGTGACGCGGATCTCGTCGGCGCCCTCGACCCGTTCGAGCATCGCCGCACACTCGGCGGCGATGGCGTCGTAATCGGCGTCGAGTCCGGTCGTGAACACTTCCTCGGTGATGCCGGGAAGCGTCGCACCGCGAGCGCCTTCGTCCGTCGCGTTCGAGCGGGCGCGGGTGTGGCTGAGGCTCTTCGTCGTCGGCGCGAGGAAGGCGTCGGCGTCAAGCAGCGCGGCAGCGACCGGTGCTGGCGGTTCGGCGCCGTGCTGTGGCCCCGGCGGGTAGCGCACGATGACGGCCTCGTCCGTGGCTTCGAGCGCCGCGTCGTACAGCGCCTCGCCGATGGGCTGGCGTTTGTCGTCGGTGACGATGACGCAGGTCTCGCCCGGCTGGACGGCGAGACACTGCTCGACGGCTGTTTCGGCGGCGACCGCGACCGCGTCCGGGTCGTCGATACCGAGGGCGTCCGAATCGCTCATATCCCGGGATTCGGCTGGCGACCGGATAGGCGTTCCTGTCTCATACGGGCTGTTGGAACCGAGGAACTGCAGTCCGGCTCACTCCTCGCGGAGCGAGGCGGTGTCGGCGTCGACCTGCCCTGCGGTCTGGGCCAAAGCGTTCGCGAGCCGGGTCGCCCGCTCGTCAAGTCCGGTTTAGGTGTCGCGTTGGTCTTTCCGCGGATACACGACGGCATCCTTCTTGGGGAAGGTCGGCCGTCTGTTCCAGCGTGGCGGCTATCGTGGGCTCCATGTAAACACGACTCATTGGAACGCCCGGTAATTAATCGTTCGAGCGACCCGGCCGCGATAGCCCCCGAAAGACAACCGTTATGCTCGGCGGGCAATGACGCCGATACATGAGCATTCAGGTCGCGATCAACGGCTACGGCACTATCGGCAAACGGGTGGCCGACGCGGTCACGCTCCAGCCCGACATGGAGCTCGTCGGCGTCGCCAAGACCAGCCCGAACCACGAGGCTGAACTCGCAGTCGAGAAGGGCTACCCGCTGTATGCGGCCGTCGAGGAGCGCATCGAGCTGTTCGAAGACGCCGGCATCGATCTCGCCGGGACGGTCGAGGAACTCGTCTCGGCCGCAGACATCGTCGTCGACGCCACGCCTTCCGGCATCGGTGCCGAGAACAAATCAATGTACGACGATCTCGATACGCCCGCGCTGTATCAGGGCGGCGAGGACGCCGACCTCGTCGATACCTCGTTCAACGCGCGCGGCAACTTCGAGGCGGCCGAAGGCGCCGACCACGTCCGCGTCGTCTCCTGTAACACGACCGGTCTCTCGCGGCTGCTGGCGCCGCTCGAAGAGGAGTATGGCATCGAGAAGGCTCGCGTCACGCTCGTCCGTCGTGGCGGCGACCCCGCCCAGAGCGGCCGCGGTCCCATCAACGACATCCTGCCGAACCCGGTGTCGCTGCCCTCCCACCACGGCCCCGACGTGAACACTATCTTCCCCGACATCGATATCGACACGCTCGGGCTGAAGGTGCCCGCGACGCTGATGCACACCCACTCGGTCAACGTCACGCTGGAATCGACCCCGACCGCCGACGAGGTTCGCGATGTCCTCGACGAGCAGCGCCGCACCTTCCTCATTCCTGAAGAACACGACATCGACGGCGCCGGCAAACTCAAGGAGTTCGCGATGGATCGAGGTCGTCCCCGCGCCGACATTTGGGAGAACTGCATCTGGTCTGAGTCGGCATCGATGGAGGGCAACGACCTCTATCTGTTCCAGGCTATCCACCAAGAATCCGACGTTGTCCCCGAGAACGTCGACGCGATCCGGGCCGTCCTCAGCACCGCCGACGCTAGCGACTCCATCGTCCGCACGAACGAGGCGATGGGCGTGGGGTTCTGAACGCCGAGCAGCACCGTGATTATCGAGTTCTGCCAACGACAGAAGGCTTTTGATGCGCAGTACCGTAGCGACGGCTATGCGCCGGGACGACCGCGACGACCCCTTCGACGACATCTTCAGCGAAATCGAGCGGATGATGGAGGAGATGACAGGCGGCGTGAGCGGAGCCAACAACGCCGGCTTCGGCAACGACGCCCACGTCTCCATCTACGAGACCGACGAGGAGATCCGCGTCGTCGCGGATCTACCGGGTGTCGGCAAGGACGAGATCGACATCAAATGCGACGGTCGCCACGTGACGATCTCCGCGACGACCGACCGCAGCGACTACGAAGACCGCGTCGAACTCCCCGCTCGCGTCGACGAGCATTCGGCATCCGCGACGTTCAACAACGGCATCCTCGAAATCACGCTCGACCGAACGGGAAGCTCCGCGAATATCGACCTTTCCTGACGCGCGGCTTCCGGCGTCGTTTCTGAACCACTCGGAGCCATCGGCTTCGGCTACCGTGCGGTCGCTCGAATCAGCTCGGCCAGTCTGTCGTAGAAATCGGGTTCGTACTTCGTCGCCGCATCGACCGTCGGCCGTGCGTTCGTCTCGTTGACCACTGCCCGGTCGTCGGTGACGAGGATGTCGACGCCGAGCCAGTCGATATCGAGCGCCGCAGCGGCGTCTTCGGCCAGCCGTTGCAGCGTGTCGGGCAGTTCCACGCCGACGGCCTCGGCCCCGCGATGGACGTTGTGTTTCCAGCGGCCGGCCGCCCGTTCGTCGTCCGGGAGTCGGCGCTCGACGGCGCCGACGTACTCGCCGTCGACGACCATCGCCCGGTAATCGCGGGCGTCCGGGAGGTACTCCTGGACGAGGAATGACTGGTCGCTGACCGCCCGGTAGTCGTGTATCAGCGACAGGTAATCACAGATGCCGAGGAACGAATCGAGGTCGTGGGCTTTCGCGATGCCGACGCCGCGGGTGGTCGAGTTCGGCTTGACGACGACGGGCGGGTCGAACAGCTCGAACGCCGCTCGGAGTTCCGACTGGGCGGCTTGATTCGAGACGTAGACGCTCTCGGGCGTTTCGATGCCGGCCTCCCGGAGTCGTGCGAGCGCGCCCGTCTTGTTGCGGCTCCGGAGGATGGCCTCGCGGTCGTTCACCCAGGGCACATCGAGCAGCGCGTCGGCGACGCCGCCCTCCATGAGCCGCGACGGATAGACGAAGCCGGCGTCGAACGACTCCTCAACGAAGGGCTCCGAAAGCGGCTGGACGCGCTCGGCCGTCGGGACGTGCTCGGCGTCGATGCCGCGCTCTGAGAGGGGGTCGCGGATGCGCCCGAGCGTCTCGGCGTTCGTCGCAACGGCCAGCCGAAGCATATCCGTTCCTTGGCTGCTATCGTCTTGAATCCGCTGGAGCGCCGCCCGCCGAAGTCGTTAATCGTCGTCGGCTTCGGTACGAGCCTGCCGTTTGGCGGCCCGCTCGATGAACTCCTCGGGGAGTTCGTCGATTTCGCCCGCCTGGACGCCCCACAGATGGGCATAGAGTCCGCCTTCGTCGAGCAGTTCCTCGTGGGCGCCGCGCTCGACGACTTCGCCGCCCTCCAACACGAGGATGGTGTCCGCGTCCTTGATGGTCGAGAGGCGATGCGCGATGGCGAACGTCGTGCGGTCTTCGGTCAGGCGGTCGAGCGACCGCTGGATGAGCATCTCCGTCTCCGTGTCGACGTCCGAGGTGGCCTCGTCGAGGACGAGCACCTCGGGGTCTTTGAGGACGGCGCGGGCGATGGAGACGCGCTGCCGTTGGCCGCCGGAGAGTTTGACGCCGCGTTCGCCGACCATCGTATCGTAGCCGTCCGGGAGGTTCGTGATGAACTCGTGGGCCTCAGCGGCTTTGGCGGCCTCGACGACGTCCTCCTCGGCGGCGTCGAACGTTCCGTAGGTGATGTTCTCACGGACGGTGCCGTAGAAGAGGAACGTGTCCTGGCCGACGTAGCCGACGTGCTGTCTGAGCGAGGGCAGCGTCACCTCGCGGATGTCCTGGCCGTCGACGCGAATCGCTCCCTCGTCGACGTCGTAAAGACGCAGGAGGAGCTTCAGGACGGTCGATTTTCCGGCGCCGGTCGGGCCGACCAACGCGAGCGTCTCGCCGCCCTCGACCTCGAACTCGACGTCCTTGACGATGGGTTCGTCGCCGTAGCCGAAGGTCACGCCGTCGTATTCGACGTGACCCTCGTCGACCTCCAGCGGTTCGGCGTCGGGGTCGATAGCCAGGCGGTCGGGCTCGTCCATCAGCCCGAAGATGCGCTCGGAGGAGGCGTGGGCGCGCTGATACATGTTGATGATCTGGCCGAACTGGGCCATCGGCCAGATGAACCGCTGAGTGAAGAGGATGAAGACGACGAAGGTTCCGATGGAGAGCTCGCCGGTCAGGGGGCCCGGCGCCGACCCGGTGAACACCCACAGGCCGCCGACGATGAACGTGATGACGAAGCCGATGCCGGAGAGCAGTCGGAGGCCGGGGAAGAACTTGATTCGCGTCTCGATTGCGTCCCAGTTGGCGTCGAAATACTCCATCGAGACATCGTCGACGCGGTCGGATTCGTAGGACTCGGTGTTGGCGGATTTGATGACCCGGATGCCGCCGAGGTTGTTCTCGAGGCGAGAGTTGACCGCGCCGACCGAGGAGCGAACACGGGCGTATTTCGGCTGGATGATGCGGATGAACAGATAGGTGAAGCCGGCGATGAGCGGCACCGGCAGGAGCGCGATGAGCGCGAGCTGCCAGTTGTAATAAAACAGGACGCCAGCGATGCCGAGCACCATCACCGACAGGCGGAACATGGAGTTCAGCCCGTCGTTGAGGAAGCGCTCGAGGCGGTTGACATCGTTCGAGAGGATGGACATCAGTTCGCCGGTCTGCTTGTCGGCGAAGAAATCCATGTTCAACCGCTGCATCGTGTCGTAGGTGTCCGTCCGGATGCTGTGTTGGATGTTCTGTGCGAAGGAGTTGAAGCCCCAGTTGCGGAGCCAGTGGAACGCCGCTCCGAGCGTGAACGCACCGGCAATGATGCCGATGACGAACCAGAACTGCATCGTCTCATCCGTCGGCACCCACGCATTCGGGAGCAGCCAAAGGGAGAACGCCTGGTCGCCGAAGATCGCGTCGATAGCAACCCCGAGCATGATGGGCGGCAACAGATCCAACAGTCGCGCGAAGATACTCGCGACGATGCCGACAGTCACCTGCAGGACGTTCGGACGACCGTACTCCGAGAAGAGCCGACGCATCGGGCTCGATGCGTTCTCCCGCTGCTCCTCGAAGGGGTCGTCATCGTCGTCCAGTACGGGATCCGCCATTATCTAGACTGACTGTTCAGTCAGTATAACGCTTCGGCATCCGGCCCGCCTTTCCCCTCTTACTGGTCGAACGCGACGCGGTCGCCCACCTCGACGTCGTGATCTGTCGTCCAGTTGTAGTTCACCTCGAGGACGTACCGCCCCTGGCCTTCGTACTCCCGGTCGCTGCCGTCCTCGCCCGACCCGGGTGCCGGCGCGTGATGAATCGTCGTTATCGTCCCGTTTTCGGCGACGAAGACGATGTCGATGGCGAACGACATATTCCGCATCACGTAGGTGTACCGGCCGGCCTCGTCGTGGACGAACAGCATCCCGCGGTCGGGAGGAAGGCGGTCGGTTTCGCTCAGGCCGACGTAGCGTTTCGGGAAGGTGTCGGCGACGGCCGCCTCGACGCTGCCGCGCTCGGCGCCCGTTTCGGCGTCGACGACCGTCACTGGTGTGTGGTCGTATCCCTCGGGGTCGGCGGGGTCGTAGCCGGCCAGGTACGGCGCAATCGCCCCCGTCGCGAACGCGAGATACGCCACGACGGCGAGGAGAGCGACGATAGCGAGAAGATATCGCAGCCGGCGAGCCATGCTGTTCGCACGCACGCGCCGGCGAAAAGCCTGCCGGCGGTCGGTTCCCCTACAGGTCGAACTGGACGCGGTCGCCCACGTCGACGCCGCGGTCGGTCGTCCAGTTGTAGTTCACCTCGAGGACGTACTGGCCCCGGCCGCTGTACCGTTGGGATTCGCCGTCCTCGTCCGGCCCCGGTTCAGGCGCGTGGTGAATCGACGTTATCGTCCCGTTTTCGGCGATGTAGACGATGTCGATTGCGAAGGACATCTCTCGCATCACGTAGGTCAGGTTCCGCTCCGAGCCGTACGTGAACAACATCCCTCTTTCCTCCGGGAGGTCATCCGTCTCGCTCAATCCCGTGTAGCGGAGCGATGAGTTGTCCGCGATGGCGGCCGTGACAGCACCCAGTTCTTCGTCTGTATCGCTGTCGACGACCGTCACCGCCGTCGTCTCGTAGTCGCTGTGGACGGTCGCGGAATCGGACGTGGGCGTCGGCGTGGCCGTCGATGCGGTTCCCGAATCGTCACCTAGCGGTGCGACGATGCCGCCGGCAACCGCGCCGTAGGCGGCGATGATAAACAAGCCAGCCACGGCGACTGCCTCCCATTGCCCGATTCGGGTCACTGTCGCCCACTCCGGGTTGCAGGGGTCTAAGCGTTCCGACGCGGAAAGTAAGGGTTAACCGCCAGGGTCGATTTCGTTCCAACGCGGGCACGTGGTCTAGTGGCTATGACGCGGCCTTTACAAGGCCGAGATCGGCGGTTCGATCCCGCCTGTGCCCACTTCTCTCGACACTGCTTCGCCGCGAAAAGCATATGCACACCCGTCCCCCACGTCATCGTATGTCTGGACGTGCCGGCTCGGACTGCCCCGAATGTGGCGGTCAGCTCGACTCCGACGACGGAATGGACTACGAGTGTCGCGACTGTGGCCGCAAGTACGACTCTGCGGATGTCTTTCTTATCTGAGCGGCCGCTCCTATCGGTGTTAGCCGCTTCACGCCGTTGCCGCCCCGCACCCCCGTCCCGGCGCCGGCTTTCGAAACCCTTTTTGATAGTGTCGGCGTCATTGCGCGTGCAGGCCGCCTTAGCTCAGATTGGGAGAGCACTCGACTGAAGATCGAGCTGTCCCCCGTTCAAATCGGGGAGGCGGCATCCTTGTTGCGGGTCGAACCACAATCACCGCACAGCGTTGCGATTCACCCGATTTCGACGGGAAATCGTCGGGAGATTTGAACCCGTCACAGCACGCGACCTCGCGCTTGCTTGCGTTTCACTGGATTCGACACGGCCCAGTATGGTAAAATCACGGAGCCGAGTGGACGTGAAGCGGCGTCTATTCGTCGGGACGAACCATATCAACCCAACCGTCGGGGTATCGTCGGGTGTTGATTACGACTTTACCACCAATCGAGAGGTCAATCTGGCGTCGCATACCCGTCGGTACGATGCTGACGTACATGAATCACGGGACGAACTGAACCGAACGTCCTCAAACGGGAACGATGGACACTCGTCGGAGACGCACACAGACGACGCGCTGAGAGGGGACGTGCCTTCATCCCCTACGATGTAACGTATTGGTTGTGCAACCCGAGAGAGGGGGAACGTCCGCGTTTGTCCCTCGACGTTAACCTCGACGGAGGAACCCAAGGATATTATCGGAGACGTGCAGGAGTCCCCACAACGGAAGTCCGACGACGAGAACCCCGAACCAGAAGATGAAGAGGGCGATAGGAACGGGATGAGGTAACGCGGTAATCGGTAATCCCACCACGTTGAGGCCGATGGCAAGCAGGAACGAAATGAATCCGATAGCATTCACGGACCCGATAACGCTACGGGGCGACTCGAACGGTCCCGCTGGTTCGGACCAGTCCCACGAGTCATCATCCGTCGAGGTCTCGTTGTGGGTTTGTGCGTCTGCGACGTGAGTTCCGCACTCGGGACAATACTGCGGGTCGTCACTGAGTTCGGTACCGCACTGCGGACAGTATTGGTCCGGCATATTTCCGTTCTCGCAGACTGAATTGGTAGGCGTGGTGGCATTTGGTCTATTCCGAAATTCGACCGAACGACGAAATAGATACTCTCGTTCGCACTGCGGGATCTGTCTCAGCACTAGTCCGAGTTGTTGCCTCCGTGTTCACTTCCCGGAAACCGAAGAGTGGGGTGGTGCGCTTGCGGTCATCACTACCGACTCCTGCCTTCCCTCATTGTAGTCCTGCACAGGGAGAGACACGAATCTACGACGCGAGAACGGGATATAATGTATTTACCTACGTTTGTGTTTGCTCGGGGTTGCCATCTCGTACCATGCTACACCGTGTATCCAGAGAGCACCCCTATTTTGGAACCGGTAATAGAGGCGGGTCTAATTCGTATAATTCTATGCAATGGAACGAACGACCATTGCGCTCGAATCGCAAACGCGCGACAACCTTCGAGCGTTGAAGACAGGCGGACAGACCTACGACGACGTACTCCACGACCTGATGGAGCAGTACCGACAGGAGCACCTGGAGGAGTAAACGATGGAAAGAACCGGGTATGCACACGACGTTTCGAGTTCGATTCACCTAGGCCTTGTCGTCAACGGAGGTGAATCGGTATGACGTGGGGACTGTCGGACGAGGAGACCACGACGAGTACCCGTCCTGAAGTGAACATAGACGAGTACGGTGTTCGTAGTACCGTACTCGACAACTTCGACGAACGGATGTGGCACGTAATCGAGGCCGTGATGTCCGTTCATGCGACCCTGTTCATAGACGGTATCGAGAGCTGTTTCGGGTTGATTATCGAAGGCCCGTCAGGAGCAGGAAAGAGCACGGCATTACGTCCATTTGAAGGTGTGAACTCCCAATTCTATCGGTCGGATGACGTTACCCCTGCTTCGTTCGTGAGTCACGACGCTTCGAGAGACGAAGATGAGCTATCGGAAGACGACCTTCTGCCTCGAATCAAGCACAAGACGCTACTGAACCCCGAAATGGCGAACTGGTTCGGGGGCGACTGGGGCGTCAGGAAGGAGAAGATGGCGAGGTTGGTGCGTGTAATGGACGGACAGGGATTCACGAGCGATTCAGGGACGCATGGCCGCCGTGGATATGAAGGTGATTACCGATTCAATTTCATCGGAGCGACTACTCCTCTCAAGCAGAAGGACTGGGAAATGATGGGTCACACCGGAAATCGGTTCATGTTTATTGAAATGCCGAGCAGCGACAACCGTGAAGAGGTCTACCGTGACATTATCTTCAGTGAACGAGAGTACGGCCAAAAAGTAAATGAGATGACACACTCGGTTCAAAATTTCCTCACCGACCTATGGACCGATAACAGGGGTGCGAACGGCGTCAAGTGGGCTGCGACTCCGCAAGAGGAAGTCGGTGAGGGATTGATATATCTATCGAGGTTCATTCTTCACGCTCGCGCTCCCCTAGGGGAGACCTCTGAACCGGAGGCTCCCGGACGTGTAACGGATATGGTGAAGAATATTGCGAGAGGGCACGCACTTCTGCACGGTCGAGACCATGTCACCACTGACGACTTGGATATTTGCGCGCGGATTGCGTTAAGTACGGTTCCGAAAAAGCGTCGTGGCCTCTTACGCGAACTTCTACAACTAGGGCCTGACGGGCGTATGCGAACACGAGAGGTGCAGAATCAACTTAATGTCGCCCACGAGACGGCGACAGACCGAATGAATACGTTAGATTCACTCGGTGTTGCACGTCATTACCATGAGACCGTACAGGGAGGACAGGCAGAATTTATCGAACTTGACTCCGGGTTCGCTTGGCCGGGGGACCTCGTCTTTCCTGACCCGTGACATGAAGTGTAGCATTTTTAAAGTTTAGAGCGGCAACGGGTACGTGCGGTCACAAAACAGTCAAACGTGTAGCATAGGACATTATTTCGGATATAGAACCAATAGACGGAAACGGATTCAACGGTTGCTGACCTTGTTCCAACGATACCGACTGACGTGTACCCGCGACCAGTCTAAACTTTCTATTATTGATAATTTGACCATCTCTCTCATTCGACCTCCTCGGCATCAACTTCGCCGTCAAGAAACCGTCGTCCGAGGTCAGTAAGTCGGTAGTTCGAGGGGTCTACTCGTTGGAGAAGGCCCACATTTGCGAGTTTCCGACATCGGCGCGAGATGTATTCAGCGGTGTAGTCGATATTAGCGGCAATCATGATCGGCGAAGCGACAATATCCTTCTCGTGTAGGAACTCAAGAACACGCTCGTCCGCCTGTGTCATCCAGTCAATCCGTGGTCGCATTTAGTAACGGCAGTACGGGATTTGACTGCTTCATGGGGTGTCAAAACCTGTCTAACAACATCTAAAACAGTTCTATAAACACAAAATTTTGTGGTTACTACTAAGTCCGTCGAGAGATTTGGTTGGGGTAATGGATTTGAGTCGGCGGATGCTCGAACACTTCGAGGCAAAATATCCCGAGAAGGAGGATATGTATGAGGAGGAAGTCGCCCAGCTCGAGTCACTACCGACAGCCTTTGAGGAGGGTGAATGGTCACGTGAGGATCTGGAGTGGATAATCGAGTGGAAGGTCGGCGTGTTCCTCAAACCAGTACTGAGGAACTTGCGGGAAAATGACGACGAGGAGGTTCGCACAAGAATAGAAGAGGCCGTTCACGAAACGAGCATCCGATTTAAGGCCAAGGCGCTTACGTCTCTCAAGGGTATCGGGGTGCCCGTCGCCTCGGCGATTCTCCTGTTCGTCAACCCGAATCGGTTCACGGTGATTGACGAGCGGGCGTGGGATGTCCTACAACAGACGGGATACCTCTCGCAAGAACTTTCTGAAGACCCAACCGTTGACGAGTACCTAATTTACCTGGGTGCGTGTTGGACACTCGCCAACGAATACGACGTATGCCTCCGCACGCTCGACAGAGCACTGTGGGTACTCGATATTGAGGGTGAAAGCATCACCAGCGATTAAATCCAGTCAGGAATAATACACTACTATGGACGACTCAGAACGGCCCGAACGCCCTGGCCCCGACGCGACATCAGCGGAGATAGCGAAGTGGATGGAGGAGGATTTCGGGCGGGCCGTGGCTGAGGGGATGGCAAACGCTGGTGACGAGGATGACTCCGACGACGAGCACGAGGTCGTCGAGGTCGAGATACTCAATCATGAGCAGGGCGAGGTCGTTGGGACGATAGATACGGACGGGAACCTCGAC
>NZ_JBLGBY010000037.1:0-22121 GCF_047616845.1 Natronomonas sp. | reverse complement strand
CCCTCCGTCCCCACTCCGATTTTAAATCCCATCAGTGGTTAGTACGCGCGGCTTTCCGCGGTATAGGATGGGTCAGCCCCACCAGATATGCGCCGATTGTTTAAGACAGAAAATCATATTATAATCGTCACGTGAAGAGCGATGTGAGCCGGATTGAGACAGTCTTGTTCGACCTCGATGAGACGTTAGTGCAGTATGAGCGGTCACCCGGTGAGGTATTACAGGCGTCCTTCGAAACTGTGGGAATTGAGCCGCTTTTCTCGGTCGAGGAATACTACGCCCGGTATGACGAGTTCGCAGAACGGTGCGATTCGATGAATGAACTTCGCTCTGAATGCTTCGCGGCGCTCGCTGCTGAGAACGGATTCGAACGACAACTCGGACAAGCGGTTGCGGACACGTATAGCGAGGAGCGCGACCAGACGAACGTCGAGCTACCCCCCATCTGTCAGGCGCTTGATGCAACCCCCGCTACGGCAGTACACGTCGGCGACTCACTCGAAACAGATATCGCCGGTGCATCTGCTGCCGGTCTCGACCCCGTTTGGATCTCCGCTGGTGATGACGTGAGGGGATACACGCCGACCCACCGAATCGAGTCGATTGACGGGCTGTTGTCTTTCCTGTGAGTGGAAGACATTTTGATGCCAAATGAACCGCTCGTCTGTATCTCGACCACGCTCTATGTACTGGGCGGCAGGTGTGGAATGTAGTGGGGATGCACCGCTACCTGCCACCCATCGGGGGTTCCACGGGCGGCGGCATAATATTACCGCGATAATATCTAGGCCATACCCTTGATGCCAAACGGTCGCCTCACCCCCGGTTTTCGTCACTGGACGCGCCAGTTCTGATTGTGAGTTGAAAAGTTCTCGGTCAGAATTCGTCGAGACGCAGCTGGTCTTCGTGGAGTCCGTCCTTCGGTTCCGAACCCAGGAGTCGTGGGAGCGCGGTGTCGGCGAAGGTGTGTGCGAAAACGAGGATTATGGGTGCGAAGAAGAGCCCGTAGAAGCCGAAGACGATCGGCCCGAAGATGTACGCGAGCATCAACAGGCCGACGTGCGTGGTTTCGCCGCTGAGGTACGGGCGGAGAACCAGGTCGGGAATCGTGTCGACGACGATGACCGCCACGAGGAGGTAGCCGACGACGTAGACGAGAAGCGCCAGAGTACCGGCGAGGTAGATTCCGACGGCAGCGATGATGGCGTGGGGAACGTAGACGACCTTCATCCCGACAACGGGAATCAGGCTTGCAACGCCGGTCAGAGCGCCGGCGAGAGTCGGGTACGGAACTTCCGCGCCCATCGGCACGAAGTAGTTGTAGCCGTTGAACGACGCGATGGCGATGAGTGCGATAACGATGACGTTGAGCAGGTTTCCGAAGAGGACGGCCTCGAGTTCGCGGTCGGCCGCTTCGAGATACTCCCGGATGATAGCCTCCTCGTCGAACCGGAGCAGCCACTCGCGAATCTTGTGGCCGTCAATCAGGAGATAGTAGGTGACGATGGCGACGACGAGCAGGTTCAGCAGGAAGCTCGAGATGGTGTTCGTGAGAAACGCCGCGTTCTCCGTGGCGAAATCAATGAGGACATCGAGTTGGCCCGCCCGGTAGGCCTCGATGATTCCCTGAGCGGAGAGTTTGGGGAACTGATTGAGCCCTTCGAACCACGTGATGTTGCGGGCTGCGACGTCGATGACCGGATAGGTGTTTACGAACTGCCGAGCCTCGATGATGAGCAACACGACGGTGTAACTGATGAGCAAGACGAGCGGTACGGCGAGAAATGAAATGACCAAAAACGCGCGCACACGCGCCGGGAGGCGGAGTCGCCGGAGCCCCTTGTAGAAGCGGCGTGTCGAATAATAGAGGAAGACCGAGACGGTGAGCGCCGCGATGAACCTGTAGGCGATGTAGCCGACAGCGACGGCGACGGCCACGCCGAAGAGGGCAACGATCGTTCGCTTCTCGTCCATATTCGATGCTGATTCGCGGAGCAGCAATAAACTTCGTGGAGGATCGACCGTATTTTCGGCCGTTCATGGCCGCCAAGGGGTCTGTTGCTGCCACTGTAGCCCCCGGCTCGCCACTCGGTTTCGTGGTTCTACACGCGACACACCCAAAGCGTGTGGGCGATACGCTGGACGAGCCACAAAGCGACGGCCCCGAACCGCGCGAGTTTTTACCTCCGGGGACGAGCGGAGCACTATGCCGAGTGAGGACGACGAGCCGATGATTCCAGTGGTTTGTTCGGAGTGTGAGACGCGAACGAAGATTCCATTTTCGGATGTGGAGGGAGCGGTCGCTCGGCACAACGAACAGCAACACGATGGCACGGCTGTCGCGCAGGTCGACCCGAACGTGTTCGACGAGCTGGCGGATTTCGTCGCGGACGACCTCGGGCTGTTGGACGAATAGCCCCTTTCGAAAGAGAGCTGCAGAAACGAGGTGGCTGATGTCGGGCGTCGTGCGACGTCGTGCCAGAGACTATCAGCCGACGCCCACTCTCTGCTCGTGGCGGTAACGCCCTAACAATACTGCCGTCAGTTTACGGGGCCATCAAGACCCCGTGGATTATCGATTGATCGGTGCCACCGTTCGCTCGGAGAAGCGTCACGAGCTGTCCCAGGTCGCCGTCGGTCGCAGTCACCGTCTCGGTTCGTGTTGCCGCCGCGTCTGTCGAGCCGTCTTGCAGTGCTTCAACTATCCTCAGAACGTTCCCGTAGTTGCGACACTCCAGCAGGTGACACCGTCGCTTTCATCCAGGGTTGCGGTGCCGCCACAGTGGCCACAGCGTCTGCCATCGGTCATCAGACCTGCTCCGGCGTTCGGCGGCGAAACGGAAAACCCCTCGTCCTCGCCGTGGGAAATCGGTGTCAGCCTAACAGCCTAGCCATGACTCCCAAGTCCCGGTCTCGTGTAGCAGTGGATGCGCTGGCGCGGCGCTCGTCCCATTGACATGGTACGGTCAAGGCGAGCCTCGACAGCGCAACTCGACGTCCCCACCCCCACCCGTTCGGTGTCTTCCCCCGGCACCGAACTTTTCGAAGCCTCAGACAGCAGGAAACCGTATCTCGAACGTCGTTCCCGACGGTTCCGCATCATCAATCCGTATCGACCCGTCGTATGATTCGACGAGCTTTCGAACCAGATACAGACCCAGGCCGTCGCCGTCGCCATCACCCATACCAGGTTCGAACACGTTCTCACGAACCGATTCAGGGATCCCCGACCCGTTATCGGTGATTTCGACCACGACCTCACCGTCGGAACGTGTTGCGGAGACAGAGAGCGTCAGTGAGTCCGTCTCGTTGTGCGTCACCGCGTTCTCGAAGATGTTCCCGAACAGGTCATCGATGAAGCGGTCGGCCTGAACGGAGAGTTCGTCATCGATGTCTGTCCGGACGGTGACGTCGGGATTGGCGGATTCGATAACGCGGAGTTGGTCACGGAGTACCGCCCCAACATCGAGCTGTTCGAGATCGCGTCGTCCGGTTTCGGATTCGATGACCGTGCCGGCCGTCTCCAACAGCTCTTGCATGGACTTGGTTCGCTGTTTGATGTTCGTCGGCTGCTCGTCGATCTCCGCTTCACCGTCCTCAAGCGTACGCTCCATGAGGTCGGCGTAGCCGCTGATGGCTGTGAGGTCGTTCTGGATGTCGTGGCGGAGCAGCTGCAGAAGGAAGACGAGCGTATCCTCACGTTCGGCTTTCTGCTCGACGAGACGGCGGTTCTGGACGGCCTGGCCCCGATTGAGCCCCACGAGAACGCCGGCCGCGGCGCCGACCGAACCGACGACGATGATCTCGTACACGATTTCGACAGTTGTTCCACTGCGCGTGATCTCGGGGGCGGCCGCCCAGACGACGAGGATGCTCATGAACAGGAAGCCGCCGAAACACCACTTGGCCGCGATGAGACTCTCATCAGGGTCGAGGTCGCTCCGGTAGATGATTATCCCCGACATCACGATGATGTACCCGAACAGTACGTGCACGACGATTCCCAGCACGACCTGATTGATTGCGGTCGTCTCCGGGAAGCCCCACGCGAACCAGAACGTCAGGCCGGCCGCAGCGAAGGCCCCACCGAGCGTAATCAGTAGTATCCCCAGATACTCCCGACTGAGCGATGCCCGCATCACTCGCGATTTGTTCCGGGGGATGGTATACGTACCGGCAGTTCACTTCGGTGTAGTACGACCACCTGTCCCGTGATGGCGAAGTCGCCACGGGTGCATGCCGACTCCGAAACGGTCATTACTGACTGAACAGTCAGTCAATGTAGTGGCAGAAACAGACGACAATTCAAGTCTGTTCGAACGGTTCGGAGGCGGCGACCTTGTCATCGTCGCAGCCGTTATCGCCAGCACGTTCTTCGTCGGTTTCGGCGGCGGCGTCATCTTCCCGATTCTCCCGAACCTCGGCGTCGTGCTCGGTATCTCGCCGTTCGTCGTCGGCCTCATCCTAAGCGCGAATCGGTTCGCACGACTCGTTGCAAACGCGCCGGCAGGTATCATCGTCGACCGAATCGGCACGCGAACACCGTTCGTTGTCGGCCTCGCGATTCAGGGCGCAGCCACCGCGGGCTACATCGTCGCGGTCAACTCGGGTATACCGGCGGCGTGGTTCATCATCGCCCGTATCGCATGGGGTGGCGGTAGCGCGCTCGTCTTCGCGGCGGCGTTCACCATCGCTTCCGATGTCAGCGACGGCGACACCCTGGGAACGAACATGGGCCTCATCCGCGGCGGCGTCATCTTTGGCTTCCCGGCCGGCCTCGTCGTCGGTGGCATCGTCAGCGAGTTCTACGGTACGGTCGCTGCCTTCGTCGTTGCGACCGTGTTCGCCCTCATCGCGAGCCTGCTGGCGTACGTCGTCGTCCCCGAAACGCACGTCGAGGGCGACCCCGAACGGTCGATCAAACCGTGGGACGTCGACACCTCCCTCCCCGCGGTCACCATCGGGCTCGTGAACTTCGCCGTCCTCTTCGCCTACATCGGCGTGCTGTTCGCCACGCTCGTCCTGTTCCTCGAAGCCAACGACCTCGGGGTGTTCGGCCTCAACGCTCAGGGCTCTTCCGGGGCGTTCATGGCCATCACCGTCGTCGCCGCAGCCGTGTTCATGCTCCTCGGCGGCTACATCAGCGACCGTCGCGGGTCGCGAATGCCGGCGCTCGTCGTCTTCCTCGTCGTCACGTTCATCGGTCTCGTACTTTTTGCCTTCGCCGAGACGATTCTCTCGCTGACGGTCGCTTGCCTGCTGATCGGTGCGGGGCAGGGTGGTACGAGCGGCCCACTCATGGCGTTGCTCGGAGACTTGACGCCAGAAGACCGGATGGGTCGTGCCGTCGGAACGAACAACGTCTTCGGCGATATCGGTGGCGGGCTGGGCCCGATGGTCTCGCTGCCGCTCATCGACCTCGTCGGCTTCTTCCCGGTGTACATCGCCTGTGCGGTGTTGCCCCTCCTTGCCGGCGTCGCTCTCCTGTTCGGCGTCCGCCGCGAAACCGGTAAGTTCGTTCCCCGTGTCGACGGTGACCGGCCGACCGCTGGCACTGCCGATTGACGACTCCGCACGGTGGCTGCTGGCCGTTATCGCTGGTCGTTCAGCATGACGAGCACACAGCCCACCAGTGCAGCGACAGCGAGGCCATACAACACTCGCTCGACGAGCGGGTCGGCACCAAGCTCCGACGCGGCGACCCGAGCGAACAGGAACACGATGGCGACGGCCAGAAGTGCGACAATCCGCTCCCGAGCCGTCGCGAGAACCGAATCCATGGAACCGTCCACCGCGCGAGCGGTAACAACGTTTGTGTTTTCGACCCCGTATCGACGGTGCAAACTTTATCGGTGTTTGCTGTTGACGTGAGTCCATGCCAATCGTTTCGAGGTGGGGCGTGTGAGTGGCCGCCGACGGAGCTTCTGGGCCTGGGGTTACGAGGACAAGCTTCCGGACGACGAGGAGCGTCAGGAACTCGCCGACCGCATCGAGGGGATGCTCGGCTTTCCCGAACGGCCCATCATGGAGTATCCCACGCTCGACGACATCGAGTTGCCCGACCCCCGCATCGAGGTACCCGACGAACTCGCAGCGTTCGCGACGACCGACCGCAGAACGCGTGCGAGCCACACCTACGGAAAGGGGTATCGCGACCTCGTCCGGGGATTCCACGGCGATTTCTCCGCCGCGCCGGACATCGTCGCGACGCCCCGGAATGAAGCGGACGTCGAGGCAGTCATCGAGTGGGCGACCGAGCAAACGGTCGCTGTCGTCCCCTTCGGGGGCGGGACGAGTGTCGTCGCCGGCATCCAGTGTGACGGCGACGGCTACGCGGGCGTCATTTCGCTCGACATGGGAGAGATGGATGCCGTCCTGGAGGTCGACGAACACTCCCGGAGCGCGCGAATCCAGGCCGGCGCGACCGGCCCCGAGATTCAGGAACAACTGGCCGACCACGACCTTCAGTTGCGGCACTATCCACAGTCCTACGAGTTCTCGACGTTCGGCGGCTGGGTCGCGACCCGAGCAGGCGGCCATTTCGCGACGCGATACACCCACATCGATGATTTCATCGAATCGGTACGGGCGGTGACGCCCGCCGGAGCCCTGGAGACGCGCCGCCTGCCCGCCTCGGGCGCTGGCCCCGACCCGAACCGATTCCTGCTCGGCAGTGAGGGCGCCTTCGGCGTCATCACCGACGGCTGGACGCGCGTCCAGCCCCGGCCGCCGCATCGGGCCCGAGCGACGATGCATTTCGACGACTACTGGGATGCCGTCGAGGCGACGAAGGATATCGTCCAGGCGCGGCTGTATCCCGCGAACTGCCGGCTGCTCGACGCCAACGAAGCGATGTTGAACGAGCTCGCGTTCGACGGCAGCCACCTGCTCGTGCTCGGCTTCGAATCGACCGACCACCCGGTCGGCGACGACCTCGACCGAGCGATGGAGATCGCCCGAAAACACGGCGGCAGTTGCCCCGACGGCCCGACGGTCGAAGACCGCAGGACTGGTGGGACTGACGGTGACCGCGGCGACTCCGCGGAGGGGTCGTGGCGTGACTCCTTCTTCGAAGCGCCGTACATGTTCAACGCCTTGGTCTCGATGGGAGTGCTTGTCGACACCTTCGAGACGGCCGTCACCTGGGAGCAGTTCCCCGACCTCCACGAGGCCCTTCAGGAGAACGTCGTTGGTGCGATGCAGGACGAATGCGGCGCTGGCTTCCTCTCCTGTCGGTTCACCCACGTCTACGGGGATGGCCCGGCGCCGTACTACACGCTTCTCGCGCCCGCGGACGTCGGCGAAGAACTCGACCAGTGGCGAACCATCAAGCAGGCCGCCTCGGACACGCTGATGGAACACGGCGCGACCATCACCCACCATCACGCCGTCGGCCGGGTACACCGCGAGCACTACCACGAGGAGGCACCCGACGCGTATCTCGACGCCTTGCGGTCGATGAAGCGGACGCTCGACCCCGACGAGATAATGAACCCCGGAGCACTGCTGTAGGGTCGGCAATCACTTTCTTATCGGGACGGGGCGAAGCCGCCAACATGAGTCGGATACTCAGAACGCTCAGTGGGCTGGTACAGACTGTCGTCACGTTCCTGGTGTTGATTATCCTCGCCATCGCGGCGTTCTACGTGACTGTGTTCGTCGTCTCGACGGGTGCGGATCTCGCAGGCTACAATCCGAGCGGTGATTTCGTCGTGCTGTCAGCCTCCTTGCTCGTCATCGCGGCGCTATTCGGCGGCATCCCCATCGGGCGGCCCCAGCAGCAACCCGCCGAGGAAGAACAGCCGAGCGCCGGCTTCGAGTAATCAGTCGATGAACTCCCCGAGGTCGCGCCCCTCGCTCTCGCCGGGGAGGATGTCGCCGAGTCCGGCGCCGAACGAGCCGGCCGTCCAGACGACGCTCGCCTGACAGAGCGCAACGAACGGCGTCGCCAACTCGAGGCGTCCCCAAAGCGCCATCGTAGCGATAGCCGTGATGAACGAGATCGTGAGCACGGCCGTCAGGCGCCGTGGGATGAAGCCGAACATCAAAACGAGTTCCACGTCACGGAAATCAGCGAAGTAGAGCATACCGGCGGTTATGGCGGTGACGAACACGACGTTTGTGAGGAAGTAAATCGGGATTCCATAGACGAGCGTCGTCGCAAAATGCTCGCCGATTTCGAAGATACCGCCCTCGACGAGCAACGGGAGCGCGAAGATCGTCGAGCCGATGAACGATTCGACGACATCCCGCGACGTGTAGCGGTCGATACGGTCTTCGACGTTGCCCAGTGCCTGCTGTTCGAGCCGGTAGAGCTGCTCGCCGAGACGACGGATACGCCGGGCTTTGTGCTGCTCATCGGGGTCGTCGACCGTCTGTTCGAGCGACTCGAGTCGGTCGACCACGTCGGCGGCGGACGGCTCCGACTCGTCTGCGTCGGCCATCACTGACGTATCTCCCACAGCCGACAAATGTCTATCGGCGACCGAACCGTCAGGCCGCGCTCGCAGAGGGGTCGTGTTCGATGCTTTGCCATAGATCCGCCCCCGCCCCGGAATTTTGATAACAGGGACGTGAGAGAGACGGGATATGATACCAGGACTCGTCGCTGGCTATCCCATCGCCGCGGCAGTGGTCATCGCTATCGTAGTCGGAGCTGGAGCGCTGAAAAGCTCGCGACTCGAGCCGGCTTCGTGGAATCCACCCGAGCCGCCCGAGAAGACCGGGCCTCTGGCCGAGAGCCGAGAGCTCGTGGGCATCGATACGGTCGTCACCCCGAGGTCCTTCACACGGGCGTTGAGGACGGCAGCGTGCTTCGGACGGCCGAGCCGGTCGATGAAGCGACGACGAACGCCGATCTGGAGACGTTCGCGAATCCTGGAGGCCGCCCCCTCGGCATGGAATTCGACGGTGACGACCTGGTGGTCGCCGCCGAAGGTGCCGGCCTCGTCTCGATCTCACCTGACGGTGCGGTGACGACGCTTTCTGAAAGCGCCGGCGGCCGCGACATCGCCTTCGCCGACGACCTCTTCATCGCTGACGACGGGACGATTTACTTCACCGACGCCACCGAACACGACCTGTTCCAGGACGAACTGTTCGAGCTACAGGATACGGGTCGGCTGCTTGCCTACCACCCTGACAGTGGCGAGACGACGGTTGAGCTCGAAGACCTCGGCTTCGCCAACGGCATCTGCCCGCATGCGGACGGCGAATCGGTGCTTGTCACCGAGACGTCTCGCTACCGGGTCATCCGATACTGGTACGATGGTGAACGTGCGGGTGAAAGCGAACTGTTCGCCGAGAACCTCATCGGCTACCCCGACAACATCGAAGCGGGCGACGATGGCACCTACTGGCTCGCCATTCCGAGCATCCGGGACGAATCCTTCGACGACCTGCAGGGGCGGCCGTGGGTCAAGCGACAACTGGGCAAACTGCCGAAGTTCGTCCTCGGGCAGGTCAACGGCGACGCATACGGCCTCGTCCTCCGGCTTAACGCCGACGGCGAGGTCATCGAGAGCCTACACGACCCCGACGGCGACGTGTTCGGTGTCACGTCGGCAACGCCACACGATGGCGCGCTGTATCTCGGCTCGCTGTTCGGCGAGCGCGTGGCGCGCTATCCGCTGGACTGACCTATCAGTTTCACCTCGCTCTCACAATCTTATAGACTCCCACCGACGAACGCCCTGTATGGCTCGGCTTCCGGGCGTTGAGACGCCCGAGCAGGTGGTCTGTCACGTCGATATGGACTGCTATTACGCCGCCTGTGAGCGCCTCCGCGAGCCCGAGCTGGCGGATGAACCCCTCATCGTCGGAATGGGGTATGAGGCGGGCGAGATGCATGGCGCAGTCGCGACGGCCAGCTACGAAGCCCGCGAGTACGGCGTCGAATCGGCGATGGCCATCTCGGAAGCCCTGGAGTTGCTCCCCCGGCGAGCGACGGCCGATGACCCGACTGACACCGGCATCTACCGCCCCGTCGACATGGCGTTCTACGAGTCGGTAAGCGAGGACGTAGACGAGGTGCTCGATGACGCCGCAGAGACCGTCCGGAACGTCTCTATCGACGAAGCGTATCTCGATTTAGGCGATATCGCGTGGGACGACGCCGAGGCGTTCGGCCAGCAACTGAAAGCCGATATCGAAGCGTCGGCGGGCGTCGTCGCCTCGGTCGGTATCGCGCCGAACATGACGACCGCAAAACTGGCCTCCGACGCCGACAAGCCGGACGGTCTCGTCGTCGTGGAACCGGACGGCGTTCGGGAGTTTCTCGCACCGATGGACGTGGCCGACCTCCACGGCGTCGGCCCGGTGACCGCACGCGAACTCCGCGAGATGGGGTTCGAGACGGCAGCCGACATCGCCGCTGCCGACGAGGCTGCGCTGGTGGACGCCTTTGGCGAGCGCGGTCGCGACCTCTACGCGCAAGCGCGTGGCGAGGACGACCGCGAGGTCGAACCGAAGGGAAGGCCCAAGAGCCTCTCCAGCGAATCAGCGTTCCTCGAGGCGACGACCGACGTGGCCGAAAAACGCGAGAAGGTTCACGCACTCGCCGTGGAGGTGGCAGAGCGGGCGAGCGCGAAGGGCGCCCTCTACAAGACCATCGGCATCAAGGTGGTCGAACCACCCTTCGATGTCAACACCCGCGCCAAATCGCTGTCCGGCCCCGTCGATGACCCTGACCTCGTGACGGGTGTCGCACTCGATCTGCTCTCGGAGTTCGAGGAACCCCCGGTTCGGAAACTCGGCGTGCGCGTATCGAATCTCTCCTTCGACGACCGCGACCAGGCGAGCCTCGACGCCTGGGAACAGCCGGAAAGCGATGGCGACGACACCGATTCGGATATCCGGGAACGACATCGGAGCCGCTCTTCGGGCGGGCAAGCCGACCTCTCTGAGTTCGAGTAGCGTAGCCTTTTGGCCGTCGCGTCCAAGAGAGCAGTATGAACCTCGGCTTCCTGCTCATCGCGAGCGGCTTCGCCGTGCTGAAGGCTGGCATGCTCGCCACCGAACTCGGAATCGGAGTATAGAAGAGCCGCCTCAGTCCAGCACGACGAGGGGGTCGCCCTGATTGACGGAGTCGCCTTCCGCGACGGCGACCTCCGTGACGGTGCCGCCGACTTCGGCGATAACGTCGTTCTCCATCTTCATCGCTTCGAGCACGCAGATGACGTCACCGGCCTCGACGGTGTCTCCCTCGGAAACGTTGACCTCGAGGATGGTGCCCTGCATCTCGGCGCTGACGACTTCGCCCTCGGCGGAGACTGCGGCAGCACCACCGCCGCCGCCACCGCCGCCACCACCGCCGCCACCGCCGCCACCGCCGCCGCCACCACCGCCACCGCCGGGCGCGGGTCGGTTCGCGGCCATCTCCGCACGCTCTTCGAGGTTGACCTGGAAGCGCTTGCCGTTGACCTCGACGGTGAACTCCCGTTCGACGACGTCCTCGTCTTCGCCAACGGAGACATCGCCGGTACCCCACTTCTCCTGGGCGTCTCGGAGACGATCTCTGTCGAGCTGCTCGTCCAGATACTTCGTGGTGTGTGTCCCGGCCGTGAAGTTCTCGTCCTCCAGCATGAGCCGATGGAACGGGATGATGGTCGGGATGCCCTCGATCTGATATTCGGCGAGCGCACGCTGAGAACGGGCGAAACACTCCTCGCGGTCGTCCGCGTGGACGATGAGTTTCGCGATCATCGAGTCGTAATCGGTGACGAGGTCATCGCCCTGCCGGGCCGCGTCGTCGAGGCGGACGCCGATGCCGCCCGGTGGGTCGTACACTTCGAGTTCGCCGCCCGAGGCGGGCGCGAACTCCTCAGCCGCGTTCTCGGCGTTGATGCGGAACTCGATTGCGTGGCCTTCGAGTTCGACATCATCCTGCGAGAAGGTCAGCTCCTCGCCAGCAGCGACGCGAATCTGCCACTTGACGATGTCGATGCCCGTCAGCTCCTCGGTGACGCAGTGTTCGACCTGGATGCGGGTGTTGACCTCGAGGAAGAAGAAGTTCGCATCCGGGCCGAGTAGTTCGCCGTCATCGCGGTTTTCCTCCTCGACGAGGAACTCGAAGGTACCGGCGTTGTAGTAGTCGGCAGCGTCGGCACCGCGGCGGGCGGCCTCGCCGATTTCCTCCCGGAGTTCATCCGAGAGCGCGGGTGAGGGGCCCTCCTCGATGACCTTCTGGTGGCGGCGCTGCAGCGAGCAGTCACGCTCGCCGAGATGGCGGACGTTGCCGTGTTCGTCCGCGAGAATCTGCACCTCGATGTGCCGGGGGGTCTCCAGATAGCGCTCGAGATAGACCGAGTCGTTGTCGAAGTACGCCTCCCCTTCGCGTTTGGCGGCTTCGAGTTGCGCTTCGGCCTCCTCGCGCTCTCGGACGATCTTCATCCCACGACCGCCACCACCACCTTCGGCCTTGATGGCGATGGGATAGCCGTTTTCTTCGCCGAACTCTTCGACCTCTTCGACGTTCTCGACGGGGTCTTTGGTGCCGGGGACGATGGGGACGCCTGCATCGTCCATGATGGTGCGGGCCTTCGTCTTCTCGCCGGCCTGCTCCATCGACGTCGAGGACGGGCCGATCCATGTGATGTCGTCGTGGGGTTCGACCTTACCGGCGAACGTTGCGTTTTCCGCGAGGAAGCCGTAGCCGGGGTGGATGGCGTCGGCGTCGGCCTTCTCGGCAGCCTCGATGACCCCCTCGTGGTCGAGATAGGAGTCAGCCGCGCGGGCGGGGCCGATGTTGTACGCCTCATCGGCGTATCGGACGTGACCGCTGTGTTTGTCCGCGTCGCTGTAGACTGCGACGGTATCCACGCCGAGGTCGTCGCAGGCGCGCATCACGCGCACCGCGATTTCACCTCGGTTGGCGACGAGTACCTTGTCGAACATGCTGTGCGATGACAGTCACGCGGCATACGTCATTCTATCGATTTCCACAATTCCCAACTCCGGGAGAGTTTCATCGTCAGGCGGCGTCTACCAACCCGCTACTCCTGGTTGACGAAGGCCGAACACCCGCTCAGAATCGATCGGTTCGGCCCGAAGCCGTCCAGGCGTCGCGGGGGGCCTCCCTCGGAACGCGAACGGAGCGGCCCTGGAGTGTCTCTACTCGTCCGGCGAACGCCCAGCGGTCGCCCGTCCAGTCCGGCACTTCCTCGGAGTCCTCCTCGGACTGGCTGGCCAGATGGGCCCGAACCGCCGCCGCGATGGCTGCGGCCTCCTCGCGATCGGCGTCGCTCGGCAGGTCAACTTTCATAGCGGAATATTGCCGTGCTTGCGGTCGGGCTGGTCTTTGCGCTTGGACTCGAGCATCCGGAGGTCACGAATCAGCCGCGGCCGGGTGTCCTGTGGCTCCAGGACATCGTCGACGAATCCACGCTCGGCTGCCGTGTACGGATTGGCGAACTGGTCGCGGTACTCATCGATGAGTTCCTCACGGCGTTCTTCGACGTCCTCTGCGTCCTCCAGTTCGTCGCGATAGAGGATGTTGACTGCGCCTTTCGGCCCCATCACCGCGATTTCCGCCGTCGGCCACGCGTAGTTCACGTCGGCCTCTAGGTGTTTCGAGGCCATCACGTCGTAGGCACCGCCGTAGGCCTTCCGGGTGATGACCGTCAGCAGTGGAACGGTCGCCTCGGAGTACGCATAGAGGAGTTTCGCGCCGTGTTTGATGATGCCGTTGTGCTCCTGGTCTTTGCCGGGCATAAACCCGGGGACGTCGACTAACGTGACGATTGGGATGTTGAAGGCGTCACAGAAGCGGACGAACCGCGATCCCTTCAGCGAGGCGTCGATGTCCAGCGTGCCCGCGTTCACGCGCGGTTGGTTCGCCACGACACCGACCGAGCGCCCGTCGAGTCGACCGAAGCCCGTCACGAGGTTGCGAGCATACGAATCGGCGACCTCGAAGAAGGACTCGGAGTCGACGATGCGGTCGATAACGTCGACGATATCGTAGGGTTTCTGCGGCTGTGGCGGGACGATCTCTTCCAGTTCCTCATCGCGACGGTCGGGGTCATCCCACGGCTCGACTCGTGGTGGGTCTTCGACGTTGTTCGACGGCAGATACGACAGCAGATGCCGGATGTCGTCCAGTGCGTCTTTCTCGTCGGCCGCCGAGAACTGCGCGACGCCCGTGTCTCGGGTGTGCGTCGTGGCGCCGCCGAGTTCCTCGAAGCCGACCTCCTCGCCCGTCACCGTCTCGATGACGTCCGGGCCGGTGATGAACATGTGGCTCGTGTCCTGCACCATGTATATGAAGTCCGTAATCGCGGGCGAGTACACCGCGCCGCCGGCGCACGGCCCCATGATGGCGGAAATCTGTGGGATGACACCGGAGGCTTTCTGGTTGCGGTGGAAGATGTCCGCATAGCCCGCAAGCGAGTCGATGCCCTCCTGGATGCGCGCGCCAGCCGAATCGTTCAGGCCGATGATGGGCGCGCCCGTCTCCATGGCCATGTCCATCACCTTACAGACCTTCTCGGCGAAGGCCTCGCCGAGCGAGCCACCGAAGACGGTGAAGTCGTGAGCGAAAACGAACACTTGACGGCCGTCGACCTCACCGTATCCCGTGACGACACCGTCGCCGTACTGATGTTCCTCGGCCATATCGAAGTTCGTCGACCGGTGGGTTTTGAGCTGGTCGACCTCCTGGAAGGTGCCGTCATCGAGGAAGTAGTCGATACGCTCGCGGGCGGTGAGTTTGCCCTTCTCGTGTTGCTTCTCGATGCGCTCTTCACCACCGCCTTTCTCGGCTTCGCGCTTCTTCTCGCGCAGTTCATCTATCTTGTCGTCCATCGTCATGCCGAACCACTCCTGCGCTGACTCATTGACGGTGAAACGCAAGGCTATGAAAAAAGGGTTTCCGAGTTGGCCACGGCTGCCGCCCAGCAGCGACCGAACCGAGCAGCCGGTCGTCAGGCCTCCCCGTAGACGGGCACTGCCGCCCCGCTCGTCACTTCAGCCTCCCCAGCACAGAGGAACATGGCGACGTTCGCGATGTCTTCGGGGTCGACCCACGCCTCGTGGTCGGCGTCGGACATCATCTCGCGATTCATCGGCGTATCGATGACGCTCGGCATGATGGCGTTGGCGCGCAGTTCGCCGAGGTTCTCCTCGGCGATGGTTTCAGTGAGCAATCGGACACCGGCCTTCGAGGCGCGGTAGGGGCCGTCACCCTCACCGCCCTCCAGCGACGAGCGGGCGGACACCGAGACGATGGCACCGTCCGTCTCCTTGAGGTGCGGAATCGCGTGTTTCGACGCCAGGAACATCGATTTCAGGTTGACGTCGAACAGCATGTCGAACTCCTCGACCGCCGTCTCCTCGATGGGGTCGCCGCCGCGCCAGGTGCCCGCGATGTTACAGAGTGCATCGAGCCGTCCGTGGTCGTCGATGACCGACGCGACGGTTTCCCGAACGCTCATCTCGTCGGTCGCGTCAGTCTGGTAGAACTCGATGGTCGAGGGGTTCACGAGCGCGTCCTCGTCGTCTGGGGCGACGATATCGGCTCCGCAGACCGTCGCACCGGCGACAGCGAACGCCTCCGCAATCGCGCTGCCGAGCGCACCGCTTGCGCCCGTGACCAACACCACCTGTCCGTCGAAATCGTAGGACACTCCCATACGGATTCAACGGGCCGCCAGCCGATAAAATCGGGTGCCGGGTTCCCGCCGTACCACTTTCACCGGCTGGCAGGCTTTTATATATGATGACACATCGTCCGCAGACGACAAGCACTTATTCACCGTCATGTGAGTGGAGGCATGCGACTTATCGCCCATCGAGGGTTCGCCGCCGAACACCCGGAGAACACCCGGTCAGCGGTCGAGAAGGCGGCGGCGATGGCCGACGCCATCGAGATCGATGTCCGGCGCTGTGCGAGCGGTGAACTCGTCGTCATTCACGACGAGACGGTCGACCGCGTAACGGACGGCGAGGGCCGCGTCGCCGACCTCTCGCTTCTCGAACTGCGACAACTCGACGTGCTCGGGACGGGCGAGGGCGTCCCCACGCTTTCGGAGGTGCTCCGGGCGATCCCGAACACCGTCGGCGTCAACGCCGAACTCAAGGAGTCCGGAACCGCGGAAGACGCACTAGCCCTTCTGAAATCGCTGCACCCACAGACCGTCGTCTCGTCGTTCTCCCGAGAGATTCTCGCGGAGTGTCGCGAGGCCGACCCCTCGGTTCCACGGGCGCTCATCACCGACGAGGAGGGCACCGACAGCGTCGAAGTCGCTATCGACCTCGATTGCGGCTACGTCCACCCCGCCGTCGACGTCTGTACCGGACGCCTCGTCACCGAGTCCCACCGTGCCGGCATGAGCGTCAACGCTTGGACGGTCGAAACCCGGTCGGAAGCCGAAGAGCTGAACGATATCGGCGTCGACGGTATCATCGCCGACCGCCCGAACGTTCGGCCCGAAATTTCACCCTGATCGAAGTTTCCTGCCCGCCTGGAAACTGTGAACCGTGTTACTGTGGGTCAGGCAATAATAGCACGTTTTAAGCGGGTGCCGAACCGCCAAGAAGGTGGATGAAACTTCACGAATATCAGGCGAAGGGTGTCTTCGCCGATGCCGGGGTACCCGTCCCCGACTCCCAGCTCGCATCGACCGTCGACGAGGCGGTCGAGGCTGCGGACGACATCGGCTACCCCGTCGCCATCAAGGCGCAGGTACAGGTGGGCGGCCGTGGGAAGGCCGGCGGTATCAAGCTCGTCGACGGCGCCGACGAAGCCCGCGAGGCCGCCGACGAGATTCTCGGCATGGATCTCAAAGGACTCCACGTCGACCGCGTGCTCGTCGAAGCCGCCGTCGACTTCGTCGACGAACTGTACGTCGGCGTGACGATGGATCGTAACAAGGGCGAACCCGTTGCGATGGTCTCGACCCGCGGTGGCGTCAACATCGAGGAGGTCGCCGCCGAAGACCCCGAAGCGATTGCGCGCGAGCATGTCGACCCTGCCTTCGGCATGCAGCCCTACGAGGGCCGGAAGGCCGTCTACGAGGCCGGCGTCGACCGCGAGGTCGCCGGCGATGTCGCCTCGATTCTCCGCACCCTGTTCGACCTCTGGGAGGACAAGGACGCGACGGAAATCGAGGTCAACCCCCTCATGATTACGGCCGATAACGAGGTCATCGCGGCGGACGCCGTGATGAACATCGACGAGGACGCGCTCTTCCGGCACCCCGACCTCGAAGAGATGGAAGACGAAGCCGCCGAGGACGAACTCGAAGCGAAAGCCAACGAGTACGGCTTCGACTACGTCCGACTCTCGGGCAACGTCGGCATCATCGGCAACGGCGCAGGCCTGGTCATGACGACGCTCGACCTCGTGGACTACTACGGCGGCGAACCCGCCAACTTCCTCGACATCGGTGGCGGTGCGAAAGCCGAGCGAGTCACCAACGCGCTCGATATGGTGTTCTCCGACGACAACGTCGACAGCGTCGTCTTCAACATCTTCGGTGGTATCACCCGAGGCGACGAGGTCGCGAAGGGTATCAACGAGGCCCTCGAGGAGTTCGACGAGATTCCGAAGAAAGTCGTCGTCCGACTCGCCGGCACGAACGCCGAGGAAGGGATGGAGATCCTGAACACTGACCTTGTGACCGTCGAGGCGACGCTGGAGGACGCCGTCCAGCGCGCTGTCGAATACGCAGCGGAGGCAGACCAATGAGTACAACCAGACATTCGCTCACTCACGTCGCTCGTTCGCTCACGACTGGTACCCTCACGCTCACCACGAGGTGGTTCGCGTGAGTATCCTAGTCGACAACGACAGCCGCATCCTGGTACAGGGCATCACCGGCGGGGAAGGGAAGTTCCACACCCGTCAGATGATGGAGTACGGTACGAACATCGTCGCCGGCGCCGTCCCCGGCAAGGGCGGCCAGGAAGTCGATGGCGTCCCCGTCTACGACACCGTCGACCAGGCCGCACGCGAGGAGAACGCCGACACGTCCGTCGTGTTCGTCCCGCCGGCGTTCGCCGCCGACGCGCTGTTCGAGGCACTCGACGCCCCGCTCGACCTGGTCGTCGCCATCACGGAGGGCATCCCCCAGCAAGACATGTCCAAGGTGTACCGCAAGCTCCAGGGAACCGACACGAAGCTCGTCGGCCCGAACTGCCCCGGTGTCATCACCCCTGGTGAGGCCAAACTCGGCATCCTGCCGGGCAACATCTTCAGCGATGGCGAGGTTGGCCTCGTCTCCCGCTCGGGCACACTGACCTACCAGGTCGTCGACAGCCTCACCCAGCGGGGAATCGGACAGACCACCGCCGTCGGGATCGGCGGCGACCCTATCATCGGCACCGACTTCGTGGACGCCCTCGAAATGTTCGAGAACGACCCCGAGACGAAAGCGGTCGCGATGTGTGGTGAAATTGGCGGCGAGGACGAGGAGGAGGCCGCCCGCTACATCGGCGAGAACATGGACACCCCCGTTGCCGGCTTCATCGCCGGCCGCACCGCCCCACCGGGCAAGCGGATGGGCCACGCCGGCGCCATCGTCTCCGGTGGCGGCGGTACCGGCACCGCAGAATCGAAGATCAACGCGCTCAACGACGCCGGCGTTCCCGTCGGCGACACGCCCGACGAAGTCGTCGACCACATCGAAGACTTCCTGTAACGCAGTTCCGCACTCCGTTTTCGGTCGTCGCGCTCAACTCAGCTGATTTTCGAGGACGAGATACCCCGCGGCGTGACCCGCAAGTCCACAGAGGAGCGCGAGGGCACCCGCGACGACGGCGGAGTCGGCGACGAACAGGCCGATGAAGATGCCGACACCGATGCCGACCGCTCCCGGGAAAATGAAGGCAGATATCTCGCGCGGGCTCGACCCCGCAGAGTTGTCATCCATCGTTCAGGCATCTCGAAGCGCGAGCATCCTATTGTTTGCGGCGATGTACATCGTTCCGTCCGCGACCGCGGGGTCTGAGAGCGGGTTCTCCAGGCTTCGACCCCAGAGTTTCTCTCCCGTCTCGGCGTCGAGGCCGTACGTTCGAGTCGCCCAACACGCCATATACACGACGCCATCGGCGACGGCCGCCGGATACTCGGGCCATTTGCCGGGCGAGAACGACCACAGCTTTTCGCCGCTCTCGGCGTCGAGCGCGTAGAACGTCGATTCCATCGAGCCGACGAACACGCGGCCGTTCGCGACGGCCGGACTGCCGGCACCGCCGCTGTCCTCGAAGCGCCACTGCTCCTCCCCGGTTTCGGCGTCGAACGCGTATGCTGCCGTGCCGGTGCAGGCGTAGACAGTGCCGTCGACGACCGCCGGTGAGCCGTTGACGTCGCCCGGAGAGGCTTGCCACAGGCGCTCGCCATCCATCGTATAGGCGCTGAGGCCACCGCCGTTGGCGTCGGGTGCAGAGCCGCCGCGCCAGCCGACGTAAATCACGCCATCGGAAATTGCCGGACACGTCGAGACGTACTGACCGATGTCGATACTGCCCTGTACCTGCCCGATCTGTGCGTCGACGCCGTACAGCTCTCCCTCCCGCGACCCGACGTAAACGGTGCCGTCGACCACCGTCGGATGTGATTGTGAGAACTGCTTGGTCTCAAGTGTGCTCCATCGCTTCTCCCCGGTCACGGCATCGAGCGCGTAGAGGCCGCCCCTGGTTCCACCGGCGTAGACCAGCCCGTCGGCGACGGCGGGCGTCGTCCGAACCTGACCGAGCACCGGGAACCGCCACTGTTCGTCGCCGTCGTCCGCATCGAGCGCGTAGACGTTGCCGTCCGTCGAGCCGAGATACACCGTTTCGTCAACGACCGTCGCACCGTCGTAGATGCGACCGGTCGTCTCGAACTCCCAGGCGATTTCGGGGTCGGTCGGGCCTGTCGTGTCTGCGTGGCCGGTGTTCCGTGCGTCCGCAGCGAACGTCGGCCAGACGCCGTCGGCCTGTAACGAGGGCACCTCCTCATCGAGGCTCCTGAGCCCGCCGAGACAGCCGGCAGCGCCCGCGAGGCTGCCAGCAGAGACGGCCTGCAGAAATCGCCGCCGTGACGGCCTATTCGTCATACGGATCCACCCGGAGTTCGAAGCTTTCGTCATCGTACTCGATGAAGTTCGGGCCGTGTCCGGACGTGAGATTCCGCGTGAGCTGTGAGTCGTCGCCGCGGACTTCCACGGCCGTCACGTCCGTCTCGAACTGTTCGAACGCTGCCCGGAGGCCGGCGTGCCGTGGATGGTACAGCTGCTCGTCGATGTAGGGGCGGGGCTCCCGCGGCGTGTCGGGACGCCGACGAACGGTCAGGGTGTATCGGTCAGCATCCCCATCGAGCATCGGCTCGACGCGGACGATGCGCCGCTCTCCGTCCCGCTCGGTGTCAGTGACCGTTTCAGGCGTGGTGAGCGGAACCGGCTCACCGCGGAGTGTGAACGCGGCCGCATACCGCGTGTGGACACCTTCGGAGCTGCTGGCAATGGCGAGCGCGTAGGTACCGGGGCCCAGTCCATGCCGTCCCATTTCATACTCATCCGCTCGGTCTTCCGGCTCGGGGAACCGAACTCGCTTGAGGTCGGTGTTGTCGACGAGGAACCGCCGGATGTGCGTCTCGCCCGGTGACAGAATGTGGAGCGGTTGCGGAACGACGTACGGCCCGAGATACCACCACTCTCCCCCGTCGTACTTGTGGAGCGTCGTGTTGTAGAAGTTCGATTCGAACTGCTCCTCGCGGTCGTTCTCGAGCCGGCAGGCGAGTTCCGCCCGCGGCAGATCGGCGGATTCCGTATCCGGATCGAAGACGAGGGTATCTTCGGGCGGGTCTGTCGAACAGGCCACGCGACCAACCTCTTCACGCTCGTACTCGGGGCAGCCGACCGCCGCAGCAGAGTTCGGGGTCGGCGTCGATATCGGCTCCTGCCGCTCTCCGCCCAAATCGTCGATACAGCCAGGGACGACAACAGTGCCCGCACCCGCAGAAACCGCCGCTAACAGCTGTCGTCGGTGGAGTGCCATGCGAACAAGTAGCTCCGATTGCGACATATAATTTCCCGTTAGTTCAGTGGATATTTTATCCAGTAGTGGCTGATAAGCGCCGACACAATCTTGTCCCCCGCCGTTGATTTCAGCCCACATGCCAACCGACCAGTTCAGCGTTGCGGGACAGAACGCAATCGTAACGGGCGCATCGCAGGGTATCGGGCGAACCATCGCCGAACGACTCGCCGCTGACGGCGCGAACGTCGCTATCTGTTCGCGCTCCCAAGACCGGGTCGACCCCGCCGCCGAGGGCATCCGCGAAGACGGCGGCACCGCACTCGCCGTCGAGTGCAACGTCCGGGAACCCGAGGAGGTCGAAGCCTTCGTCGAGGCGACCGTCGAGGAGTTCGGCGACATCGACCTACTCGTCAACAACGCCGGCGGGGAGTTCGTCGCCCCGTTCGAGGACATCTCCGAGAACGGCTGGAAATCCATCGTCGACCTCAACCTCCACGGCACGTTCCACTGTACGCAGGCCGCAGGCGAGTACATGCGCGAGGGCGACGGCGGCACCATCATCAACATGTCCAGCGTGAACGGCCAGCACGCGGCGCCACACGAGAGCCACTACAGCGCCTCGAAAGCCGCTATCATCCGGCTCACGGAGACGCTCGCGGCCGAGTGGGCGAAGTACGGCGTCCGCGTCAACTGCGTGGCACCGGGACTTATCCAGACGCCCGGCGTCGCCGAAACGCTCGGCATCGAGGAAGACCAGATGCCACCCCGTGATGCGGTCGACCGCCGCATCGGCCACACCGAGGACATCGCCGACGTCGTGCAGTTCCTCGCCAGCAACGGGGCCGCGTTCATGAACGGCGAGACGGTGACTGTCAAGGGCGTTCCACGAGCTGGCAACAGTTTCGACATCGACCTCGGGCTAGAGTAGGGCCACGAGGATCACGAAGCGAAGTGAACTACCCTACCCTACTCGCTCACCGCTTGCGCGGTTCGCTCCTTGAGGGTAGGGCTTCCTGCTTTAACGACGCGCTTTGCAGACACAGGTGTATCCACAGGGAGCGCAGTCTCCACAGGCGTTGATTCGGAGTATCCCACTCCTACGTCTTCAAGGCCGCGAGAAAGAATGTTCCACGCCGCGTTCGCGTCCCTGTCCGCCTCAAATC
>NZ_JBLGBY010000036.1:0-22225 GCF_047616845.1 Natronomonas sp. | reverse complement strand
GTGCAAAAAGTGGTAGTTAGTAAATGAGTTCGTCGCTGTTTTCGGTCATGTACAGCGTCCGGGCGGCGATGTTGACCGCGTGGTCGCCCATGCGTTCGAGATCGCGAATGGTGAGAAGCAGCCGGGAGACGCCCTGCATTAGCCCCTCGATATCGGAGTCGGAGGACGTTTCGTCGATTTCGGTTTCGATGAGGTCGCGGACGACAGTGCTCGAGGCTTGCTCACACAGCTCGTCGATATCCTCGTCGTGCTCGTCGATGGCAAAACAGGCCTCGACGTCCTCGTTCGCGTACGCCTCCATCGCGCCGTCGAGCATCTCGACGACGTCGTCGCCGATGCCTTGGACATCGACGTCGGGAAAGAGGTCGCGTTCGGCCTGCATCGTGTAATCGCCGAGATTCGTCGCGAGATCGCCGACACGTTCGAGGTCGGTGATGATTTTGAACGAGGCGGCGATGAAGCGGAGATCGCCGGCGACGGGCTGTTGCAGCGCGAACAGGTCGATACAGTCCTGTTCGAGGTCGAGATACATCTCGTTGATTTCGTGGTCACCCTCGATAACCTCGCGAGCGAGGTCTTCGTCCTTCGTTTCGAGGGCGCGAAGCCCCATCCGAACCCGTTCGAGAACGACCTCGCTCATGTAGAGGACGTTCTCACGGAGCTCGGTGAGTTGCTCCTGGAACCCTTTTCGTGCCATTGTCGGCTGTTGTTCGCTCTCGGATATGTGTCTTCGGGAGAACGTCAGACGCGCGTCAGTCAGCCGAACTTGCCGGTGATGTAATCCTCGACGCGGTCGCTGTCGGGGTTCTCGAACACCGTGTTCGTATCGTCGAACTCGACGAGTTCGCCGCCAGTGAGGAACACAGCCGTCTTATCCGAGATACGGGCGGCCTGCTGCATGTTGTGGGTGACGATGACGACGGTGTACTTCTCGGCCAGGTCGTCGATGAGGTCTTCGATCTTCGAGGTGGCAACGGGGTCGAGCGCGGACGCCGGCTCGTCCATCAGAATGAGTTCCGGGTCGGGCGCGAGGGCGCGGGCGATACAGAGTCGCTGCTGTTGGCCACCGGAGAGGTCGAGCCCCGAGGAGTCAAGCTGGTCTTTGACCTCGTCCCACAGCGCGGCGTTCTTCAGCGCCTCTTCGACGCGGGCGTCCACGTCGCCGTCGTAGCCCTGAATCTTCAGGCCGTAGGCGACGTTGTCGTAGATGCTCTTCGGGAAGGGGTTGGGTTTCTGGAACACCATGCCGACCTTCCGGCGGAGGGCGACCGGGTCGACGTCCTCGTCGTAGACGTTCTTCTCGTGGAGACGAAGTTCACCCTCGACGCGGGCAGCCTCGATGAGGTCGTTCATGCGGTTGATACACCGAAGGAACGTGGATTTCCCACAGCCCGAGGGGCCGATGAGCGCGGTCACCTGCTGTTCGGGAATCGCCATCGAAATGTCATCGAGCGCCTGCGTCTCGTTGTACCAGACGTTTATCCGGTTGGCGTCGACCAGGGTGTGTCCCGTCCCGTGGCGTTCCGTGTCGTCGAGGCCGGCGGCGGGCGAGTCGGCGAACGATTCGGCGTCCGTTGTCGGGTCGGGTGTGTTCTCAGAACTCATTGATTTCGGTCGGGAGGGTGGCTGGCCGGTCGCGGGACAGGGACGTCCTCGGAGAGAGACGGTCGCGACCGGACGATACCTGGGCGGCGGCTCGACACGCGGCGGAACATAGGTGCCTCGGGCCGCTCGACATGTCTCTCAATCGGTTACGACGTACCTAAATATTCTACTATGTTATCAATATAGAAATATATACGTGAAGGGTTTTCACCCCTGTTAAACGCCACGCAAGTCGGTATCTCGGATAGTTTTACACCCACACGACGGCACCAATACCCGATAGAAGAGAAATATATATTCCGATAATAATTTATATTCTTGGCCAATATTGAAGCTATGGAGACGCGCAAGGTGCAGGTGACGGGTGGGTCGACGTTCACCGTATCGCTCCCGAAGGACTGGGCGAAGGACAACGACGTCAGTGGCGGCAGCGTCGTGGAGTTCTATCCCGAGGAAGAGTCGCTCCTGCTCACGCCACGCCGTGACGAGGAGAAAATCGAAGGCACGCTCGACATCACGGGGCTGGAAGGTGACGAGCTGATGCGGGCCGTCGTCACGATGTACGTCAGCGGCTTCGATATCATCACGCTCGAAACCTCACGCGTCAGCGCCGCCCAGCGGCGCACGATTCGGGAGGCAACACAGGGCCTCGTCGGCCTGGAGGTCATCGGCGAAACGTCCGAGCGCGTCCAGCTGCAAGACCTGCTCGACTCCTCGGAGCTGTCGATGAACAACGCAATCACGCGGATGCGGCTCGTATCGACGACGATGCTCGGCGACGCCGTCACGGCTCTCCTCGAGGACGACGACGACCTCGCGACGGATGTCGTCCAGCGAGACGACGATGTCGACCGGCTGTGGTCGATGGTCTCGCGGGTGTTCCGCTCCGTCCTCCGCGACCCCTCGGCGGCAGCCACCATCGGCCTCGACCGCGAGACGTGTTTCGATTATCACTCCAGCGCCCGACAGCTGGAACGCGTCGGCGACCACGCCGCGAAGATCGCAACACACGCCGAAACGCTCGGGGCGCCCCCCGAGGACGCCGCCGAGGCGCTCCGGGCGCTCCACGAGGAGGCGACCGAGATCATCGAGATGGCGATGGACGCGCTCTTGGAGGACGATTCCGACCGCGCGACCCGCCTCGCGAACGACGCCCGCCAGCGGGTGACGGAAATCGACGAGCTCGCACGCCAGGTCGATGACCGAATTCACGAACTCGAACCACAGCAGGCTCAGCTGCTCGGGCTCATCGTCGACTCGCTGTCCCGTAGCGCCGACTACGGCGGCAACATCGCCGAGACGGCGCTGCAGAACGCTGCCCCGAAGCCCTGATTTTTATCGACGGCCGCCCATGAGCCCGTATGCTCACCGAGTTACGCGACGGCGTCTGGTGGTTCGAATGTACCGGCGTCAACGCCTACCTAGTCGCCGACGGTGACGGGCTCACGCTCGTCGACACCGGCACCCCGTTCGATGCCGCGACGGTCGAGGCAGCGGTCGAATCCGCCGGCTTCGATCTCTCGAACGTCGAGCGTATCCTGATAACCCACTACGACTTCGACCACGTCGGGTCGGTTGCCAAGCTTGCCGTCGACGCGCCGGTCTACATCGGCCGCGCGGACGCACCGCTACTGACGGGCGAGCAGCGTCCGCCGCTCTCCGGCGCGAAACCCCTCCTGCAGCTCGTCACCAGCCCGCTGATTCCGGAGGTCTCGAACGAGCGTGTCCGGCGCGTCGACGACGGCGACGAAATCGGGGGTTTCACCGCCTATCACGCGCCGGGCCACACGCCGGGCCACACAGTCTACGTCCACGAAGCGCGTGAAGCCGCATTCCTCGGTGACCTCGTGATCGAACGCGAGGGGGAACTCCAGCCGTCGCCGTGGTTCATCTCCTACGACACCGACGACGTCCACCGAAGCATCGAGGAGGTCGTCGCGCGGGCGCCCGATATCGAGGTGGCCGCCATGGGCCATGGAATGCCCTTCCGAACCGGTGGCGGCGACCGACTCCGGACGCTGGCGGAGTCCCGGTAGCCCCACTCTTTTGTCGGTGTCGTGCCAACATGTAGCCTGTATGACGGTCGAGCGACTCCCGGCACCCGAGGGCTGGCACGAAATCGAGGAGACGCCACAGCCAATCGAGAAGTATCAGGCCGAGAACCCGGCGTTCTTCGAACACGAAGCGGAGCCACTCGGGGTGCAGGTGCTCCCCGATGACCCACTGGAGAGCGGCATCTGGCGGGTCGGTGTTGTCCGTGGCGAAGCCCACGACCTCGAGGCCGTCCAGACCGTCGAACGCGGCATCCGGGGCCGACAATCGGCGCTCGAACGCGCCCGCGGGCTGATGGAAGCCTTCAACGACCAAGGGATGAAACACATCGAGACCGCTATCGAAGAAGAGACGAACCCGGCCGCGGAAGCGCCCGAATCCGACGAGTAATCAGACCAGTTCCTCGGCGAGCGTCTCGGAACCGAGCAGTTCGGGGTCGATGATATGGCCCGCCTGGCCTTTGAACGCCTCCGGCACCGAATCGTGCGCGTAGATGACGACCCGGAGGTCGGGGTTGAGGTCATTCGCGACTGTAATCGCCGTCGCGAGTCCGGCGTCCGTCACGACGAGCAGGTCGGCGTCAACGATGCCGGCCTCCTCCAGGGCGGGACGGTTCGCGGTTCCGTCGGCGTGGGCGACGTCCGCGCCGCGTTCTTCGAGCGCTTCTGTAACGTTGTCGGGGTCACTCCCGACGATAACGACTTTACTCATATTCGATGGTTGCCGGCGGTTTGTGCGTCACGTCGTAGACGACGCGGGCGACGTTGTCGTTCTCGCCCGTGATGCGCGATTGGATGCGCTGGAGCGTCTCCCAATCGAGTTCCTGTGCGCGAGCGGTCATGCCGTCGCGGGACTCGACGGAGCGGACGGCGACGATCCAGCCGTGGACGCGGTTGTCGCCTTTCACGCCCGTCCCCTTGCCGATGACGGCAGCGAAGGCCTGCCAGGGTTCGTACTCCTCGAGTTCGTCCTCGACGACGTGACAGGATTCCCGAGCGACCTCGACTTTCTCCTTCGTCACCTCGCCGATGATGCGGACGGCCAGTCCGGGGCCGGGGAACGGCATCCGCTCTGAGATGATCTCTTCGAGGCCGAGTTCGCGGGCCACCTCACGAACCTCGTCCTTGTAGAGGTCGCGGACGGGTTCGACGATGCCCTCGAAGTCGACCCGCTCGGGAAGGCCGCCGACGTTGTGGTGCGATTTGATGTTGCCCTCGCTCTCGATGCGGTCGGGGTAGATCGTCCCCTGGACGAGGTAGTCGGCGTCGGCGTCGCGGGCCTCGCGTTCGAACTCCCGGATGAACTGCTCGCCGATGACGTGGCGCTTCTCCTCGGGGTCGGTGACGCCCGACAGCGCATCGAGGAAGCGGTCTTCGGCGTGGATGATTCGGAGGCCGTCCATGAACGCGAACGTCTCCTCGATCTCCTCGGTTTCGCCCTTCCGCATCAGGCCGGTATCGACGTAGACGGCGGTGAGTTGCTCGCCGATCGCCTCGTGGGTCAACGCCGCAGCGACCGACGAGTCGACGCCACCGGAGAGGCCGATGACGGCGTTCGCGTCGCCGATTTTCTCCCGGATTTCGACGATGGCTTCCTCGATGAACTCCTCGGGATCCACCATCAGGCGGTCACCTCCTCGGTGTCGGCCGATTCACGGTCGAGAATCGATTCGACGAACGCGAGGAACGGCGGGGAGGCCCGGCCGGGCCGCGACCGGAACTCGGGGTGGAACTGCGTGCCGAAGAAGAACGGATGGTCGGGCAGCTCCAGAATCTCCATCCGGTTGCCGGCGCGCCCGGAGAACTCGATGCCCTCGCCTTCGAGGTCGTCGATATACTCGGGGTTGACCTCGTAGCGGTGGCGGTGCCGCTCCGTGCAGGAGATATCGTCGTACACCTCGTGGGCCAGCGTGCCGGCCTCGATGTCCGTCTCGTGGGCGCCGAGTCGCATCGTCCCGCCCATGTCTTCGATCTCGTACTGTTCGGGCAGGATGTCGATGACGGGGTGGGGCGTGTCTTCCTCCATCTCGGCGGAGTGGGCGCCCTCGAAGTCACAGACGTTGCGTGCGAACTCGACGACGGCCATCTGGAAGCCGAGACACAGCCCGAGGAACGGAACGTCGTTCTCGCGGGCGTACTGGATCGCATCGATTTTCCCCTGCGTACCGCGGGCACCGAAGCCGCCGGGGACGATGATGCCATCGGCGCTTTCGAGCCGTTCGGCGTGGGCATCGTCCATCTCGTCGGCGTCGACCCACAGCACGTTGATATCGGTGTTCGTCTCGAAGCCGGCGTGTTTCAGCGCCTCGTGAATCGAGAGGTAGGCGTCCTCGAGGGCGTACTTGCCGACCAGGGCGATGTCGACCTCGTCGGTCGATTCCTGGGTGACGATATCTCGCCACTCGTTTTCCCGTTCTGCTGGCGGGATGGCTTCCGATTCGAGGTCGAGTTCCTGCATGACGTACTCGTCGAGGCCCTCCTCTTCGACCATCAGCGGGACGTGATAGATGTCCTCGACGTCGGGGTTCGAGAAGACGGCGTCGGTTGCAACGTCACAGAACAGCGCGATCTTCTCTTTCGTTTCGGGGTCGAGTCTGTCCTCACAGCGTCCGACGAGGATGTCGGGCTGGAGACCGATAGAACGGAGTTCCTTGACGGAGTGTTGGGTGGGCTTCGTCTTCTGCTCGCCGTTCTTCGAGTACGGCACCAGAGTGACGTGGGTGAACAGGATGTCCTCGTCGTCCTCCTCGTGGGCGAACTGTCGGAGGGCTTCCAGATACGGCATGCCCTCGATGTCACCGACGGTGCCGCCGACCTCGATGAGACAGATATCGTGGCCCTCGGCGGCCTCCCGGATGCGCCGCTTGATGTCGTCGGTGATGTGTGGGATGATCTGGACGGTCTTGCCCAGATAATCGCCCGCGCGTTCCTTCTCGATGACGTGGCGATACGTCTTCCCCGTCGTGACGTTGTGGTCGAACGTCATGTCGATATCGAGGAACCGTTCGTAGTTCCCCAAATCGAGGTCGACCTCGCCGCCGTCTTTCAGCACGTACACCTCGCCGTGCTGGTACGGGTTCATCGTGCCCGCGTCCACGTTGAGATACGGGTCGATTTTGACGGCCGTTACGTCGAAGCCGGCGTTCGCGAGCAGTCGGCCCGTGCTCGCTGCAGTAATGCCTTTCCCAAGGCCAGACATCACGCCGCCGGTGACGAAGATGAACTTGTTCCCCAGTGAAGGGTCGTAATCAGTAGGCTCCGTCGGCATACTGAGGGTGCGCAAGCGTCAGACAAAACGGTTTCGACACCCCACCGCTGCGATGGAGCGTGACACGCTCACGCCCCGATTGCCACCGAGTCACAACGATGCTGCCTGCTGTCGTGCGGATTCGACCAGTCCCTCGTCGGTGGCGACGAACACCCACGCCCAGCGATACCGGCGGTCGACGGCGACGAGCGTGACATTCCAGTGTGGCTCGCCGAACCAGTCGGCCCACGGCTCGCGAGTGCGGTGGACAGTCACCTCCTCGTAGCGGTCTTCGACGATGTCGTGACGGCACGCCTCGGCGAGATTCTTCGCGCTCGCGAAGGTGCCGTACTGCTGGTCGATGGTGTCGCCGAAGGATGTCGACCCGCCGTGAACGAGCTGTTCGGCGAGGACGCCGTCCAGCGAGAGCGCCGTCTCAGTCGTGAACGTCGGGGCGGGGTCATCGGGGTCGAGGCCGAGTGCCGCGGCCACGGGCTCCGAACCGAGCAGGTTCGCGAAGAAATCCGCATCAGCCAGACAGTTCCGTCCAGCGAACCAATCGAGCACCGGCGAGTCGGGAATCTCTACGCAACACCACCGTGCATCCCCCTGTGTCCGCGTCTCTGCCATCGCGTCGACGTACGCCTCGACCGACTCGGTGTCCGGGTCGACTGTCTCGAACGTGGCCGACGACCAGACACGCTCGATGGTATTCCGGGGAGGACGTGGCCCGGTCCAGTTCACGTCGAGCATACGCCGAACGTGAACGCTTCAATGTAAAGCCGCGACGCCTAAAATAATAGGTCGGCCACGAGCTCGCCTACCATCTCGGCCTGGCCGACGTAGAAGTGATCGGCGCTGACTACCTCGACCTGTCCGCTGTGTTCCCGGATGCGGTCGGCGACCGACTCGGCATCTACCGTCGTGTCCCGTTCACCATACACCACGCCGACCGGGCAGTCGATGTCCTCGATAGCTGCGACCGCATCGATGTCGTCGGTAAGCTTCTCGGCCGGCGAGAGCGCCGCGACAGCAAACGGTGACCGCCCCGCCCTGCATTCCCGAGCGACCGCGACCAAGGCGAGACAGCCACCGAAGCTGTACCCGAACAACCCGACCTGCTCGTAGTTGTCGCGAGCCCACGCGTAGGCGTCGCGCGTGTCGGCTAACTCACCCGACCCCTCGTCCCACGGCCCGTAATCGAAGCGGAGACAGGCACACGGAAGCGCATCGCTGACCGCCTGCAGGCGCGCGTCGGTTCGATTGCCGCCCATCTGTGGATGCGGCGGGCACGCGACGACGCAGGTGTCGCTGTCCGGGTTATCGAGTGTCGCTTTCACGTCCCTATCGGCCGGGACGACGACGGAGTCGCTCATTGCAGGGCGCTTGGGCCGGTCGAGTAAAAGAGTCCCGTCCGTCCCCTACCGTGTCCGCAGCAGGCTCTCGCCGGTCATCGCGTCAGGCGCATCGACGTCGATGAGCGCGAGCAGCGTCGGTGCGATATCGGCGAGCGTGCCGCCGTCCCGAACCCGGAACCCGCCGTCGGTGCCGTCAGGAGCGACGTAGATGAACGGAACGGGATTCGTCGTATGAGCCGTGTATGGGTCGTCCGGCGTACCCATATCGTCGGCGTTGCCGTGGTCTGCGGTGACGAAGAGGTGGCCGCCCGCCGCACGGACGGCGGCTTCGAGCCGCCCGAGCTGTTCGTCGACCGCCTCGACCGCGGCGACGGCAGCGTCGAAATCGCCGGTGTGGCCGACCATGTCCGGGTTCGCGTAGTTGAGCACGAGCACGTCCGGGTCGTCGCTGGCGATGTAATCGACGGCCGTGGTGGTCAGCTCCGCCGCGGACATCGCCGGCTGCTTATCGTACGTCGGCACATCGGGGCTTGACACGATTTCGCGGTGTTCGCCCTCGTATTCGACCTCGCGGCCGCCATTGAGGAAGTAGGTGACGTGGGCGTATTTCTCGGATTCGGCCATCCGGAGCTGCGTGAGCCCCGCATCGGCGAGCGTCTCCCCGAGCGTCTTCTCGGGCTCCAGTGGCGGGTAGGCGACGGGCAACTCGAACGTCTCGTCGTATTCGGTCATCGTGACCACCCCGGTGTCCGGCGGCGTGGTGTCGAACGACCACTTGGGGTCGATATCGGCGAGCATCCGCACGAGCTGGCGGGCGCGGTCAGCGCGGAAATTGAAGAAGACGACCCAATCACCGTCTTCGAGTGCGGCCCCATCAGCCACGAGCGTCGGTTCGACGTATTCGTCGGTGTCGCCACGCTCGTAGGATTCCGCGACGGCGTCGACCGCCGTGGCGGCCTCGTGCGGCGCCTCACGGTTGACGATGGCGTCGTACGCCCGGCGCGTTCGCCCCCAGTTTTCGTCCCTGTCCATCGCGTAGTAGCGGCCACAGACCGTCGCAAGGTCTCCGGTACCGGCATCGTCGATGACCGACTGGAGTTCCGAGAGATAATCGACGCCGCCGTTCGGTGGCGTGTCACGCCCGTCGGTGAACGCGTGCGTGACGGCGTCGACGCCGCGTTCGGCGGCGAGTTCGATGAGCGCATGCAGATGGGCCTGGTGGGAGTGGACGCCGCCGTCGCTGACGAGCCCCATGAAGTGGACGCGACCCCCGTTCTCTCGAGCGTGAGTGAGAGCGTCGTTGATGACGTCGTTGTCCGCGAACACATCGGCGTCGATCTCGTCGGTGATGCGCGTCGAATCCTGCTTGACGACGCGTCCCGCGCCGATGTTGAGGTGGCCGACCTCGCTGTTTCCCATCTGCCCCTCCGGGAGCCCGACCCGGCGACCGTGCGTTTCGAGCGTGCCGTACGCCCCACTCGTGCGGAGCCTATCGAAGGTGGGCGTTTCGGCGGCTGCGACAGCGTCGGCGCCGTCATCCGCCTCACTGAGCCCCCAGCCGTCCAGTATGACCAGCGCGCCTCTCATTGGCGGATGGGAGTCGGCGGCGTCGTAAGGCGGTGTCGGTGTCCGCTGGATTCGCCGACCGGGGTGTCTCGGAAGGGTTTTCCCCCATCCGCCGATAGCTCCAGGCATGGATTTGCGGGTCATCGGCGTCCTGCTGCTCGTGCCGCTGCTGGACGTCATGTTGCTCGTCGTGCTCGCGACCCAGCTCGGCGTCGCCGCGACGGTGGCGCTCGTCGTACTGACAGCACTCGTCGGCCTGCTGCTCGTCCGCGCCGAAGGGCGACACACCCTCCGAAAGCTCCAACAGAAGGTACAGTCCAGCGAGCCGCCCACCGACGAACTGCTCGACGGCGCCTTCCTGCTCATCGCCGGCGCGCTCATGCTGACGCCCGGTCTCGTCACCGACCTGGTCGGCCTGATTCTCGTCCTCCCGCCGACCCGATACCCCATTCGCGTCGCGACGAAAAAGTACGTCGTCACCCCGTACATCGACGCCAAAACGGGCGGCTTCGCGACCGGCAACGTCTACATCGGCGGCTTCCCGAACGACGGTGGCGATGGCTTCTCAGGGGGCGGCGGCCCTGGGCCAGCCGACGAACCCGTCGACGTGAGCGAGAAGGAATACGAGTTCACGGACGCCGACGAAGACGACGAGGACGCAGAGCGCTGACCTGAACGCACCGTTTTTGTCGTCTCTCGATGCCGACTGCAGCAACCGCCAGCAGCCGGTCGAATCGCCCCGCCGTGTCGTGTCATCGCGGCCCGAGCGACGGTCGAAAAGAAACGTTTAAACAACCGACGTGGTTACGATGAACTGCGCCAACTCAGGGCCAATAGCTCAGCTAGGTATGAGCGCTCGGCTGATAACCGGGAGGTCCTCGGTTCAAATCCGAGTTGGCCCACTCGGTTTCCAACCGGTCTTTGGCCGATGGAAATCGGTGGCCAAACTCCCGTTGGCGCCTAACTTTCGCGGATACCACGTTTCGACGAGCAGCGCGTCTCACCATCCCAATTTTCAGACCCTGAAATCGCTACTGGTGATTTTTGTCCGGTACACCCCTCTTTTGGCTGGGGAATAGGTATCCGTGTGGGGATGCACCCAAAATTCCCCAATCGTCGCTCCAGGCGGCGACCAACTACCGCTTTTGGGCAGTACAGCGCTCGAAACGAAGCAGGGATTAAGACCGTTCGCCGACGCAGTAGAACCCGTCTCGCCACTTCGTGGGGAGACATCATGGGAGAGTCTCCGGTCTGGACGCGCGGCCTCCTGCCGCGCGTTCGGCACCACCACCTCTTGATATAATTTCGAAGATACAGAGCCGCGGCCGTCCAGCGGTTTCAGGTGTGAGAAGGGCGACCGGTGGTAACTCGGCGCGCGGCATCAGGTCGTTTGCCTCTCGGTTCATAAAGGTTGGTCACGGGTATCGCATCCCTCTCACGGCTCGCCGGCGACGCTCGTCTGCATCGTGTCGCTGTTGTACGCCTCGCCGGCATCGCCGTCGGCCGAGAGGAGGATGACGCCGGCCGATCCCTCGACGAGGTCACCGAACTCAGCAATCGCCGCGTCGGCGGCCTGCTGGGCGTCGAGTCCGTCCTCGAGGAACTGCACCGCCCGACGGGAGAGATTGAGGCGGGCGATGTCCTCGCCGGCGCCGGTCGCCGAGGCGCCGCCGACATCGGTACAGTAGAATCCGGAGCCGATCTGTGGAACGTCGCCCACGCGACCCGCCAAGGCGAGCCAGCGGCCGCCGGTGGAGGTCGCCGCAGCGAGATGTTCGCCGTCGGTCGCGACGGCGCCGATGGTGTCGTGGTCGTGGTCATCTCCAAGGGGGTCGCCGCCGAAACGCTCCGAAACCCATTCGGCGTGGGCCTTCGCGTCGCCGTCGGGGTACTCGTCGAGGGCGTCCCACTTGTCGCGCGTACGCTCAGACCAGAGGTCAGCGTCGGTGTCGATGCCGAAGGCGTCCGCGAGGTCGACGGCATGGACGCCGCTGACGAGGACGTGCGGCGTCTCCTCCTTGACGACGCGTGCGACGTCGATGGCGTGTTCGACGCCGGGCATACCGCAGGCGGCGCCGGCTTCGCGGTCGTCCGTCATCAGGCCCGCGTCGGTGCGGATGTAGCCGTCCGACTGGACGGCGCTGCCGACGCCGGCGTTGAACCACGGATCGGATTCGAGGATGCGAAGCGCGGCACAGACGGCCTCGGTCGGGGTTTCAGTTTCGCTCCCGGCCTCGGCGGCTGTATCGAGCGTTGCCTGTCGCGGTTCGGGTTCGTCGGGCGGGCTGCCGGCGCCGCCGTGGACGATGACGCGCATATCCTCGCTCAGATCGGTGGGGAGTTACCCCTTGTGACTCCCTCCGAGCGCCGAAAGGGTTGGACGGCTTACCCGTTTCCTTCCCGGTTGTTCATGCAACATTCGCCGTGAGAGCGGTACGCCTTTCAGGGGGCCGGTAGAAGCATAGCGACATGGGATACGACAAAGTGGAGGTGCCCGAGCAGGGCGAGAAAATCGAGGTAACGGGTGGCGACGAACTCGTCGTACCCGACGATCCGATCATTCCCATTATTCATGGAGACGGAATCGGAACCGACGTCGGGCCGGCGGCACAGAAAGTTCTGCAGGCTGCTGCCAACGCGACCGGCCGGGAAATCAACTGGATGCGGGTCTTCGCCGGCGAATCCGCCCGCGAGAAGTACGACGAGAACCTCCCAGACGACACCATCGATGCGCTCACGGAGTTCAAGGTCTCGATCAAGGGGCCGCTGACGACGCCCGTCGGCGCCGGCTTCCGCAGTCTCAACGTCGAACTCCGCAAGCGGCTCGACCTCTATACGAACATCCGACCGACCTATCATCTCGACGGCGTTCCCTCTCCGGTCAAGCGACCGGAGCGGATGGATATGATTTCGTTCCGAGAGAACACCGAGGACGTCTACGCTGGCATCGAATGGGAGGCCGGCACCGACGAAGTCCAGAAGGTTCGTGAGTTCGTCGAAGAGGAGATGGGCTTCGATGCCACCATCCACGACGGCCCGGTGGGCATCGGCGTCAAGCCCATCTCCGAGTTCGGCACCAAGCGGCTCGTCCGCAGAGCCATCGATTACGCCTTGGAGAACGACCGTGATTCGGTCACCCTCGTCCACAAGGGCAACATCATGAAGTTCACCGAGGGGGCCTTCCGCGATTGGGGCTACGAGGTCGCCGAAGAGGAGTACGGCGACGAGGTCATCACCGAGGACACCCTCTGGGAGGAGCGCGACGGCGAGCCGCCGGAAGGCGCCGTCGTCGTCAACGACCGCATCGCCGACAACATGCTCCAGCAGATCCTCACCCGAACCGACCAATACGACGTGTTGGCGCTGCCGAACCTCAACGGCGACTACCTCTCCGACGCCTGTGGTGCCCAGATCGGTGGCCTCGGTATCGCCCCCGGCGCCAACATCGGCGACGGCCGCGTGCTCGCAGAGCCCGTCCACGGCTCCGCACCGAAATACGCCGGCCAGGACAAGGTCAACCCGACCGCGATGGTTCTCTCGGGCCGCATCATGCTCGAATTCATGGGCTGGGACGACGCCGCAGACCTCATTCGTGATGCCGTCGAGCAGACCATCGTCTCGAAGAAGGTCACCTACGACATCGAACGGCAGATCGAGGGCGGCGAGAAACTCGCCACCAGCGAGTACGCCGACGAAGTCGTCGCCAACATCGAAGACCTCGCCTGAGGGCTACGAGGACTCTTCTTTCGCCGTTTCGACCCAATCAGGAGGTTCCATCGGGGCGTCCAGACGCTCGTAATCGACGTGTTCTTCGACGTCGACGGGCTGGCCCGACATCGATGCGACGACCGAGAGGTCGTACTCCGTCACGTAGAGTGGCTCGCCCGTGAGCGCCGCTTCGAGTCGGCCGTTCCGCAACGCCAACAACACGCGGAACCGCCGCGGCGTCACGTCTCGACCCGCCCGAAGATCAGTCGCGACGAACGCCGTCTGGTCGTGTTCCCGTTCAATCTGGGCGGTCTGGAACGACCCGAACAGCAGTTGTATCCGGAACCGCTCGGCGGAGCGAGCGCTCGGCGCATCGATGGCCCGCCCCTGGTCGACACGGAACTCCGGGTCGCCGCGGCCGATCCGCTGGTACGTCGTCCCATCATCCCAGATTTCAAGACGCGAATCGACGGGATTCGTCGGGTAGCGGTCGGTGTCCTCGACGTCGAAGGTGAAGTGATACGCGTGGGCGCCGGTGGCCGCTCGGATGGTGACACGCATCCGCCGAATCGTGGTGCCGCTCTCCGTGACGACCGCCTCGCGGGTGAACCCGTGTGGCGTCGACGACAGCGTCCGCCAGTGTTGCTCGCCGAACGTGGCGGCGTCCTGTGCACCGAGCGGGGAGAGGTCTGCCGGCGGCCCGACCTCCGGCGTCGGCTGGTCGGTCGGCACCGGGGCTGGCGTCACTTGCCCGGTACTGCCACTGGTCGAGTCGTTCGTGCTACAGCCGGCGAGCCCACTGGCGGCTGCCCCAAGGCCAGCAAGGAACGCTCGCCGACGCATGTTCACTCCGCCCAGTCCGGGTCGGGGCGCGGCGGCGCGAAGATGTCGACACCCCGAACCGCCACGTCGCCTCGGTTTTCAGCTGCGTGTGGCTCCTCGCCCGGGATGGTGAACGACTCGCCCGCACCGACCGTGATTTCCTCGCCGTCGACGATGAACGTCAGCTCGCCCTCGTAGACGAAGCCGGTCTGTTCGTGCGGATGGCTGTGTTCCGGCACCGTCGCCCCCGGTTCGATGTCGAACGACTGGATGCTCGTGCGTTCGCCCGTCGCCAACTGCGTGAGGTGGACGGCATCGACTGCCTCGACCGTTTCGCGGTCGGAGATGGCTACGCGTTCCATACGGTTCCGTGGGGCCGTGCGTTCGTAAGCGTTCGGCAGATTAAAACTGCCCGAGACGAACGTCAGCACATGTACTCCGTCGTCGGTTGTGGGGAGTGTCACGCCCTGTGGGTGGTCGAAGGACGACCCGACCGGACGCAGTGTCCCCGCTGTGGGAAAAGCCATCAGTTCGGGAAGCTCAAGCAGTTCGCCGAGACGGACACCTCCGATGCGGCCGCCCGCGTCAGAAGCTCGATGCTCGCAGAGCGCTCCGAAGACGGCGAGTTCGTCGACCCGGCCGAAATCGACGTCGACGACGTCGGGATGGACGACGAGGAGTTCCTGGCAGCGTCGGGACTGGACGCCGACTCGGTTTCCGACGCCGCAACACGGGCCGAGTCGGGACAGGCATCGGGTGGGTCACGCAGTCGGAAGCAGGCCGTCCTCGATGCGCTGGACGACCTCGACGACCCGACAGCCGAAGAGGTCATCGAGTACGCCGAAGCTGCCGGCGTCGATGAATCGTACGTCGAACGCACGCTCACGAAGCTGCAACGGGCCGGGGAAGTGACTGAAACGGGCGGCGTCTACAGGCTGCTCTGAGATGGAGCGGGATGCTTCGACGTACAGCCGTCTGCTCGTGCTCGCCGGCCTCGTGCCGCTCGTGGCGGTGGATGCGGCCGTCGGCCTTCCGAAGGCCGTTTTTGCGGCCGGTGGAGCCGCCGTGCTCTTCGCTGCTGCCGGCGTCCACCTCTACGAGACCGAACAGCGGGCCGGTGTGGGCTGGCTCGTGTTGGCCGGTACGTTGCTGTGGGTCACACTGGCCGATACCGCCGCGAGCACGGTGTCGCTCGTCGGCTTCGCCACCGTCGTCTTCGTCGGTGTCGGCCTGGTGGTGAGTCAGCGGCTCGATGTGCCGCGCTGATCAGCGACCCAGTTCCTCGTGGGCGCTGGCGAGGTGATTCGACGCCAACGCGCCGAGCAAGGAGAGTTCGCCAGCCAGCGCCGCGGTCGCGATGACCTCCGCCAGAGCGTCGGCGTTCGCACCCGCGGGGTCGCCACCGCCGCTAACGCCAATGACGTCCAGCGCCTCTGCCTGGGTCGGGAGGTTCGTCCCACCGCCGACCGTCCCGACTTCCAGCGATGCGAGGGTGACGGATGCGTACAAACCCTCTTCGCGAACGTCGGCGGTCGTGATGGCGTTTGCCCCCTCGACGACCTGGGCGATGTCCTGTCCGGTCGCAAGGAAGGCCGCAGCAACGGTGTTTGCAGCGTGGGCGTTGAAGCCGAGCGACCCGGCCTTCGCCGACCCGATGAGATTCTTCCGGGTGTTCGCCTCGGCGATGGCCTCCGGCGTCGTTTTGAAGTAGCTCTCGACGACATCGCGGGGAATCTCGACGTCGGCGGCGACGGTTCGGCCCCGGCCCTCGATGCTGTTGATGGCGGCTGGTTTCTTGTCCGAACAGAGGTTGCCCGACAGGGCGACGAGTTCCGCGGGCGTCGATTCGACGACGCGCTCGCAGGCCTGCTCGGTGGCGATGGTGGCCATGTTCATCCCCATCGCGTCCTTCGTGTCGTAGGCGAATCGGAGGAAGACGTTGTCACCGACGACGTACGGCGTCACGTCGCGCAGTTCGCCATGATTCGTCGTCGATTCGGCGGCAGCCGCGAGTTCGTCGACGTTCTCGCGCACCCACGAGGCGACTTCGCTGGCCTCGCCAACGTCGGCCACGCGGAAGACGGGCGCGCGGGTCATGGCGTTCTTGAGGACGCGTGCGGTCGCGCCGTCGGCCGCCCGGATGGCCGCACAGCCGCGATTGACGGATGCGACAAGTGCGCCCTCGGTGGTCGCGAGCGGGAGGTGTTTCGCTCTTTCGACGGCACCGCCATCGACGTGAATCGGGCCGACGATGCCCATCGGCACCTGTGCGGCGCCGACCATGTTCTCGATGTTCGGGCCGGCGTCGGCCGCATCGAAGGTGTAGGCACCGATGGCATCGAGATCGGCCTCGGTCTCCTCGGTGAGGATGAGGCGACGGGCTTCGGCGGCCACGTCGGCGTCGGCGTGCTGTTCGAGTTCGTGTAGGCGCACCTCGCCCGCCTGGACGCGGGCAGCGAGGTCGGCGGCGTCGGTCATACAGACGAGTTGCAGGCGGGCGACTAAGGGTTTCCGTCCGCCACCGCTCCGTCGGGTTTCAAGGCGCTGGCGGCCGCCGCTCCGGTATGACGGACGCAGCGGATCGCATCTTCACGAACGCCGAGGTACACACGCTCGGCGACCCCGACAAAACACACGAGGCCGTCGCTGTTCGAGACGGCCGCATCATCCGTGTCGGGTCGGCGTACGAAATCGAGTTCTTAGAGGGCGTCGACACCGACGTCGTCGACTGCGAGGACGGCGTTCTCCTGCCGGGGTTCATCGACGCCCACACCCACATGGAGGTCGTCGGGCGGCGACTCGTCCACGCCGACCTCGGGGCGGCCGACGACCGCGAGGAAGCCGTCGAACTGCTCCGAGAGACCTCGGCAAATGGGTGGATTCTCGGCTACGGCTACGACGAATCGGCCTGGCCGTCCGGCGCGTATCTGACCCGCGAGGAACTCGATTCGGTGTCGACGGAGCTGCCCGTCGTCGCGTTCCGGGAAGACCTACACACCGCATCGGTGAATTCGGTCGTCTTCGAGCGATACGGCGAGGAACTGCCCGAATCGGGCGTCCAGCGGGCGGGCGGCGAGCCGACAGGCGTCGTCACGGAAGACGCTGCCGAACTGCTGCGCATGGAGACGGCGCCGGGACGTGCGGAGACGAAACAGCTCATCGAGACCGCGCGCGACCACGCTCACGAACTCGGCGTCACCGGCGTCCACGACATGGTACGGCAGTCGGATGCGCCCGCAGCCTACCGGGAACTGGCCGCCGATGGCGACCTCGACCTCCGCGTGCGCATCTACTACTGGACGGATCATTTCGACGCCGTCGCGGAGACGGGCTTGGTGACGAACCACGGCGGGCCGTTCGTCGAAGTGGGCGGCATCAAGACCTACACCGACGGGTCGCTCGGCGCCGGCACCGCAAAACTCGACGCGCCGTACGCCGACCGAACGGGCACCGGCGAGTGGGTCGTCGACCCCGAGGAGCTGGCCGATATCGCCGCGCGTGCCGACGAACTCGGTTACCAGTTAGCCGTCCACGCCATCGGCGACGAGGCCGTCGACGTGACCCTGGAGACGCTGCCGGACGACCCCGAAGCTCGACACCGAATCGAGCACGCTGAGTTGCTGCCCGACGACCTCTCGGGATTCGACGCCGTCGCGTCGATGCAGCCGAACTTCCTGCGGTGGGCCCGCGAGGACGGCCTCTACGAGAAGCGACTGGGCGAGGCACGAACCGCGGCGTCGAACCGCTTCTCGGACGTGCTCGACGCCGACATCCCGCTTGCGTTCGGCAGCGATTGTATGCCCATCGGCCCACTGTACGGCGTCCAGCAGGCCGTCACGGCCTCCGAGAAGAGCCAGCGACTCACCGTGACTGAGGCGTTGCGGGCGTACACGTCGGGAGCGGCCTACGCCGGCCACGACGAAGACCGATTCGGCACCGTCGAAGCCGGCAAGTGTGCTGATTTCGTCGTGCTCTCGGACTCGCCGTGGGACGTCGACCCTGACTCGATTGGGGATATCAACGTCCGCATGACGGTGGTGGACGGGACGGTTGTCTACGAAGCCTGAGCGGCGCACGGACGCGGCTCGACACCAATTTGTCGAAGGTTTTCATGTGGTCGCCCCTGATAACGGCAAAATATACCCCTGTGGTTGGGTATCGAAGACAAAATTTTATCAATATTGGACTCCGTGGGTTGGAACACCCCACGGTGGATAACCAATGCCCGAAATGGAAACGGTAGACCTCGAAACCGACCTCAGTCTCTTCAAATACGACAACCTCGAACAGCTCCCGCCGGCGTACCGGGAGCTGGGCGAGGCGGAACGTTCGGCCCGTATCGACGCCGCCCGCGAGACGCTGGGCGACGACGTCATCGTACTGGGCCACAACTACCAGCGGCGCGAGATCGTCGAACACGCCGATTTCATCGGCGACTCCTACGAACTCTCCCAGCGAGCGGCCAACGCCGACGCCGACTACGTGATCTTCTGTGGCGTCACGTTCATGGCCGAATCCGCCGACATCATCACCGACGACGACCAGACGGTCATCCTCCCGAGCATGGAGGCGTCCTGCCCGATGGCGGGGATGGCTGAAGCGTTGCAAGTCGACGCCGCGTGGGCCGAACTCAACGCCGCGGCCGACGACGACGCCGACATCATCCCGATCACCTACATGAACAGCTACGCTGACCTGAAGGCGTTCTGCGCCGAGCAGGGTGGGCTGGTCTGTACCTCCTCGAACGCCCACAAAGCCTTCGAGTACGCCTTCGAGCAGGGCGATAAGGTGCTCTTCCTGCCCGACAAGCACCTCGGCGACAACACGGCCCACCGACTCGGCATGGCGGATTCGACCGCCGAGTGGGATCCGTGGGATCCGGAGTCGAAAGACGCCGAGGAGGTCGCCGACGCGGACATCATCCTCTGGGACGGCTACTGTCAGGTACACGAACGCTTCACCGAACAGCACATCGAGGAGGTTCGCACGGAGCACCCAGACGCGAACGTCATCGTCCACCCCGAATGCCGCCGTGAGGTCGTCGAAGCCGCCGACAAGGCGGGCTCGACCTCGACCATCTGTGAGACGGTCGAGAACGCCGACCCCGGCGACACGTGGGCCATCGGCACCGAAATCCACCTCACGAACCACCTCCAGCGGTGGCACCCCGAGGTGAACGTCCTACCGCTGTGTGGCGACGCCTGCATGGACTGTAACGCTATGCGCCAGGTCGACCCGAACTACCTGACCTGGGTACTCGAAGGACTGGCGGAAGGCGTCGAACGGAACGTCATCGAGGTCGCGCCCCGCGAGAAAGAGCTCGCCGGGCTGGCACTCGAACGAATGTTGGAGGTGTAATATGGGAGACACAATCGACGACCGCGAGACCGACCTGCTCGTTGTCGGCAGCGGCGTCGCCGGCTGTGCGACCGCGCTGGCCGGCGCACGAGCGGGTGCCGAGGTGACGCTCGCGACGAAAGCCAGCCGGCCCGAGGAGTCGACCTCCTACTGGGCCCAGGGTGGCGTCGCAGTCACCCGCGATGACCCCGAGGCGTTCAAACAGGACATCATCGAGGCCAGCGACGGCCTCGCAGACCCGGATGCCGTCGACACGCTCGTCGAGAACGCCGACGGGGCCGTCCGAGACGTGTTCATCGACACGCTCGGTGTCGAGTTCGATGGCGACGAGGAGCCCGAATACGGCCAAGAGGCAGCCCACAGCGAGGCACGCATCCTCCACGTCGATGCCGAAACGGGCAAGCACCTCCTCGCGCCCTTCCTGAACTACCTTGATGACCACGACCACGTCGAGGTATTGGAGGATACGGCCGCCCTCGACCTCATCACCCACGAGGGCCGTGTCCACGGCGCCATCTTGGAGCGCGCGGAGCCACGCTCCGCGGACAGCTCGAGCGGTGAGGAACCGCGAGAGCGAGACGGCGAGTGGGCGCCCTGCTTCGCCGGCGCGACCGTGCTCGCGACGGGCGGCATCGGTGCCTGCTACGGCCGGTCGACGAACCCCTCGACCGCCACGGGTGACGGCATCGCGATGGCGGCACTGGCCGGCGCCGACGTCGAGGACATGGAGTACGTCCAGTTCCATCCGACGGCGTTCTCCGGAGACGAAGACGACGGCCAGGGCACCTTCCTCCTCAGCGAGGCCGTCCGCGGCGAGGGTGCGCTGCTCCGCAACGCAGACGGGGAGCGGTTCATGCCGGAGTACCACGCCGACGCCGAACTCGCACCGCGGGACGTCGTCGCCCGCGCCGTCCGAACCGAGCGCGAACGCACCGGCGAGGTGTATCTGGACGTGAGCCCGCTTGATTTCGCCGGGGAGTTCCCCGGCCTCGCCGACGAGTGTGAACGCCGCGGCGTCGACCCCGAAGACGGTATTCCGGTCGCACCCGCCGAACACTTCCTCTGTGGCGGCATCGACGTCGACACGGATGGCCGTACCTCGCTCGGCCGCCTGTTCGCGGTCGGCGAATGCGCCCGGACTGGCGTCCACGGCGCCAACCGCCTCGCCTCCACCAGCCTGCTGGAGGCGCTCGTGTGGGGGCTTCGCGCCGGCGAGGCCGCCGCTGGCTTCGAGGTCGAGCGCGTCGAAGCGCCCGACCTGCTCGACAGTGACCCCGATATGCCGGTGGGGTTCGCCGACGAGAAGTTCGTCCGCCTCCGTCGCGTGATGGACGAGTTCGTCGGCATCGAACGCACGCCGGACGAGCTCTCGCGGGCCGGCGCCGTCCTCCGGCGCCTGAAAGGTGAAATCGACGCCTACACCCGCACCCGGACGAGTCGGTCGCTGTACGAACTCCGCGGCGCCTGCGTCACCGCGTTGCTCGTGACGCGTGCGGCCGCCGAGAACGGCGAATCACGCGGCTGTCATCACCTCACGGAACCGACCGCCGATGCCGATTGAACGCTCACAGGTCGAACGCTGGCTGCGCGAAGACCTCGGCCACCACGACGTGACGAACGACGTGCCCGGTGAGACGACGGGCCGTCTCGTGGCCAAAGAATCGGGCGTCGTCGCCGGCCTCGACGCCGCCGAAGCCGTCTTCGACTATCTCGGCGTTGCGGTCGATGAACGTGCCGAGGATGGCACCCGCATCGACGAGGGCGATACGGTGCTTCGCGTCTCCGGGCCGGCAAGCGACGTGCTCCGCGGCGAACGCGTCGCGGTCAACATCACTGGCCACGCCTCCGGAATCGCGACCCGGACACGGGAGGCCGTCGACGCCGCGCGCACGGAATCCGACGCAGTCGAAATCGCGGGTACCCGGAAGACGACGCCCGGCCTTCGCGGCGTCGAGAAACGCGCCATCGCAGCCGGCGGCGGCGACACCCACCGACTCGACCTCTCGCATATGGTGATGGTGAAGGACAACCACATCGCCGAACTCGGCATGGAGAGCGCCATCGCCCGCTTCCGTGAGCGCGTCTCCTTCGCGACGAAAATCGAAGTCGAGGTCGAACGCCCGTCCGAGGCCGCCGACGCAGCGGCGGCGGGCGCCGACATCGTCCTGCTCGACAACATGTCGCCGGCCGAAACCGAACGGGCCGTCGAGACGACGTCGGACGATGTCTTGACCGAGGCAAGCGGCGGGATTACGCTCGATGACGTGCCGGCGTACGCCGCCACCGGCGTCGACGTCATCTCGATGGGGAGTCTGACCCATAGTGCGGCCGCACTGGATCTGTCGTTCCGAACGGATTAATTCCCATATCCACGTAGCGTTTTAAGGAGCCAGAACACACAGAACAGGGCATGGGCATCCTCTCGCGGGCATCTTACGCCATCCGCTCGAAGATCAACGCCGTCCTCAACCGCGCGGAGAACCCCCAGGAGACGCTCGATTACTCCTACG
>NZ_JBLGBY010000035.1:0-22437 GCF_047616845.1 Natronomonas sp. | reverse complement strand
AGGCCGAGTGGCAACACCTATCACTTCGAACTAGTAATTTGCGAACTGGTTCATCACGACAGAATCGGTTGGGGGATATTGATGGGTACATCGGGCCAGATCTAATGGTATCTCTTGAAGCTAAGGACAAACCCGTTACCGATTCAGTTGTTGAGAGGGAACTGAATGGCCTTCGTGAACTTGCTCAAAACACGGGGGCAATAGCAATCGTGATGTGCAGCTCGATCAAAGGAAGCGCTCGATCAACGCTGGTGGATGAAGGGGTGTTAGTCCTGGCAGATTCGGACATTGAGAACCAACTAAAATTGTGGGATTATCATAAACAGGACAACGCCGTACAGGGAATGATACACTATTTTAAAAATGTCGAAGAAAACCCTGACGCGACTACGAGAATCCTTGGATTCGTCAATGAAGTTGATCCGGGGAACTCTGCTGTGGATAGTTTATGACATCATATAGAAGAATCTAGCAAGCTCCGCCGAAGAAACCACCTTCTGATTCGAACCGGATGGACTACCGATAGTCATCTGAGGATGTTTTTGAAGGCCGAGACTGGGACTCCTAGTCTGGTGCGTGCGAGCCGTGGATGGAAAATTGGTCACTCACCGCAACCACCTCTACCACGCAACTCGGGGGCTCTCTCCCTCTGGTCGAGAGCATGCGCTCGATCTTCCGGATCGGGGGACAAGCCCCCGCTTCCGGTTGGTCGGGTCGATGCGCGGCGCCGTCGGCGCCGGCGCCCCGTTCCGGACTGCTCGCTCCTAAAGGTCGCTGCGCTGCCGGGCACACCGACTCTCCCGCTATCTCGCCTGCGGTGGCTGGACGGGCGTCTACAACCATCGCGATCCAACCCCGTGAAGAGGCCCAGCTCTGACTCTTTCCGAATCGGTGGTTCACAAGCAGTGGAGTGGGTGGGGGGAGAGCAAGTGATAGAACAATATCCGTTGAATCCGAGTATGGGAATCGACAGCAAGCGGGGAAGGGCGTTCAGGTACTTAACGAACCCCGGATTGAGAGAACAGACTTCATGTTAAGAATCCCATGAATATGGGAAACAGAGCTTCTTAGGCAGACTTCTACGTAGAAGTCCTAAAGCGAAGGTTTGCGGACGGGCACGGTGGGATTCGAACCCACGACCGTCGGATTAGAAGTCCGACGCTCTATCCGGGCTGAGCTACGTGCCCTTGGTTTCGCGTTCTGGCCCGAACTGCAAAGACGTTGCGAAGCGAAATATCACCCGAACGTAGCGGTTCACTGGATCAGCCGAGGTATTCGCGGGCACGGTGGGAGTGAGCGAACCGCAGGTTCGCGAACGCCGAAAGACGAGCCTAGCGAGTCTTTCGGAATTCGAACCCACGACCGTCGGATTAGAAGTCCGACGCTCTATCCGGGCTGAGCTACGTGCCCTACACTGAGTAGCGGGTGCCGCCACAAAAACCGTACGAATCAGCCGTCGTAGCGGTACAGAGACAGCACGAACGGGAGCCGATGGAGCATCCAGATGGCGATTGGCAACCCGATGACGGTCACCGCAAACAGGTTCGCCACGTTCGCCCAGATGAAGCTCAGCCACCAGCCGACGAAGACGAAATACGCCGCCCGCACGAGCAGATTGTGCTGGCTGCGGGCGCTTTCGGGGTCGACGGTCGACTGCGGCGTTTTCAGCGTCAGCGCCGTCGGCACGAGGTTGATGAGCTTCACCGAAATCGGCAGGAGAACGACGGTGATGCCGAGCAGCCACGCGACGTTGACGAGCAGTGGCGTGAGCCACCAGCCGACGAAGAGGAACCAAAGCGCACGGGTGAGGAGGGAGCGTTCGCCCATACTGGGTGTTGCGCCGCAGGGGGCATGAGTGTGGTGGCCGGCGAGCAAAGCCGTTAAACGAGCGCTCGAAGTATCCATAGACGAATGCGAGTCATCGGAACCGTCGGGCTGGCGGGCAGCGGCAAAGGCGAGTTCGCGACCGTCGCCGAGGAGTTGGATATCCCCGTCGTGACGATGGGCGACGTCATCAGAGCGGAGTGCCGCGAGCGCGGGCTCGACCCGGCCGAACACCACGGCCAGGTGGCACAGGCGCTTCGCCAGGAGAACGGCCCCGCGGCCATCGCCGAGGCCTCCCTGCCGCACATCGAGGACGCCTCGGCGGAGAGCGACACCGTTCTGGTCGACGGCATCCGTGCTGGCGCCGAGGTCGACATTTTCGAGGAGCGATTCGGTGACGACTTCACGCTCGTCAGCATCGAAGCGCCGTTCGCGGTGCGCGAAAAGCGTGTCAACGAACGCGGCCGTGACAAGGTCGGCGAGGGGGGCGAGGGGCTCGCGGCCCGCGACGAGCGAGAACTGAGCTTTGGCCTCGACGAGGCGCTTGCCCGCGCCGACCTCACCATCGACAACACGGGCTCGCTGGCGGAGTTCCGCAAACACGCCCAGAGGATACTCGAATGACGATGATATACAGCATCGACGTCCAGATCACTGCACCGGTCAACGACACCGAAGTGAGCGACCGCGTTGCCGACGCCATCCGCAACATCTTCCCAGAAGCCGAAATCGAGTCCCATCCCGGCGAACTCCTCGCGGAGTGTCACACGATGGAGCACTTCTCGGAGCGGCTCCACGAGCAGGCTATTCTCGACACTGCCCGTGGCGCGTTCTTCTCGAACCAGGAGGACGACACGTTCACGTTCGAGTTGAAGAAGCAGGCGGCGTTCCGCGGCGTCATCAACTTCGCGGTCGGCAGCGGCGGCGAACTCGGCGATATCCACGTCCGCGTCACGGTCAACGAACCCGACGTCGAGACGTTCATCGACCACATCGCGCCGCCGACCCAGGACGGCCAGCCGATGGATTCTACCGGAAGCCGCTGACGAAGATCGCGATTCGCTCGCTGTGGCTGCGGCGGCGGGTGACGCGGACTGATTCGACCCACTTGACCCACTGGAAGCCGCGGCGCCCGGGAGCGACGAGACGCAGCGGGAAGCCGTGGCCGTGGGTGAGCTGTTCGTCATCGACATGCGTGGCCAACAGCACGTTGCGTGCCTCGTCGATGGGCAGACTCCAGCGATAGCCGGTGACCGAGCGAAACGACACCCACGCGGCGTCCTCGTCGGGGTCGACAGCATCGAGCAGCGAGCCGACAGCAACGCCCTGCCAGTCGTGTTCCGAATACCAGCCGCTGGTACAATCGAGGAGGGCGCGAACCTCGTCGCCGCCGACCTCGGCGTAATCGAGTTCGATGGGGTTGGCAACAGCGCCGTCGACGGTCAGAGACCACGTCGCCTCGTCGACGGGGTTGGGTCGGTCAGCGACCCAGCTCGTTACCGGAAAGGCGTTGCCCTCGTCGCTGCCGTCCTCCTTCGAGCCGGTGAAGCGACGCCGAGCGCCGGCCGTCTCCAGGGCGCCGTTGACCACACCTTGCAGGCGGTAGGTCGCAGCGCCCGCAGCGACGAGGGCGGTGTAGCGGATGGCCGTCCGTCGGCCCTCGAAATCCGGACGCTGGGGGAGCCGAAAGCGGAAGACGAGATGGCCGGCCAGCAGGCCGGCGACGAGCAGTCCGAGGCCGATATGGAGGTTCAGGAGGCCCCAGGGGCCGAGGTCGAGGTCGGCGCCGAGCACCCAGGCGGTGCCCGTCGCCAGCGCACCGATGGTGACCGCAGCGAGCAGCACCGACAGCGCGATGACGGCGTTCCGGAGGCCGCCGGCCACCCGGTGTCGGACGCGACGGAGTTTCAGCGCCACGAGACCCGCAAGCGTCAGCCCGCCGATGCCGTGGGTCAGGAACACCCACGCTCTGCTCGGCCGGCCGGAGTACAGACTCACGATGCCCGTCGTGAGGACGAACGCGACCGCGAGAAGCAGCGAGCCGTCGAGTATCCGCGGATGTGGCGCGCGCAGCCACGCCGGCCGTTCCATGTGTGAACGAGGCGTGCGAGCCGCTAATACCTTCGCCCACAGCTGCCGTACCTCCTCGCAGTGGGCGCAACTGTCGTAAATGACGGACAGCCGTCCGTATCAGTTACAGTAGGCGTTCTCGTCGTCGATGAGGTTCCGAAGCCGCTCGTGCCGAGTGGGTTCGAACTGGCGGGGTGCCTTCGCCGCGGTTAGCGTCGGCTCGGCGCTGTCGGCGTCGGCCCACGGGTCGGCGCCACTACGGGCTGCGATTTCGGTCGTTCGGGGATCGGTCATCTGCGAATCGGGTGTCGGTTGTGTGCTCATGTGTTGGGTGTGTTCGGTGGTCGGCAGCGGTACGGGTCAAAAGAAGGACTAGCGTACGTGTACCGCGGCGAGCAGCGAACCACGAGCGCGAGCAGCGTTTCGCATATACTCCACTGTATTACACGATTGTTCATAAAGATACCGACTGGCCGCAATCGTTGCCAACGAACGTACAGGCTACGGCTCGCAGACGACGATAGCGGCATCGATACGGCCGTATGGGATATCGTAGCGGTCGACCGCATCGAGCGGGAGCAGGTCAGGTTTCGTCGTGAGCGCGACGAGTCGGTCGACATCGCCCTCGCGGACGCGGTCGGCGAACGCCTGATACAGCCCCCGTAGGTCGTCGCTGACCCGGATGCCGAACGGGAGGTTCGTGACGACGCAGTCGGCATCGATGGCCGCCTCGCGGGCGTCAGCCTCGGCGATGTCGACCTTCCCTTCCAGGTCGGCAGCCTCGCGGTTGACGCGGGCGCATTTGCGCCATTTCTGCCGTTTCTCGCGGGCCTCGATATCGAGCGCCGGGTCGCCAGTCGAGTGGGCGGCGCGGCGGTCGTAGAACGCCTCGGCGTCGTAGTTCGGCAACACCTCGAAGGCGGGGTCGAGGTCGGGACGGGGCACGCGGTCAGCCGCCGACAGCGCGGCCTCGATGGGGATGGTCGCCGACCCTGCCATCGGGTCGACGAGGCGGTCGTCGGCCTCGTACTCAGCGATGTGGAGCATCGAGTACGCGAGCGTCGCTCTGAGCGGAGCGTCGTGTTCGCAGACACGGTACGGGCGCTTGTGCAGAGAGTCGCCAGTCAAATCGACGGCGAGGGTGAAGCGGTCGTCGTAGAGGTACGCCTCCAGCCGCACGGTTGGGTCGTCGAGGTCGACCGGCAGGCGCTTGCTCGTCTCCTCGCGGTATTCGTCGATAACGGCCTGCCCCACGCGCTCTGCGACGTCCATGCTCGTGAACTCGTGGGTGCCGTGCCGCGTCCCGACGACGCCGAACGACTCGAACGGCAGATGCTCAGCGATGGCCGCCTCTCGCACCCGGTCGTAGACGTCCGACAGCTCCGAGATGGGGGCGTCCACCAGCACTTCAAGCAGCCGGTGGCAGGTGCGCGACTGATAGTGGAGGTCGTAAACGTTGTCGTAGTTCCCGTCGAACTCGATGACGCCCCGGTGGTGGACGTCGGCATCGACGCCGACGAGGGTCGCCGTTTCGGCGGCAGTGATGGATTCGAGCCCGCCGTTCGTCGTCGCCAGGAGATGCACGGTGTCGCTACCGGGAGCACGAGTAAAAGAGCACCGACACGCCGGATAAACTATTTCGAGATTTATTTTGAACCGCGAGCATACTGCCGAGTGGAGGTGCCACAAGATGGCGTTCCCGACCACGCCGGCAGGAGCGTGGACGAGTGAGTTCGGCCTCCCGTCCCGCCTGTTCGGTACGGACGGGAGCGAAGAGGGGTTCGAAATCGAGGAAATCGACGCCCAGTGGGACGGCAGCCGCCTCTGCGTCGCGGCTGAGGGACTGAACCAGTACTCTCGAATTTTCAGGGCCTAAACCGCCAGCAACAGCACGAGCGCCACGGCGATCCAGACGATTTTCAGCGTCGTGTTGACGATAACGACCTTCGTGCCGAACTCCGCGCCCCAGATACCGAACTGGAACGGGATGGAGCGTTTGAACGTCGAGACGGTGAAGGAGACGATACCGCCGAGCAGCATCGTCGCGACGGCCGTCCGCGCCGTGAACACCCCATCCTCGATGAGCGGCGCGATGGTCACCGCCCCGCTCGTGGTGTCGAAGGCGTACACGACGATGACGGGAACGGCCGCTGATGGCAGCCCGGTCAGCGTCGCCAGCGGGTCGGCCGCCCCGCCCGTCAGCGCCTCCAGGTCGTAGTACGCCGTCAGGATGACGACGAGTGTGTAGACGACGACCAGCCGCGGGAGGATATCCCACGTCTTCTCGACGCCCGAGCGGGCCGCCGCACGGAGCTTCTCGCGAACAGGTGTCGCGTCGCCGCCATCCGGGCGAGCCTCGGGTTCGATGTCGGCCATCGCGTCGGGGTTGACGTTCCGCGCCGAGAGCAGGAACGCGCCGGCGACGACGCCCGTAATCGTGATGGCAAGCGAGATGGCGGCGCGGGTGCCGACGTACAGCAGGCCGACCCGGAGGCCGAGAATCGGAATCAGGACGGGCGCATAGAAGGTGAAGATGTGCTGGACGAAGCCGAAGAACGTGTTGATGGTGACGGCGACGAGCGTCGCGCGGTCGTCGAGCAGCCCGGAATCGCGGTATTCGGCGAGCATGCCGTAGCCCGCGGTCGTGGAGGCGGCCGTGGTGAGGATAGCGCCGCCGACCTCGTCGGGGAGATTCGCGGGGGCGGTCAGCGGCTTCGACAGCGCCGCGATGTAGTCGATGACGCCGAAGGCGACGAGCAGGTTCGCGAAGGTGACGCCCGCCGCGATGGCCACCGCGATGGTGATGACGCGGGGGAGCACCTCGCCGACCAGCAGCGCGCCGAGCGATGGTGCCATTCAGCCGAACGAGTAGCGCGATGCAGGAAACGGTTATGTTCGGGGCGATTCGCGTCGGAGAACAGGGATCGAACGGCGCCAAATCCGGCTGCCGGTGTCAGTCTTCGCGCGCGGCGTCCAGCCCGGACGCTGCCACCCGGATGGCGTCGTCGGCGGCCTCGACCATGCCGATGAAGCTCGCGAAGCTGTGAATCATGTCGTCGTATTTGGCGTGGAAGACGTCGACGCCGGCTTCCTCAAGCGCCTCGGCGTAGGCGTCGCCCTCGTCGCGCAACGGGTCGAATCCGGCCGTCACGACCGTCGCTGAGGGCAGCCCCGAGAGGTCGTCGACCAGAAGCGGCACGAGATACTCGTTTCGCGCGTGTGCCGGCGACTGGACGTACTGGTCGGTGAACCACTCCATCGTCTTCTTCTCGAGGAAGTACCCCTCGGCGTTCTCCTCGCGACTCGGGTGCTCGTGGAATGAACCGGCCGTCACCGGGTAGTACAGCACCTGGTGGGCGATATCCGGACTCTTCTCTATCGTCTCGTCGGCCTCTGCGTCCCGTGCCATGAGCGTCACGCCGATAGAGAGGTTCCCACCGGCGCTGTCGCCGCCGACCGCGATGGTGCCGTTGCCGCCGACCGCACTCTGGTTCTCCGCGACCCACTCCGTCGCCGCGTAAGCGTCCTCGAGTGCCGCCGGGAACGGGTGTTCCGGCGCGAGCCGGTAGTCGACGGAGACGACTGTCCAGCCGCTCTCGTCGGCCAGTTTCTGACAGATGATGTCGTGGGTATCCAGCCCGCCGACGACGAAGCCGCCACCGTGGAAGTAGACGAGCACGGGGCGGTCACCCTCACCAGGGCGGTACACTCGAGCGTCCATCTCGCCACCCGGCCCAGGGATGGTAATGTCGAGTTCGTCGTACACCTCGTGTGCGGGCGTGAACGTCGATACTGCGTCGAACTGCTGTCTAGCGCCCTCAACGCCGACGTCTTCGAAGCTCGGCGTGTCAGCGACCATGTCGAGAATGCCGTGCAGCTGTGGATGGGGTTCGTCTGCCATGGTACCACCTACCGCTGAAGCTACTTGAGCCTGTATGCCGCCACGGGCGGCGGAAGCGGGATTCCTCTGAGAGATTATTGAAACAGATTGTCAAAACGCGCTGAAACGAAACCGGTGGCTTCAGTCGCCGAACGGACCCATACCGCCCATACCGCCACCGCCGCCACCACCGCCCTGCATCTGCTTCATCATCCGCTGCATGTCGCCGTCACCCATGCCCTGGAACTGCTTCATCATCCGACTCATCATCTTATGCTGTTCGAGGAGTTCCCGAATCGTCTCCTCGTCGGTGCCGGAGCCGCGGGCGATGCGTTCGATCTGGCTCTGGCCGATGGAGCGGGGGTTCTCCAGTTCGTCGTCGGTCATCGAGTTCATGATGACCTCGAAATCCCGGAGCCGGTCTTGGGTCATGTCCATCGCGTCGTCCGGCAGCTGGTCTTTGATGCCGCCACCGATACCGGGGATCATGTCCATCACCTGGTCGAGCGGCCCCATCTTGTTCATCGCGTTCATCTGGTTCCGCATGTCCTTGAGGGTGAACTCACCCTGCATGAGGTCTTCCGGATCCCAATCTTCCTCCTCCTGGGTCTCCTGCATCGCGCGCTCGACGCGCTCGGAGAGCTGCTTGAGGTCGCCCATGCCGAGCAGCCGGGAGATGAAGCCCGACGCCTCGAAGCGCTCGATATCCGGCACTTCCTCACCGGTTCCGAGGAAGGCGATGGAGGAGTCGGTCTGGTCGACGGCAGCGAGGGCACCGCCACCTTTCGCCGTCCCGTCGAGTTTGGTGATCATCACGCCGTCGATGCCGACCGCGTCATGGAACCGTTCGGCCTGGTCTTTCGCGCCCTGGCCGATTGCGGCGTCAAGCACGAGCAGGTTCCGGTCGGGGTCGACGACGCGCTCGATATCCTCGAGTTCGTCGATGAGGTCGTCTTCCAGCGCGTGTCGACCGGCCGTGTCGACGATGTGAACGTCGGCGTCGGCGGTCTCTTCGAGGCCGTTCCGGGCGATCTTGACGGGGTTGTCCTCGTCGGGATTGCCGTAGAAGTCGACCTCGGCGCGTTCACACATCTCCTTGGCCTGTTCGTAAGCGCCGGGCCGGAACGTGTCAGTCTGGATGACCGCCGGTCGCAGGCCTTTCTTCGAGAACCACCACGCCATCTTGGCGGCGCTTGTGGTCTTTCCCGACCCCTGCAGGCCAGCAAGGACGATGGTCTGTTCTTCCAGTGGGAGCTCAGTGGATTCACCGACGAGCTCGACCATCTCCTCGTAGACGATCTTGAGGACGTGGTCTTTCGCGGTTGTTCCGGAGGGCGGCTCCTCTTCAAGGGCGCGCTCTCGGATGGAGTCGGAAAGCTCCATCACGAGGTCGACATCGACGTCAGCGGAGAGCAAAGAGCGTTGAATCTCCTTGACGATCTCCTCGACGTCCTCCTCGCTGAGGCGGGTTTTCCCCTGTAGTTTGTCGAGCGTTCCCCGAAGGGAACTGCCCAGGTCGTCGAGTACCATTTACTGTGTGTAGGCTATCCAGCCGGTAAAGGCTTTGTTCGTCACATCGACACACGGCAGCAGCGGACAGAGCAGTCACGACCGGCTATCTTTTCCTCCGCAAGCAGAGCGTCGACGCGCGACTCGTTCGCTACCCCCGCGAGGGCCGCGAACTCTCGCGGTGTATCTCGCCGCCGCGGTCGCGCTCATCCTCTCACCGGGCCGGATACGGCCTACGTCCTCGCACGCGGCGCGGGCGAGGGGCGGCGTGCGGGCGTCCTTTCCGCATCGAGGAGTATCTCGAACGCATCCGCGACGACGAGACGTACCACGCAAGAACGAACAACACCGCGAACAGCACGGCTAGGGTTTATGTACGAAACCGCGGCCAGCCCGGAGTGTGACGTGAGACAACCCCGCGGCGAACACGGCGGGAGCCCAGCGCACCGCCGCGGGCGTGTGGCCGATATCAGGGCCGCAAGCGCTGGCTGTCAGCCCAACCGAATCGGGTCGTCGGTCGGCTCTATCGACACATCGACGTGGTCGCCGACCGCGAAATCGTGGCCTTCGTGGAAGATAACCTTGGCCCCGAACGGCACCCGAGATGCGAACAGCGACAGCCCGGTCGCGCGAGCCCCGTTCGCTCGAATCGCCACGTCGCGCCACTCGACGCCCTCACCGTCGACCGTCCCCACCGGCGTTCCGAGTAGCGACACCTCACCACGCGCCTCCGCCAGCACGCCGCCACCGGAGTAATGCGCCAATCCACCGTCCAGCGGCACGCCCGAATCGCTCGCGAGCGCGGCGAACCCAGACCCGTCGTGACTCGGTGCGTCGAGCAAGAGATGTGTCGGCCCCGTCTCGACGACCTCGCCGGCGCCGTTCCAAGGAACGCCGTCGACGGAGATGTCCACGGAGAGCGGCAGCGATCCCGATGCCCGCCGGAGGTTCTGCGTCGGCTTTCGGAAGCCGAGGTGGATGTGGTTGTCGACCCACTGGCCGAAGAACCCAGACCGCACTAATCGGCCAAGAGAATCCCCGATGGCGACTGAATCTCCCTCCTCGACGCTCGGGTCGACGTGGAGAATCCTGGCGACGACATCACCGCAGTCGATGAGAATCAAATGGTCTTCCGAAACCGCGTACGGCTTCGGCGGACAGCGGACGGTTCGCGTCTCAAGCACCTCGCCAGCCACCGGCGATGAAGCCGTCTCCGTTCCCGGATAGAGGTCGATGGCATACCCGCGGTCGTGGGCCGGGTACGGCGAATTATACAGCGAAAACCGTTTGTACCGGGCGATCACGTCGCCCGATAGCGCGACCATACCCCCGGTTCGTCCCGCGTCGTTTTAGCCCCGTCGGCGCGTAGCGTCGGCATGCGAATCGTCCGGGGGTCGCTGCCCGATATCGAGCGTGACCGCGACGTGACACGGCGACTCGGCGACATCGTCGACGAAACCGGCGAGCCGGCGCTCCGAGCGTGGACGCCGCCCAAACAGATCGCGTTCGGTCGTCGTGATGCGGCCGCCGACGGCTACGAACGCGCCCGCGAGGAAGCGCGAGAGCGGGGCTACGAGCACATCAAGCGAAGCGTCGGCGGCCACGCCGTCGCCTACACTGGCGGGACTGTCGCGTTTACGTACGCCATCCCGACCGACAGCGACTGGGGCGGGATTCAGACGCGCTATGAGGACGTGACGGGCCTGCTGCAGCAGGCGCTTCGGTCGATCGGCGTGAGCGTCCAGCGCGGCGAACCCGAGAAATCGTTCTGTCCGGGAGAACACTCCCTCCAAGGAGACGGGAAGATCGCCGGGCTTGCCCAGCGCGTCCGGCGCATGAACGCGCTCGTCGGCGGCTGTATCGTCGTCACGGAGCGCGATGAACACGAGATTGCCGCCGTACTCGGGCCAGTCTACACCGCCCTCGGGGTGCCGTTCGATCCCGAGTCGGTCGGCAGCGTGGAAAGCGCGTCCGGCCCCAGCGATCCAGCACGTGTTATCGACGGCATCGAGACGACGTTCGTCGGCGACCGTGAGCGAACCGACGTGTCCGCAAGCGACCTGCTCGCGTAAGGGCGGTTCGTGAGGCTTACCACCCTTCGCTGAGGAGATGGGTTAATGCTTATACGGAACGCGACGCTGGCCGACGGCCGGGTTCGGGACATCCGAATCGACGGCGAGCGCATCGCCGAAATCGGCGAGGGACTCGACGCGGAGGATGACGTCCTGGACGCCGACGAGAAACGTCTCCTACCGGGGATGATAGACGCCCACGTTCACTTCCGGGAGCCGGGCTACTCCCACAAGGAGACGTGGACGACTGGCTCTCGAAGCGCCGCCGCTGGCGGCGTCACAACGGTGTTCGACCAACCGAACACCGATCCACCGACCATCGACGGAGCCACGTTCGATCAGAAGGCGGGGTTAGCCGAAGTATCGGCCGTCGACTACGGCATCAACGGCGGCGTCACCGACGCATGGAACCCCGACGAACTGCTCGAGAAGCCACTCGCCGCGCTGGGTGAAGTGTTCCTGGCGGATTCGACCGGCGACATGGGTATCGAAGCCGACCTGTTCGAGGAGGCCGTCGAGCGCGCCGAAGCGGCTGACGTGACGGTGACTGTCCACGCCGAGGATGCCGACCTGTTCGACGAGTCGGCCAAAGAGCGAGATGATGCCGACGCGTGGAGCGCCTACCGCACCGCCGAAGCCGAGGCCGAGGCCGTCGAACGGGCCTGCTCGGTCGCGGCCGACCTCGGTGCCGAGATCCACATCGCACACACATCGACACCGGAAGGCGTCGATATCGCGTCGGAAGCGGGCATGACCTGCGAGGTGACGCCGCATCACCTCTTCCTATCGCGTGACGACCTCGACGACCTCGGCACGCTCGGGCGGATGAATCCCCCGCTCCGGAGCGAGACGCGCCGCGAGAACGTGTTCGAACGGCTCGTCGACGGCACCGTCGACATCGTCGCCACCGACCACGCACCGCACACCCGCGACGAGAAAGACGCCGGCATCTGGGACGCCCCGAGCGGTGTTCCGGGGGTCGAAACGGCGCTCCCGCTCCTGCTCGAGGAAGCCCGAAAGGGAACGATCGACTACGAGCGCGTTCGTGACGTGACGGCCGCGAACGTCGCGGATATCTTCGAGTTGCCGCGAAAAGGCGAAATTGCGGAGGATAACGACGCCGACCTCGTGTTGGTCGACCCCGACGCGAGCGTTCCCATTCGCGGCGAGAAACTCCACTCCCGGTGCGGATGGACGCCGTTCGAGGGGCGACAGGCCGTCTTCCCCGAACTGACAATGGTTCGCGGGGCGGTCGTCTTCCACGAGGGCGCCTTCGCGGAAGGCGGCGGACAGAACGTCCGGCGCTCGGGCTGAGACGGCCATTAACGGCACCGCCAGTATCGGAACGGCGAGCATTACGCCGGCGCCGAACGACCCGACCCGCGCCATCGCGCGTCTGGAATCGGTTCCCGTCCAATCGGTGCCAGTGTCGAGATGCCGCTGCATGTTCTCGATTCCTCGACCGGCGAGGATACTCCCCGACCACCCAAGGAGGCCAAATCCGAACACGAGCGAGCCGAGTGCGAACACCGTCGTCTGTGCTGCGGCCGCCGGCTGGACAAAGGAGAGCGCAAGCGTCGCGAGCGCGCCGATGAGTAAGCCGGAGGCAAGCGCCGTCCCGACGAGCCGAACCCGGGAGGAGAGCCACGCCGGGAGTGCCATCGGTTAGTCGACCGCCTCGCGCATCCGTGGGTCGAGCGCGTCACGCATGCCGTCACCGAGGAGGTTGAAGCCGAGCACGGTCACCGCGAGGAAGAGGCCCGGGAAGAAGGACATCCACCACTGGCCGTTCAGGAGCCCGTTGTTGACCCCATTCGAGAGCATCAGTCCCCACGAGGGCGCGCCGGCCTGTGCGCCGAATCCGAGGAACGACAGCGCCGCGATGTCGATGATCGCCAGCCCGAAGTTGAGCGTCGACTGGACGGTGATCGGTGCGAGCGTGTTCGGTAGGATGTGGCGAACGAGCACGCGCGGGTCGTCGGCTCCGAGCGCCACTGTGGCGTCGATATACTCGTCTTCGAGCACCTTCAGTGCCGCACCGCGAACGACACGCGCGAAGCGGGGCGTATACACTAGCGTAAGCGCGATGACGGCTTTCCAGAGGCCGGCCCCGAAGATGGCGACCAAAGCGAGCGCGAGCAGGAGCGACGGGAACGCCAACAGCACGTCCATCGTCCGCATGATGACGTTGTCAGTGACGCCGCCGTAGTAGGCCGCGATGATGCCGAGGCTAACACCCAGCGTCGTCGAGGCGCCGACCGTGATGGTGCCGTACTTCATCGCCAGCCACGCGCCGTACATCGTCCGCTTGAAGATGTCGCGGGCGGCCGCGTCGGTTCCGAAGAGGTTCTCCGTCGCGGGGCCGGGGGCGATCAAGCCCGGTGGCTGCTTGTTCGGGAGCGTCCCCAGTCGCGATTGGGTGATCGCCGTGTAATCGAGCGTGAGCCGGGCGACGATAGCGATGACCACCATCCCGATGATGATGGTCAGGCCGGCGACGGCAAGTCGGTTCGAGAGGAGCTCCGAGAGGAACGGCGAGGCGCGAAGCCGTTCGATGAAGCCACGTGAGACGTCCGCCGTCTCGGTTTCGGTCTCGGTACTCATGCTGCCTCCGTGCGTGCGTTCATTGTTGGATGCGGGGGTCGAGATAGCTGTAGGTGATGTCGACGCCGAGGTTCACGAGCGTGAACAGCAGCGCGAACGTGAGGACGGTGCCCTGCACGAGCGGGTAATCGGAGGCGCCGATCGCGTTGACGAGCATGACACCGATTCCGCCGATGCCGAAGACGGTCTCGGTGAGGACGGCCCCGCCGAGCAGCGTCCCGAACTGGATGCCGATGACGGTCACGACCGGGATGAGCGCGTTCCGGAAACCGTGTTTCATCAGCGTGATCTTCTCGCCTTGCCCCTTCGCGCGGGCGGTGCGGATGTAGTCCTGCCGGACGACCTCGAGCATCGACGACCGCATCATCCGGGAAATGAGCGCCATCGAGTAGATGCCGATGACGAGACAAGGCAAGAACAGATGCCAGGCGGCGTTGCCGAAGGCGGCGACGTTACCGAGCAACAGCGTGTCGAGGGTGATGATACCGGTCAGCGGTAACTCGATGCCAAAAAGCGACCACGTTTCGGGCAGGAAATAGCCCGTCCCGATGCGGCCACTCGTCGGGAAGATGCCGAGATACGTGGAGAAAAGCAGAATGAGAAGCGGGCCAGACCAGAAGATGGGTACCGAGATACCGGTCAGCGCGCCGACACGGGTCAGGTGGTCGGTGAGCGAATCCTGCTTGATGGCGCTCAGAACGCCCAGCGGAATGCCGAGAAGGATGCCGAACAACTGTCCGTACAGTGCGAGTTCGATGGTAACCGGCAGGCGGTCGGCCAGCACCTCATGAACGGGCGTCCCCTTCGAAATCTGGTAGGAGTCGCCGAACTCGAACTGGGCGGCGTCGACGAGGAACCGGAGGTACTGGATCCAGATGGGGTCGTTCAGACCGAGTTCGCGGCGAACCTGCTCGACCTGCTCGACGGAGGCGCGTTGGCCCACGATGATCCGCGCAGGGTCACCGGGAGCGAGATGGAGAATGGCGAACACGAGCGTTGCTACTCCGAACAGCACCGGGATCAAAAGCAGCAACCGCTTCAGGATGAAGCGCTTCGAAACCATTCGATGGGGATCGTGTCTCGCGGGATTAAACCATCCTTATCCTCACTGCAGCTCGATGGTGTTCAGATACGGACCGCCGACCGAGGAGATCGTGTACGTGCCGTCGACGACCTGACTGCTCACACCACGGAGCGTCTTCGCGTAGTCGACGAACACCCACGGTGCCTCGTCATGAGCGATCTGATTGGCCTCTCGGTACAGTTCTTCGCGGGTCGACTCGTCGTAGGTTTGCTGGGCCTCGCGAACGATATCGATATACTCGCTGTTCGCCCAGCCGGAGACGTTGAGGGTGCTGTATCCCTCGGTGTTGAAGCTGACCCAGTCCTGTCCTTCCGGAATCTGTTCGCGGTCGACCTTCGGGTCGAGAAGGACGTACAGGAAGTTGTCCGGGTCGGCGTTGTCGGTGTACCAACCGAGGAAACAGGCGTCGTGGTTGCCGGCAGCCGTGTACTCCAGATACGAGGTGAACGTCGAGAACTGGTTAATCTCGACGTCGACGCCGATCTCGCTGAGGTCTGATCGGAACTGCTCTGCGGTCTGCACCGGCGAGGGGTTGTACCCACGCGGGTTCGAGAAGGTCGCGAGCTCGAACGAGAGGTCGGATTCGCCGGCCTCTTCGAGGAGTTGCTGGGCCTGCTCCTTGTCGTTGGCGTACGGTTCGAGGTCGTCGTTGTAGCCGAGAACGTTCGGCGGGAGCGGCTGGTCGGCCTGGGAGGCGAAGCCCTCGTAAATCTGATTGACGACCGCTTCGGTGTTCACCGCGAGGCTGACGGCACGGCGAACCTTGCGCTTGCGGAAGGCTTCGACGCGCTCGAAGTTGAACGCCATGTAACCGATGTTGATGCCGTCTTTCTGTGCCAGCGTCGCGGAGTCGGAATCCTCGATCTGTTGGGAGGCCTGCGCGCCGATGCCGTCGATAATCTGGGACTCGTCGTTGATGAGCGAGGAGGCACGCGTGGAGTTCTCGCCGATGGTGTTGAACACGACCACATCGACCTTCGGTACCTGTCCCCAGAAGTCGTCGTTCGCCGTCAGGCGAACGCGCTGATTGCTGTTGTCGAGTTGGTCGAAGGCGAAGGGGCCGGTGCCGATGGGGTCGGTACCGAGTTCGGACTGCGATTCCGGATCGGTGCCGAGCGATTCGATCTGGGCCTTCGAGAGGACGCTCGCGGCGAACATCGCCAGGTTCCGGAGGAAGGGCGCGTACTGCTGGGTCAGCTCGATTTCGAGCTCGTAATCGCCCACGATGTTGACCGTATCGATCCAGTTGCCGAGCGTGAACGGCCCGTAGCCGGAGGCGTTCTCGTCGCCGAGGTAGTAGTCGTACTCCGAATCCGTGAACCGGCGGAACGTCGCACGGAAGTCCTCCGCGGTGAACTCCTCGCCGTCGTGGAACGTGACGCCCTCACGGAGCGTGAGGCTCGCTGTGGTGCCTTCGAGACCGTAATCGGTCGCGAGGCCGGCCTCCAGTGCGCCGCCGCCACCGGGGACGAACTGAATCAGCTGATTGAAAATCTGGTTCGTGACCTTCGCGACCTCACCGGAGGTCGTCTGCTGTGGGTCGTAGTTCTCCGGATGGTCACCGCGGGAGTAAACGAGCGTGCCGCCGCCACCGTCGCCGCCACCACCGAAGTCCGTACAGCCTGCAGTCGTTGCGGCAGCCGCCGCACCGCCAGCCGCCTTCAGGAAACTCCGACGATCGATGTCGTTGGAAGGCATACCGTCTAATCCAAAAGGTTGTGACTTAATACCATCGGAGGAGTGAGGGGAGAACAACCCACACGGCGGGCAGTCCAGCCGTGGTTACTCCACCAAGTGACACGACGCGGGATGGGCTGCCTCGCCAAGCTCCGGCTCGCGTCGTTCACAGACGCTCTCGAAACGGTCACGGAGCATCGAGGCGGCGTTCCCGAACTCCCCGTCGGTGAGCGCATCGAGCGCCGAATCGACGACGCGGGCGTTCTCACCGCTGAGTTCGTGGTCGAAGAACTCCACGTAGAGGGCCGCCTTCGCCGGGTCACCGCCATCCGCGGCGACACCCTCACCGGCGCTTGCGCGTGCGGCCTCCAGGTCGATATCCTCCTCCTCAACGCGCCCACGAAGGTTCATTACATCGCGATAGGCGTCCTGCTCGATGTCGATATCATCCGGCGGGATGACCTGCGGACACCGTGTCCGGAAGTTACAGCCGGACGGCGGGTCGATGGGGGACGGCACATCACCCTGCAGGATGACGCGCTCGCTCGCCGCCGTCGGATCCGGCTCCGGTATCGCCGATAGAAGCGCCTGCGTGTAGGGGTGTTTCGGCTCGGCGAACAGTTCGTCCGTCTCGGCGATTTCGACGATCTTGCCGAGATACATCACCGCGACGCGGTCGCAGATGTGACGAACCACGCTCAGGTCGTGGGCGATAAAGAGGAAGGTGAGGCCGAACTCCTCTTGGAGTTCTTGCAGGAGGTTGAGGATCTGTGCCTGTACGGAGACGTCGAGTGCCGAAACGGGTTCGTCACAGACGATGAAATCGGGGTCGACGGCGAGCGCACGCGCGATGCCGACGCGCTGGCGCTGGCCACCGGAGAGCTCGTGGGGATACCGGTCGAACTGGCCGGGGTCAAGGCCGACCGCCTCCATCAACTCGACGACGCGGTCGCGACGCTGCTGGCGGCGATTGCCGTCCTCGGGGGGCTCCTCCTCGGGCAAATCGTGTATCTTCAGCGGCTCCATAATCGTCGAGCCAACGGTTTGTCGGGGGTCAAGCGACGACATCGGATCCTGGAAAATCATCTGTAAATCGCGGCGCTTCTCGCGGAGGGCGGTCTTATCGAGGCCTGCGAGGTCGTCGCCAGCGAACACGACGCGCCCATCCGTCGGGTCGAGAAGCCGGAGAATCGTCCGACCGGTCGTGGATTTGCCACAGCCGGATTCGCCGACGAGGCCGAACGTCTCGCCCTCGTAGATGTCGAAATCGACGCCGTCGACGGCTTTCACCGTTTTCGGCTGTTCGCCGATGTAGCGGTCGAGGACGTCCTCGGCCTGCGAGAAGTGCTTTTTCAGCCCGTCGACCTCAAGCAGTCGCTCCTCGGTGCGGGTCGTCCCTCGCGTCGAAATGCCTTCGCGGTCGGCCCCGTACTCGCTCGTGTCGAAGGATTCGAGAACGCATTTCGAGCGGTGGTCGACGTCCTCGCCGCCGTGTTGGAGGTGCGGAATCTCGCCCTCGCGGCACTCCGGTTTGGCCCACGGACACCGGTCGGCGAAGTGACAGCCTTCGGGCATATCCACAAGCGACGGGACGTTCCCCTCGATTGGCGTGAGTCGTTCGGCGTCCTCGCGGGGGATGGATTCGAGCAGCGCGTACGTGTACGGATGGGAGGGGTTCGCGAAGATCTCCTCAACGGGGCCTTCCTCGACGATTTCGCCGGCGTACATCACGGCCACGCGGTCGCAGGTCTCGGCGACGACGCCGAGGTCGTGGGTGATGAAAAGCACTGCCATCCCGAGGTCGTCCTGCAGTTCGTTGATGAGGTCGAGAATCTGGGCCTGGATGGTGACGTCGAGCGCCGTCGTCGGTTCGTCGGCGATGAGGAGTTTCGGACGACAGGCGAGCGCGATGGCGATGAGCACGCGCTGGCGCATCCCGCCCGAGAACTCGTGTGGGTAATCGTCGAGGCGGGCTTTGGCCTCCGGAATGCCGACGGCTTCGAGGATGTCGATGACGTCCGCGAGCACCTCCTCGTCGAACTCGTCGTCACCGAACGGGAGGATCTCGCGGACGGCGTTGACCCACGAATCCGTCCGGCGGCCGCCGTAGCGGTGGAGCCGCAGCGATTCGGCGACTTGCTCGCCGATCTCGATGGCGGGGTTCAGAGACGTCATTGGATCCTGGAAGATCATCCCCATATCGCCGCCCCGAACCTCGCGCATGACGGGGTCGGGCGCAGCCGTGAGGTCGACGTATCCCTCGACATGAATCAGCCCTTCCTCGTCGTCGGTCGCAACAAGGTCACTGTGCTGGCGAATGAGGCGGGCCGCCGTCTGGGCCTCACTCTCGGCACCGGTGTCCGGCATCTCAACCGATTCGGGGAGGGAGCCGCGGTCGATAGTCGCTGATTCGATGTGAATGAACCCCTCGTCATCGGTCACGACGCCTTCGGGGTGGCGACGGGCGAACCGACGCACCGTCGAGTCGGCGTGGAAGGCGACCTCGCCACCGGCGTGGCGGCCGGGCGAATCGACCAGTTGCATCGCCGAGAGCGCCGTCACGGACTTGCCCGACCCGGATTCGCCGACGAGGCCGACCGTTTCGCCTTCCTCGACCGTCAGGTCGACGCCATCGACTGCCTTCACGGTGCCCCGTTCGGTGTCGAAGTACGTACGGAGCCCATCGAGGGAGAGCAAGTCGCTCATCGCAGGGACGTTCGCAAATATCGCCTAAAACCCTTGCGGGACACGGAGCAGAAGGGTTTTTCCCGCGTGCGACCCGCGCCGACGTATGGACAACCCCGCCGAGGACGTCGTTCCCCACTGGGAGCGGGTCATCGAGGACATGCACGCGACCGCCGAACAGCACCGCGAGGAAGGATGGGAGACGGTCGAACTCCACCCCGGCGACGTGACGGTGCTGTCCCGAGACGAGAGCGACCGGTTCGGCCTCGACGCCGTCGTCCCCGGAGAGGAGTTCGACCCGCTGCGGACGGCGGTCGAAGAGCGAACGTTCGACGCCTACGAGGTGTTCCGCGGCGAAACCGAGGGGGTCGTGTTCGGTCTCACAGTCGTCAGGTCGAACGACGGCGAACTGGCCGTCTTCATCCCCTTCTACTACGACCGCCGGGAGGACATCGAGATGCTACAGAACCACGACGGACAGCTCTACACACACGTCCGACAGCTGAAAAACGACCACATTGTCACCTTCTCACACGTCAACCCGGAGCCGTTCTTCCCGGATTAATCGTCCGCCGGCTCCATCTCGTGGCCACACTCCGGACAGCAGAGTTCGTCGTGTCGCAGCGCCGCCGATGACTCACGAACCTCGCGCATGACACTCGAGATGCGCTCCTCGGCTTCGAGTTCCTCATCGACGGTGAGTTCGACGCCCTCGACCTCGAGCAGGAACTTCGCTATTTCGGTGATCTCGTACATCAGGTCGTCGAGCTCCTCGGCGGTGTAGAAATCACACATCGCGCCGTAGAGGAAGGTCGCGCCCGCCTTCCGCACCTTATCGTCGAACGACGACCGGGCCTGATTGACCGCCTGTGGGCTATACGTGTCGGTCATGAACGGCACGAGCTCCGGGAGGTTCTCGCCGATTTTCGTCATCTCGACGCCGGTCTCGGTGCGGAAATCCGCACAGAGCCGCGCGATAGCCCACTCGCGAGCGGTGACGTACGTCCGGTCTCTGAGGAACTCGTTGGCCCGGTCGTACGTCGCGCCGTCGATCTTCGAGAACCGCTCGTACTCCCGGACGTCGGCGGGGATATCCGACTCGTCGGCCGTCCCCGCAGCCGACGCAGCGTCGGTGCCTTCGATTCGAGTGACCGCCGGCGTCGGTTCCTCCTCGTCGGCCTCAACCGTCGCCTGCGCGTCGTCAACCATACAGGCCGTCAGTGCTGGCACCGAAAAAGCGTATCGGCGCTGTCTGACGGACGGCAGACGGATGCAGAACGACGAGCGGCCACGCCGGGCAGAAACGACGGCGAAAGCGGACGGCCGACAGGCGAGAGGCTTTTGCTCCCGGCCGACAACCATCGTTTATGAAGGTGCTGTTGGGTATCGGCGGAAGCGAAGACTCCTTTCGGGCCCTAGAGCAGGCGGTCGACCGGGTTCGGGAGGCCGGCGACGACCTCACCATCGCCATCGTCGAGAACCCCGAATCCGAACCGGCGGTGCCGGACGTCCACGAGCGCGTCGAGGCGTACCTCGCCGATGTCGACTTCGACGCGGACATCCGGACGCTCGAGGGGCATCCGGGCAGCCAACTGCTCGAGCTCGCCGAACGCGAAGGGTTCGAACGCATCATCCTCGGTGGCGGGGAAACGAGTCCACTCGGCAAGGTGCAGCTCGGCTCTATCGCGGAGTTCGTCCTATTGAACGCCAAAACGACGGTGACGCTCATCCGATGAGCCGCGAGTATCCCGACGAGGTGGCCGGCCCGTACGAAGCTCCACCCCGCTCGTTCGTCGACCGCGAGGGACGAGACATCGATATCGAACGGTACGACGGCGACTACGACGCCCTCGCCGAGATGTATCTGCAGTTCAACCCCGAAGACCGCGCCCAGGGCATCCCACCGACCGAGGAGAAGGGGGTTCGCCGCTGGCTCGACGACCTGCTCGTCGACGAATGCGTCAACGTCATCGCGTGGCACGGGGAGGACGCGATTGGCCACGGGATGCTCGTGTCGGATAGACACGACGCTTCCGAGCTCGCGATTTTCGTCCTACGGGAGTACCAGGACGCCGGTATCGGCACGGAACTCATCATGGGGCTGCTCGGCGCCGGCCGCGAATCGGGCCTCGACCGCATCTGGCTGACAGTCGAGCGGTGGAACAACCCCGCCATCGCGCTGTACCGGAAGGTCGGCTTCGAGCGGAGCGGCGACGACGGCTTCGAGCTGGAGATGGCCGCCCGACTCGCCGAGGATTAAACGGACAATACCGGCTGGGAAGCGTGGGCCAGCACGTACTCGGCGGCTTTCTCGATGACGGCATCCTGGTCGCCAGTGACGGGTTCGCGCGGAACGACGATGAAATCGGAATCCAGCATCTCGGCGACGTCTAAGATGACGCTCCCGGGGTGTTGGGCAAGCCGGGAGACCGAGAAGCCGCAGGCAGAGGAGTGGTCTATGGGGACATCGCCGGCGAACGCGCGGACGCTCGCCATCACCTGCTCGCCTTGGGTGGCGAGTTCGGATGCCTCGACCTGGCCGCTATCCATTGCCGTCGCCGCGTTCTCACCGAGGAGATACAGCGCGTGCACCCCGGCGTCGTAGCGGTCGGCGATAGCGACGGCGTATTCGACGGCCTCCAGGGCCGCTTCCGAGCCGTCGACCGGTGTCAGAACCGTCTCGACCTGCATACTCCCACGTCGACACCGGCCATCAAAAAGCTGTACCCGACCGATGCCCTCGGTTTCACGTACTCTACCGTTACATGATCATGTACACGTTCTCTCGCTGCTGTGGATGGCCTTCTCCCCACCACTTGTTGGATACTTCCGAGTCGAAGGGGACGCAGGCGAGCGTTACTCCATTTTGGATGGCGTATAATTCGTTCAATCGATAGCAATGAGTCGGAGCCTGTCATAGAATCCATCTCATAGCTTGAGCTTCTCGCGGCCAGGGTCATCGCCCCGCTCAAAGTTGGTGATTGCAACGACGAGTCGGAGACACAATGCAAGGAACACTTCTGTTCGTGCGT
>NZ_JBLGBY010000034.1:0-23291 GCF_047616845.1 Natronomonas sp. | reverse complement strand
CGCTCGCCGTTCGGTTCCGAGACCTCTCACTCCGTTCGAGGTCTCGCTATGCGAGGGGAGGGATTCGAACCCACGGACCCCTACGGGAGCGGATCTTAAGTCCGCCGCCTTTGTCCTGACTCGGCCACCCTCGCGCGTATCAGCCTGCGACCGTCAGCGGAAAAGCGGTTTCGATTACGCCAGCAGCTCACGGACGACGTCGTGGTGTAACGAGAGCTGCTCTCGCGCTGTGGCCGGAAGCATCTCATCGTCGGCTATCAGCGCCGGCTGTTCGTCGGGGTCGGGTCGTCCAACGAGGACGGTCGCGACTTGCCCGCTGTTCTCGTGAAGCCCGAACGCATCGTAGACGCCCGGCGCATCGAGCGTGTGGCTGAACGTGCCGCTGCCCTGCAAGACCGGCCTCTCCCACGGCGTTCCATCGGCGGGCATCCGGAGCGTCCGGTCGTTCTCCGGTGGTACGCGACGGTTCGTTGTCGGCATCGCGACTGCACCGATACCGACCTCCTCGGTCGGTTCGTCCGGCCGATCGCCGTGCAGTGTCGGAGTATAGGGAGCTGGCGTCTCCGTCGTCGACGCGGTCGGTGGGGACGTCGTTACGTCGTCGACTTCTCTCTCCGAACAGCCGGCGAGTGCGACGCTGCTTCCGAGCGCGGCGAGCAGTCGGCGGCGGCTGACCGACTCCATCACTCGATGGTGAACGTCGTCTCGTCGGTCAGGCCTTTCGTGGCCGCATCTGGTGTGTTGACGCGCACGGAGAGGGTGTATTCGCCGGGGTCGGCCGGCGCCCACGACCGCTCGGATTCGCGGAAGCGCTGTCGCCAGCGGCGGCGGAACGTTTTCCGCTCCGAGCGGCCGAATTCGAAGAGGCTGCCGCTGTTCGGATAGTTCGTGACGTGGCTGGCCTCATCGAGGCCGTCGATACTCCACGCCCAGCGGACGGGTGAACTGGTCTGCAACGCGATGGGAAAGGGGATGCGGTTCTCGAAGTTGATTTTGAAGTTCACCGACTCGCCCGTCGCGTAGGTGTCCGCATCCGTCTCGATGGAGATGCCGAGTGCAAGCCGCCGAAGCCGCGTCGGCATCAGCGCGTGGCTGGCTGCACCCAAGTCGATGGCTTTCCGGTCGCGACCGTCGCCATCGCTCCGCTTCGGCGCGTATGGGTCGTCGTCATCGTACTCCAACGCTCTGGACTCGTAGATGCGCCGCATTCGCCCCGTTTACGACTGCTATCGATAAAAGCGTATGGCTCGCGGTCAGTCGCCCTCGGCGCCGACACTGCCGCCGTCGCTCTCCGTGCCCGGAATGGTTCCGGTCTCGTCCGTATCGTAGAGGTGACACGACTTCGGGTTCTCCGTGTCGGGGAGCGTCGGCTCCTTGCGCTCACAGATGCTTTGGTACTCCCCGCGAAGCAGGTCGCCGGCCGCTTCGAACTTCTCGTGGGCCAGCAGTTCGATGGCTTCGTCGACCCGTTCCCGATGGACACCCGTTGGCTCGCTGTCGAGTTCGTGGTCGCGCAGTTCGGCGACGAACTCATTCAGCAGTTCCTCACGGTCTTGGCCGGGGTTTCGCTCTTCGACCTGCTCCCAGGCGTACTCGACGCCGACATCGTGGTCGGCGATGCGAACCCGGAGATCCATGATGCTCCGGAAGACCTCCTGTTCGATGTCCATTCCTTCTGGCGGGATGACCCGCGGACAGCGGGTGTGGAACTTACAGCCGGATGGCGGATCCGTCGGCGACGGCACCGTCCCTTTCAGGAGAACGCGGTCGCTCTCCCACAGCGGATCGGGCTCCGGAATCGCCGACAGCAGGGCCTCAGTGTAGGGATGATGCGGCTCCGTGAACACCTCCTCTGGCGTACCGACCTCGACGATTTCACCGAGATACATCACCGCGATGCGGTCGGCGATGTGCTCGACCACACTGAGGTCGTGGGCGATGAACAGATACGACAGGCCGAGCTCCTCCTGTAGATCCATGAGGAGATTGAGAATCTGTGCCTGCACGGAGACGTCCAGCGCGGAGACGGGCTCGTCACAGACGATGAAATCGGGGTCGACCGCAAGCGCCCGTGCGATGCCGATACGCTGCCGTTGGCCGCCGGAGAACTCGTGTGGATACCGGCCGGCGTGGCTGGCCTGGAGGCCGACGAGTTCGAGCAGCTCCTCGATACGCTCTCGTCGCTCGTCACCGCTTGCGATACCGTGCACGTCGAGCGGCTCGCCGATGATGTCGGCGATGGTGAGTCGCGGATTCAGGCTCGCGAAGGGGTTCTGGAAGATGAACTGGAGATCTTTGCGGTACTCGCGCATACCGCTCGTGGAGAGTTCGGCCAGGTCGATCTCCTCATCACCGTCGCGGTAGTACGCCGAGCCAGCGGTCGGCTCTTCGAGCTGCAGCAGCGTCCGTCCCAACGAGGATTTCCCACACCCGGACTCGCCGACGAGACCGAGCGTTTCGCCCTCCTTGATCTCGATATCGATGCCGTCGACGGCTTTCACGTCCTTCGCATCGCCCAGCAGTCGGTCGAGAAAGCTGTCTGCAGTCGAGTAGTATTTCGTGAGATTCTCCGTCCGGATCAGGGGGTCGTCGTTCGCGCTCATGGATGTTCCTCCGTTCCAGCGGTGTCGCTTCCGGCTCCAGTCTCGAGTCCCTCGTCGATGACGACCTCGTAGTCGAGCCCCTGCTCGAGGTCGCCGGTGTACTCGAGACAGGCAGCCGCGTGGGCGTCGTGGTCGTCCGGGTCAGCAATCTCGCCGGTATCGGTATCGACGAGCGGCGGTTCCTTCTCCGTGCACGCCTTCTCGGCGTACGGACACCGCGGGTGGAAACTACAGCCCGGCGGCACCTCCACGAGGTCAGGCATCGTGCCCGGAATCGTATCGAGCTCCTCGCGGCCGTCACCGATGCGCGGAATCGACCCCATCAGTCCGACCGTGTAGGGGTGTTTCGGCTCGTAGTAGAGGTCTTCGACGGGCGCGATTTCGACGGGCTTGCCGGCGTACATCACGGCGACACGGTCACAGACGCCGGCGACGACGCCGAGGTCGTGGGTGATGAGCTGGATTGCCGTGCCAGTCTCCGTCGACAGTCCGTCGAGCAGATCCAGAATCTGGGCCTCGATGGTGACGTCGAGCGCCGTCGTCGGCTCGTCGGCGATGATGAGGTCTGGGTCACACGACAGCGCGATGGCGATGACCGCACGCTGTTGCATCCCACCGGAGAACTCGTGTGGATAGTTGTTGTACCGGTCTTCCGGGTCTGGGATGCCGACACGGTCGAGCATGTCGACGGTTCGCTCCCTGACCGCATCATCGTCCAGATCCATGTGCGTGCGAATGGCCTCGGAGATCTGCTCACCGATGGTGTACACCGGGTTGAGCGCCGTCTGCGGATCCTGGAAAATCATCGCGATGTGGTTCCCGCGAAGCCGGCGGAGCGGCTCGCCATCGGCGCGCGTAATCTCGATGTACCGTTCGTCGCCGTCGTGGACGATGCACTCGTCTTCATCGACGATACCGAGGTCGACGCAGTATCGCTTGTCGACGATGTCCCGCATGTCGAGGTCGGCGTCCCGAACGATGGTTCGCGCATCCGCGTCGGGGGCGAACCGGTCGTCATCAGCGATAGCCGAGGGCGAGGCACCCTTCTCGAGGAGCCGGTCGACGAGGTCGACGAGGTCGTGCTGTTGGCGGAGTGCCTCGACGTCGACCGTCCGGTCGGGGAAATCCGCCTCGAAGGTATCGAGCGCTTCCTCTTCGTAGAACCGGATCGAGCCGTCAGCGACGCGACCGGGGTCGTCGATGAGCCGCATCAAAGACAGCGAGGCGACGGATTTCCCGGCGCCGGATTCGCCGACGACGCCGAACTTCTCGCCGCGCTCGATCTGATAGGAGAGGCCGTCGACCGCACGGACGACGCCCTCTTCGGTGTAGAACTGCGTTCGAAGGTCGCTGACTTCCAGAAGCGACATCAGCGGAACCCTCCTCCACCGCCGTCGCCGCCGGCGTCTTGTGGATCTAATGCGTCGCGAACGCCGTCACCAACGAGGTTGACGGCGAGCACGAAGAAGACGATAGCGAGGCCGGGGAAGACGGTGACCCACCAGCGACCGCTGATGACCGCGTCACGTCCCTCCGAGAGGATTGTTCCCCACTCGGGCGTCCCCGGCTGGAGCCCCAGCCCGAGGAATCCGAGTGCGGCGGCCGCGAGCACGATGGTACCGACGTTCAGCGTCGCCTGGACGATGACCGGTGCCATCGCGTTCGGGACGATGTGTTTGAAGATAATCGAGCGGTCACGTGCGCCGAGTGCCTTCGCGGCCATCACGTACTCGTTTTCCTTCACGGAGAGGATCTCTCCGCGGATGAGCCGAGCGTAGCCGATCCAGCCGACGATGACGAGTGCCGCGATCATCTTCCAGAACCCCTGTCCGAGAATCGCGATGATGACGATGGCGAGCACGAGGAACGGGAACGCATAGAGGATGTCGACGAGCCGCATGATGGCCTCGTCGATCCAGCCGCCGTAGTAGCCCGCGATAGCGCCCATCGGGACGCCGACGAGCACCGCGAGTCCGACGGCGATGACGCCGATAGCGAGGCTGTATCGGGCGCCGACCATCACCTGCGAGAGGATGTCACGGCCAAGCTGTCCCGTTCCGAACGGGTGTTCCATGCTCGGCGGAGCGTTGCCCGAGACGAGATTCGTATCCGTGCTGTGTGGAATCAACTCGAACGGTTGAACCGGTATCGTCTGTCCGGCAACTGCAACTTCGATTGGCCGGGAGAACACCGCGACGAACACCATGAAGGCGAGAATACCGATACCGATGAACGCCGAGCGGTTCTGCTTGAACCGATGCCAGGATTTCGCGCGCTGGCTCGTGCCGCTTTCGGCGGTTTCAGCGGCTTTCCACTCGACGAGCTCGTCGCGCTCGGTTACCGCTGCTGTGTCAAATCCGGTAATCCGAATCCGACCGCGTTCTGACGTTTTTTCTCTGCTTGCCATGTTTAGTATCGAATGCGTGGATCGAGGTACGAGTAGATGATATCAGCCAGTAGGTTGGCGAACACGATCGTCACGCCGATCATCAGGACGGACGCCTGGATGATCGGGAAGTCACGCTGCAGGATGGCACCCAAGAGCAGCCGACCGACGCCGCGCACCGAGAAGACCTGTTCGATGACGACGGCGCCGTCGACGATGAACGCGATCTGGAGGGCAGCCACCGTGACAACGGAAATCAGCGAGTTCCTGGTCACGTGTTTGAGGATGACCGTTCGCTCGCGTAACCCTTTCGCACGCGCCATCTTGACGTACTCTTTGTTGAGTTCCTCAAGCATCGACGACCGCATGATGCGCATCAGGAGCGCGGCGGATGCCGTCCCCAGCGTGATCGCTGGGAGTATCATGAACTTCAGAAGCGACGGGCTATACACCGAGACGTCAGACGGTGGAATCGTCCGGAACCAGCCCAACCGGACGCTGAACACGAGCAGCAACATCAGGCCGAGCCAGAAGTTCGGCGTTGCGATACCCAGAAGCGCTGCGACACGGCTCACTTCGTCGGCCTGCTGACCCTTCTTGACTGCGGCGATGATGCCCGCCGGCACGCCGATGGCGAGAGCGATTATGAGTGCACCAACTCCGAGCAGGATGGTGTACGGCAGTCGCGTCGTGATCGCACCGCTGACGCTCCGTTGGGAGACGTACGACTGTCCGAAATCCAGCAACATCGCATCGCGCAACCAGAGCAGATACTGGATGTAGATGGGTTCGTTGAGGTTGTACTGTTCCCGCAACTGCCGTTCTGTTTCGGCGCTTACGTCGTTGAACCCGACGAGGACGTCGATGACGTCACCGGGTTGGAGGTGTACCATCGCGAACGTGATGGCGGTGACACCCAGCAGTATCGGGATGGTGAGTAACAGTCGTTTGAGGACGTATCTGCGTAGAGACATGTGGGGATGAGAGGTGTTACCCCGTCGCTGCGTTACTGACGCTGGTAGTACCGGGAGTACTCGTTACCCATTCGCTGGTTGAACTCCTCGGAGGTGAACGAGCCAGCCAGTGGTGAAATCGGGGAGTACGCGGGTGTCCCGATGCCGTTGTACACTGCCTCGATGATGCCTTCGCGGTCGATGAGGCGGTTGACAGCCAGCCGCACCTTCTCGTTTTGGAATGGCGTGTCAGCGTTCATCGGGTAGATGAGCATGTCGAATCCACCGGCGATACGGCTCGTGACGGTGAAATCGCTCTCGTCCTGCAGCGCGCTGACACTGCCCTGCGGGGGCTGTGCCAGGTCGACGTCGCCGCCACGGAGTGCGGCTTCGCGGGCCGAACTCTCCGTGATGATGCGGAACGTGACCGTCTCGATGGGCGGCGTCTCCGGCACGCCGTTGGAGCCGTCGTGCCAGTGGTCTTCGAACCGCTTGATGCGGTACAGCTCGTCGGGGTCGTACTGGTCGAACTGGTAGGGGCCGGTACCGATCGGCTCCTGACTGAGGTCGAGGGGGCCGTCCTCGCCGGCCTCGCGGGGCACGACGAGTGCAGCGCCGACGCTGAACTGGAACGGAGCGTACACTTCGGGCAACTCGACGCGGAGCGTGTAGTCGCCCTCGACCGTGAGGTTACCTTCGAAGGACTCGGGCTGTTCGCCCTCGGGCGTGTCGGGCACGCCGAGCCAGTCGCCGACATCCGCCTCTCGCGTCGTGCCGAGATAGCGCTCCCAGGAGAACTTCACGTCCTCTGCGGTCATTTCGCGACCGTCGAAGTCGTACTCGTCGCTGGCGTGGAACTGAACGCCCTCTCGGAGCGTAAACACGTATTCGGTCTCGCTGACTTGCTCCAGGTCTTCCGCGAGCATCAGCTGCGGATTGCCGTCGTAATCGACACCCATGACGCCCTCGTAGATGAGGTTGCCGGACATCGAGGACGTCGTGTCGTTCATCGCCGTCGGGTCGGTGTTGGCGACGTCAGCCGACATCGTGGCGATGAGTTCGTTCTCGTCGCCGGCGTTGTCGCTCGTGACTTCGGCGTTCTGGCCCGCCCACGGGGCGTACACGCTGTAGTACTTGCCACCGTTGATCGGGTAGGTCGACCAGCCGTTGACGGAGGCTGCGCGGTAGGCGTCGATCTCTTCACCGTAGCGGATGAACGCCATTGGGGACGCCGAGACGATGGATTCCTGTGCGCTCTGGTAGATGTCGGCACGCTCGTCGATGTCGGTCGTCGCCGTCCCGTCGTCTATCAGGGTGTCGACCTCAGGGTCGGAGAAGTGGTTGACGTTACAGCAGGCGGGCGTGAACTGGTCGCTGTGGAATAGGTTTCGGACGTAGGCGTCCGGGTCCCAGCCAGCCGACCAGCCCAGAGCGATGAGGGACTCGTCCTTGTGGGAGTCTTCGGCCAGAACACGGCCGACGTAGGTGGTCCACTCGAACTGGTTCAGTTCGACGTCGAAGAACTCCGTCTTGTTGAGTTCCTCCTGGATGACCTGCGCCCACTGTACACGCTCGGGGTTCTGGTTCGTGATAATCTGTCCTTTCCACGGGGTCTCGAACCCTGCCTCTTCGAAGCCGTCAGCCAGTTGCTGGCCGAGTTCTTCATCGAAATACCCGCCACCGTCGCCGGTGTCCGAACAGCCAGCCAATCCAACCGCACCGGCCGCCCCCATCGCCTGAAGAAGCCGTCGCCGATTGGTGTCAACACGCTCACCGCTATCGTTTCGCGCCATACTTGCTCACGTGCACCCCGCATACATATATGTGTGGGGATTGTTGGCACTAATTGCGCCACCGCCGAACTTCCGGCGGAAAGATACCGAAACCCGAGGAATGCATTCGGATTGGAAAACTATATTCGTGGTATTTTACTGGGATTTGAGCGTTGTTTCATCCGCTCGAAGTATACCCTTTATCACCAGTCGACGGACAGCGTTCCGTCACCGTTCGGGTCGGGAGCGATCTCCTCGTTCGTCCGTCGGTCGACGACGTGAATGACGCCACGGTCTTTCTTGGCCGGGCACACTTCCGCCGCCTTGACGTTGTGGTCGAGGTCGTCCTCACCGAAGAAATAGACATCGGGCTTTGCGATGCCGGTCGTGATATCCATCTCCCAGTTTTCGGATACCTCGGCGCATTTGCCTGCCGCGATGCATTTGTTCGCCTCGAAGATGAGCTTGTACGGCGCCTCCTCGATGGGTGGGGCATCACCCTCGCCGATATCGCTCGGATCGATAGGTTCGTCGGCCATACCTGGTCTGGGGCGTGCGCGGATTTGGGTGTAACGACTACGCGCCGCTGTCAGCGGTGTCATCGACCACGGCCGTCGTCTCGGCTGTCGCAGCAGCCTCAAGTCGACGCAATCGGTCGGGTCGGGCGATAGCGTAGATTGTTTCACCGCTGGCGAGCGGCCGCGACCGGTGTGGAATCGCTTCAATTTCGCCATCCTGGGTTCGTATCGCTGCGACGGCCACGTCGAGTGCACCGATCGTCGATTCCGCGAGGGCGCTGCCCGCTTCGATGTCGACAACGCCCATCGTCTCTTCGGCCGCGCGGAGCTGGGCGGCGAACTCCCGGTCTGTCCGAGCCTCGACCGGCAGCGTGACGAGCCGATACCGGACGTCCGTATCCAGATTCATGGCCGCCTCCTCGTCCATGGTGAGCGTGACGACATCGTCGGCTGTGCCGCGCACCTCCGCGTTCGTCACGCGCTCCGGCGCCGCTTCCGTGGCCGGATCGCCCGTCGTCCACACCTGGACGGCGTCACCCGGACTGGCGTCGTTGGCGGGGTCGGCCCAGATGGCGAGTGCAGCGCTCTCCGGCGGGAGCGTCGGCCCGAGTCCCGATTCACGGGAACCGAGCGCGAGGTATTCGATAGTCGCGTTCTCGGTGAAATCGACATCGACGTGACCGACGTCGTAGTCGGTTTTGAGCCGCTCGATGAACCGACCCCGTAGTTCGCCGACAGTGAGACGACGCGGGAACAGAAGCGTCTGATCGGCCAGGTTCTCCTTGACGGCGGAGTCGACAGGGTCGTACCCGTCGATATCGTCGATGTCGTCCGGAATCTTGACGGTCGTCACGCGCCCGACGGTTTTGACGATTCGGCTGACGTCGGCCTCGACGGATTTTCTCCTGGCGACGGCGAAGAGGCTGACACCGAGTCGGTCACCGGACCGACCGCCAGCGGCGGCCATAACACCGGAAATGAGGAAGATGAACACGTTGAAGACGACTGTCTCGATGCCCAGCAAGTCCTTCTGACCGCCGATGACGTCTCCGAGTGCGCCCGACGTGTTCAGATACAGCGCGACGACGCTGAGCCCGACGAGCACGGACAGTCCATCGGGAATCTTCTGGTTGGCGTACCAGCGGTGCAACAACCCGATTCCGATGCCGAAGACGGCGGAGGTGAGCGAGAGAACAAGTATCCTCGCGAGGTCGACGAAGAGGTTCTCCCCGACCGGGATTGTCTGGACGAGCGCAATCATGCGGCCACCTCCTCGAAGGCATCGAGCGCCTCCCGCTTCCCGACGGTGAACAGTTCGTCGCCTCCGGTCAGTTCGGAACTCCCGTTCGGAGCGACTTCCCAGCCGCCCGGTCGCTTGATCGCCAACACCGCCACGTGGTACGTGCTGCGGACGTCGACCGCACCCAGCGACTTTCCGTCGAGGCTGCTGTCCGGTTTGACCGTGACCTTCCGGAACCGCTTCCCTGCACGCCGGAGTAGCGAGATGAGCTCGAACTCCCGGCGGGTGCCGCGAGCCGTGACGACGATTTTCGCCCGCCGGGTCGCGAGGAGTTTCTCGGCGTCGGTGCGGTCGACGGCGACAGTGATTCGTCCTTCACCGCCCGTCGTCGTCGGTGCCGCAGTCGGTGGTGGAACCTCCTTGGTCGTGCCGCCGTCGGGTTTCGCCGTCTCGTCTTTCTTGCCGCCCGACAGTGCTGCGATGACGCTGCCTTCGACCGAAAGGCCATCAGCGATGACGACGACCTTGTCGCCGCGAGCCAGGCCGGTCGGCACGAGTGCATCGAGCGAAACGGCGCGTTTGCCCTGCGGCACCCGCTTCGAGATGCCCGAAAGCGGCGGGGCCGCGATGACGGTCGCCCGACCGCGTTCGTCGATGTTGACCGAGACATCCGCGAGGTCGAGTTCCGTTTTCAGCCGGTCTGCGAACCGCGTTTCGAGTTCGGAGATGGGGATGTCGGCCGGGAACCGCCAGGTTCCGGTTTTAATCGCCGTCCGCGCATCCTCGGAGAGCGGTGGATACCCCTCCATATCGATGACCTCACCGAGAACCTCGACTTTCACCTCACCGCGAGAGCCGACGAGATCGACCACGTCGCTCGAAAGCGTCCGCTCCCGAAGCTTCGACAGCGAGAATCGCTTCGGAAACTCCGAACCCATCTTATCACCCTTTGCGTGCGCGTATAATGAAATCATTAACACGACGATGAGCGCGACGATGACACGGTAGCCCGACCCGACGACCGCGGGATCGTTCAGTGCCAGCAGGCCGCCGTTGATACCCGCAAGCGCCAAGGAGAGCACGACGACACCGAACGCGGGGATGGAGACGCCGGTGACGTATTTGAAGATGAACCCCAGGCCCCAGGCGACGAGTGCTGGAAATATGCCCGTCAACACCCCGAGATACACGCCGAACAGAATCTCGATGGGAAGGGCTTGTACCATGGCTGTTCCGACGACGGCGTGGGTTAAACCAGTACCGCCACACCCCCTCCGTGAGCGATGGGGTTTTTATCAGCGACGGCGGTACGGTTGAGCATGGCCGGGCAGTCGGAACCTAAGCATGGACATCTGTCGCTGCTGCGAGTCCGTGCAGCCGTTCTGTTGACGGCGTCCGTCGCCGTGCTCTCGGTCGTCACCGGCATCGTCAACATCGGCGCCACGACGGTGGCCGGCCCACTCGCGAAATACGTCCCGATGGCTGCGGCCCGAACCGCCGGCTTCACCGGGACGATGACCGGCTTTCTGATGCTCGCGAGCGCCTACGGCCTCCGCCGTGGCTACCGTTCGGCCTGGTATTCGACCGTCGTGTTGTTGCCCGTCACCGCGATTCAGGGGCTCGTCCAATCGAGCGTGCTCTCCCTTCCGCTCGTCATCCTGTCGGGACTTGCGATGCCGGCCGTACTCCTCAATCGGCGGTATTTCGGCCGCCACGTCGACCTCACCCTGACCCAGATGGCCTCGCTTGCGGCCATCGTCGGCGTCCACATCTATGGAACGGTCGGTACCTACGCACTCCGCGAGGAGTTCGGCGGCGTTAACACGCCGCTTGACGCGTTCTACTTCACGCTCGTCACCGCTTCGACGGTCGGCTACGGTGACATCACCGCCACGACACAGTTCGGCCGCCTGTTCTCGATGTCGGTGCTCGTCATCGGCGTCGCCAGTTTCGGTGTCGCCCTCGGGACACTCCTGGGCCCGCTCATCGAGGCACGCCTCGCGACAGCACTTGGAAACATGAGTGACAAACAGCTCGAACTCCTGGACGACCACTACATCGTCGTCGGCTACGGCGATTTGACCGAACCGATACTCGAAAGCCTCGGCGAGCGCGCCGCTGTCGTCATCACCCGTGACCCCGACCGGGCCAAGCGGCTCAGCGACCGCGGATTCGAGGTCATAACGGGCGACCCGAGCGACGAGGAGCCACTCCAGCGCGTCCACATCGAGCGGGCGACGGCGCTTATCGCCGCCACGAACGACGACGCCCAGGACGCGCTGTCGATTCTGACGGCCCGAGAACTCAATCCGGAGTTACGCATCGTCGCGGCGGCGACCGACCGCGAGAACGTACGGAAACTCCGCCGTGCGGGTGCCGACGTCGTGTTGAGCCCCTCGGTGCTCGGCGGCCGCCTGCTCGTCGAATCCGCCTTCGGCAACGACGACCCCGAACGCGTCATCGGCCAACTGCTCAACATCGACGACTGACGACGGAGCGGCCGGGAAACCCACCTTCGTTGCCTCGCCACGACACTTTATATCGCCGCCGTGAGTTGACCCGCGTATGCGTATCCTTGTCGTCGGCGGCACGGGTTTCATCGGCGAGAAACTGTGTCGAGAGCTGTTCGAACGTGGTCACGAGGTAACGGCGCTGGCACGAACCCCCGGCGAAGCTGAACTTCCGGGAGGTATCGACCGGGTCATGGGCGACGTGACCGCCTACGACTCCATCGAGGGCGCCTTCGAGGGCCAAGACATCGCCGTCAACCTCGTTGCGCTGTCGCCGCTGTTCCGGCCGACGGGGGGTAACGAGAAACATTTCGAGGTGCACCGCGACGGCACCGACAACGTCGTCCGGGCCGCGGAGGAACACGGCGTTTCGAAACTCGTCCAGATGAGCGCACTCGGCGCTGACCCCTCGGGCACCACGGCCTACATCAAATCGAAAGGCCTCGCCGAGGTCATCGTCACGGAATCCGCTCTCGATTGGACTATCTTCCGGCCCTCCGTCGTCTTCGGGGACGGCGGCGAGTTCATCCCCTACACGAAGCAGCTGGCGACGCCGTATCTCACGCCGTTGCCCGGCGGTGGGAAGACGAAGTTCCAGCCGATCTGGGTTGGCGACCTCGTGCCGATGTTGGCCGACGCGGCCGAGGGTCGGGCCCACGACGAGGAGGAGACCGGAGCCGAAGCGGACGCTGACGCCGAACTCGACGAGGAACTGACGCCCGCCGTCCGCGAGGTGAGCGGGGAAGACGAGGGCGACGACCCCCACGTCGGCCAGACCTACAAAATCGGCGGCCCGGAGGTGGTGACGCTTGCAGAGGTGGCGACACTCGCCCACGGAGCGGACGGGAAACCCGTCGATATCATCTCCATTCCGATGCCACTGGCCGGCATCGGGCTCAAATCGCTGGACTTCGTCCCCGAGTCGCTGCTCGATTCCCTGCCGGGCGTCCCACGGATGGGCTCCGACCAGTACCGCTCGCTGCAGTTCAACAACACGACCGACGACAACGACACCGACGCGTTCGGATACGCCGAAGACGACCTGACGACGCTGACGGAATATCTCGATATTGACCCCGACGTGCTCTCCGAGTAATCGGCTGAGTGGCTTTCGATTGGACGCTCAGTCACTGACCCGGGCCGAAAGCTTATCCTTTCCGTGGGACGCTATCAGGGTAAGCAACGATATGAAACTCGCAATGATCGGCTTCGGGCAGGCCGGCGGGAAGATTCTCGACCGGTTCCTCGAATATGACTCTACCCGTGGAACAGGCATCATCGGCCATGCGGTCGCGGTAAACACGGCCAAGGCAGACCTGATGGGGCTCGACTTCGTCCCGGATGAAAACCGCGTTCTCATCGGCCAGTCCGTCGTGAAAGGCCACGGTGCCGGAACTGAACCGGAACTCGGTGAGCGGTGTGCGCGCGAGGACATGGAGGAGGTCCAGACGGCCATCGACCAGATGACCTCGAGCGAGATTGACGCGTTCATCATCATGGCCGGGTTGGGCGGCGGCACCGGCAGCGGTGGCGCGCCCGTCCTCGCCGAACACCTCCAGCGGCTCTACGTCGAACCCGTCTACGGGCTCGGCATCCTTCCGGCCCGCGACGAAGGCGGTATCTACAACCGGAACGCGGCGCGGTCGTTCCAGAAATTCGCAGAGAACGTCGACAACCTCCTCGGCTTCGACAACGACGCGTTCAAAACTGGCGGTGAGAGCCTCGGCGAGGGGTACACCGAAATTAACGAAGAGATCGTTTCCCGATTCGGCGCGCTGTTCTCCGCCGGCGAGGTCGAAGCACTCGGCGACCAGGTCGCAGAAAGCGTCGTCGACGCCTCCGAGATTATCAACACGCTCGGTGAACACGGTATCACGAGCGTCGGCTACGCGAGCGAGGAGGTCGAAAACGAGGAGAAAGGGCTCCTCGATCGGTTCCGCGGTGGCAACGACAGCGGCCTCGACGACGCCGGCGATGCGACGAACCGCATCACGTCGCTCGTCCGCCGGGCCACGCTCGGCAAACTCACCCTGCAGTGTGAGGTCGACAGCACCGAACGCGCCCTGTTGCTCGTCTCCGGGCCGCCGGAGGCCATCAACCGGAAAGGCGTCGACAAGGCGCGCAAATGGCTCGAGAACACCACCCAGTGTATGGAGGTTCGAGCCGGCGACTACCCCCTCCCAAACGAGGACAAGGTCGCCGCCATCGTCGTGCTTTCGGGTGTGACTGACGTTCCCCGCGTCAAGGAGATGCAGCGGATGGCCATCGAGGCCGAGGAGAACGTCGAACAGCTCCGCGCCCAAAGCAAAGAGGATTTAGACAAACTCATCGAATACGGCGACGATGAGTAAGCGAAAGCTGCTGGCAGCGCTCGTCGCCTGTCTGTTAGTCGGTACGCTGTTCGTCGGCCCGGCGGCCGCCGTCGATAGCGAACCGCAGGACATGCCCGAGGACGCCGAAGTCGGTTCCGACGTACAGGTCACCTACGAGTTCACGTCCCTCTACGGGGAGTTCGAACAGTGGACGCTCCACGGTGAGACGAATCTGACGAACGTGACGTGGACGGTTCGTCACTACGACCAGGCCGGCAACCAGATTCGGCAGGCCTCCTACGATGGCCAATCGTTCGACGAGGACGTCAACATCGAGGACGACACCAGTCGAATCGAGGTTCGCGTCACGGGGACGACCCCCGAGATTCAGAACCTGAGCTACGACCCGCCGGAGCGGTTCACGCTGGCAAAATTCACACAGGTTCGGTCTGGCGGCACCGAAGACGAGATCGCCGATTACCAGATTCACCACTACACGCAGGAGACGAAGGAAGCCCGGAACGCCATCGACAGCGCCAGTGAGGCCGTCGAAGGCTCCGGCTCGAGTGAGGCACAGTCCTCCCTCGACAGCGCCATCTCTGCGTACGAGGCCGGCAACTTCGAGAACGCCATCAGCCTCGCCGAGCGGGCCGAAGACGAGGCAACACAGAGCCAGTCCGTTCGCACTGCCGTCCTCGCAGGTGCGGGCGTCGTGGTTCTTTTGGTGTTGCTCGGTGGCGGCTACTACCTGTATAAATCCCGCCAGCAAGCCCCGAGCCGACTGAGATAGATGGACGTTCTCGTCCCGTTCGCCGCGGGCGAGCCGAAAACCCGGCTTGCCGACGTGCTCGAACCGGACGAACGAGCGGCGTTCGCCCGTGCGATGCTTCTCGACGTTTGTGCTGCCGTCGACAGCGCCGGCGGTGCGCCGACTGTTCTCTCGACGGCAGACATCGACTGCCCGTTTCCGGTCATCGAGGACGACCGCCAGCTGACGGACGCGGTCAACGCCCACCTCGACGCGCCGATGGCGGTCGTCATGGCCGACCTTGCGTTGGTGACGCCCGAAGCACTCCGGCGGCTGTTCGAGACGGATGCCGACGTCGCGTTCGCGCCCGGACTGGGCGGTGGGACGAACGCGTTCTGCACCCGCAAGCAGGCGTTCACCGTCGATTATCACGGTGCTTCGATACGCGACCACCGCCGTATCGCCAAAGATATCGGCGCCACGACAGCGACGGTCGACTCCTTCCGGTTGGCGGTCGATATCGACGAACCGCGCGATATCGTCGAGCTGTTGCTTCACGGTGACGAGACGAGCCATGCCCGCAAGTGGGTAGTCGAGGCGGGCTTCGAGGTGGCGAGGACGGACGGTCGCGTCGTCGCCGACCGATGACGGGGTGACCATTTTGTCCCCCGGACGCGAACAGAAACCCGCACGAGATGCGCTCGCGTCGGCCGTGCGGGCTCGGCACTGCCGGTCGAGGGCACCCAGGCCGTCGCCGAGCCCGCACGCCCATACGAAGCGCGCCGCCACTGCGTGCATTTTAATGCCCCACACCCTCACCGTCGGGTGTGTTCGGGGCTGAAGCGTACGGGGTCGACGTCCGAGTCGCCGAAGAGGACACGGAGCGACTGCTGTCCGTAACGCCGGCGGATGTCTCCGCCACATCCGCGCTCACGTTCGCCCGGAACGTCTTCGTCCCGCTGACGACCGCCTGTCGATACACCTGTACGTACTGCACGTACTACGACCCGCCCGGGCAGGCGTCGCTGCTCTCGCCCGAGGAGGTGCGTGACATCTGCGAGCGGGGTGCCGACGCCGGCTGCACGGAGGCGCTGTTTACCTTCGGCGACGACCCCGACGACCGCTACACGCGGGTTCACGAGCAACTCGATGAGTGGGGCCACGACTCGATTCACTCGTATCTTCGCGAGGCGTGTGAAATCGCGCTCGACTGTGGACTCCTTCCCCATGCGAACCCTGGCGACCAGACCCGCGAGCAGATGGAACTGGTCGCCGATGTGAACGCCTCGATGGGCGTGATGCTCGAAACAACTGCCGAGATACAGGCCCACGGCGGCCCCCGGAGCAAGGAACCGGGCCAGCGGCTGGCGACGCTTGCCACCGCCGGCGAACTCGGCGTGCCGTTTACCACCGGCATCCTCGTCGGCGTCGGCGAGGACTGGCGTGACCGTGCCGAGAGCATCCTCGCTATCAGAGACCTCCACGAGCAGTACGGCCACATCCAGGAAGTCATCATCCAGCCGGTCGTGAACAACGAACGCTGGCAGTCGGGGTCACCGGACAACGAAACCATGCGTCGCGTGACGGCGATGGCTCGCTGGGCGCTGCCCGAATCGGTGGGCGTCCAGTCGCCGCCGAACCTCGCGCCGGTTCGTGACCTGCTCGATTGCGGCATCGACGACCTCGGCGGCGTCTCACCCGTCACCGACGACCACATCAATCCCGAGTACGCGTGGCCCGCCCTCCGGGAACTGGAGGATATCGCCGAGGAAGCGGGCGTACCACTCAGGGAACGGCTCCCGGTGTACGAGCATTATGTCGAGGACGGCTGGCTCTCGCCGCGTATCGAAGCGGCGCTCGATGCCGACGACGCGGCCGGGGAACGGTTCCGGGACTGTCTGGGCTAGACTTTCATTCCTGCGGACATGAATTCGGAGCATGGAGCTGCCGGCAAAACGGACGACCGGCGAGACGGTCGCGGAACGTCTCCCGGAGGTCGCCGCTGAGCGAGTGCTTCCGGCGCGGTATCTCAAGCAAGACGCGACCGGCGAGGTCACTGAAACGCCGTCGGAACTGTTCGAGCGCGTCGCTCACAGCGTCGCCCGCGCCGAGGGCGAACACGACGGCGACCCCTCGACCTGGGAGGGTCGGTACCACGAGATGCTCACCAATCTCGCGTTCCTCCCGAACTCGCCCACACTGATGAACGCCGGCACCAGCCTCGGCCAACTGGCGGCCTGTTTCGTCATGTCGCCCGACGACGACCTCGGGGACATCTTCCGGACGATTCGACGCGCCGCCCGCATCTTCCAGAGCGGCGGCGGCGTCGGCTACTCCTTCTCGCGGCTCCGACCCCGTGGCGACCCGGTCGCCGAGACGGGCGGCGTCGCCGGCGGCCCGGTGTCGTTCATGCAGGTGTTCGATTCGATGTGCGAGGCGGTCAAACAGGGCGGCAAACGCCGCGGCGCACAGATGGCCGTCCTTCGCGTCGACCACCCCGACGTGGGCCGGTTTTGCGTCGCCAAACGCGACCTGCGGGAGCTGACGAACTTCAACCTCTCCGTCGGCATCACGGACGAGTTCATGGCCGCGGTCGACGCCGACGAGCCCTTCGAGCTAACTAATCCAAGAACGGGTGATGTTCATCACGCCAACGAGGCGACCGCTCGGTTCTACAACGCCTCCTACGCCGATGCCCACGAATCGGCGGTGCCCGAGAACCTCTGGCGCGATTACGACGACGACGTAGCGGGCATCGAGGAGTACCGCGGCGACCTCGTCGAGGTGGACGAGCCGATGGCGCTCCCCGCGGGCCTCATCTGGCGGCTGCTCGTCGACGGCGCCTGGCGCAGCGGCGACCCCGGTTTGTTCCACATCGACGCCGCGAACCGCGATACCTCCTTCGACATCGACGAGTATCCCCGCCACCGCATCCTCGCGACGAACCCCTGTGGCGAACAGCCGCTGGAGGAGTTCGAGGCCTGCAACCTCGGCCACGTCAATCTCTCCGTACTCGCCCTCGACGACCGGCCGCTGTGGCCCGATTTCGAGGCCGGCACGAACGAGAACGGCGAGAGCGGGGACGCTGCGGCCGACCTCGAAGCCCGGATGGAGGCATATCTCGACGTCGCCATCGACCTCGAACGGCTCGACCGACTCGTCTGTTGGGGGATTCGCTTCCTCGACGATGTCATTACGGTCTCCGAATATCCGCTGGAACGCATCGACTCGGTCGTCAAGCGAACCCGGAAAGTCGGCCTCGGCGTGATGGGCTTTGCCGAACTCTGCTGTCAGTTCGGCATCCAGTATGGCTCCGACGCCTCCATCGAGTTCGCCGACCAGCTGATGGCCCGCATCGACCGCGTGGCGACGACGGCGAGTCATGACCTCGCCGAGGAACGCGGCTCCTTTCCCGACTGGTCGGAGTCGAAATACGCCGCACCGACCGACTCCCCCGAGTGGTTCCGTCAGCACACCAAGCGCGACCCCGAGGAACACGCCGACGGCTTCCCGATGCGGAACCACGGCGTCACGAGCATCGCGCCGACGGGCACGACGAGCATCATCGCCGGCACCTCGGGCGGTTGTGAGCCGCTTTACGACGTGGTGTATCTCCGGAACGTCAGCCGTGACGTCGAACCCGAACGGCTCGTCCACGTTGACGACTACTTCGAGCGGACGCTCGAAGCGAACGACATCGACGTCACCGAGGTGAAGGAGACGGCCGCGGAACTGCTTACGGAGGGCGAATACGGCGGCCCACATGACCTGCCGATTCCCGAGGAGATGGCCGACCTCTTCGTCCGCGCCCACGAGGTGACACCGGACGCCCACGTCCGCGTGCAGGCGGCGTTCCAGAATCACGTCGACGGCGCCGTCTCGAAGACCATCAATCTCCCGTCGGATGCCGACCGCGAGAGCGTGGCGAACGCCTACCGGCTGGCGGTCGAACGCGGCTGTAAAGGCGTCACCGTCTATCGAGCGGGCGCTCGCGAGGGGCAGGTGCTGTCAGCCGGTGACGACGACGGCGAGAACTGCGAGTGATTACAAAAGCGGCGTTCCGTCGGATTTCGGCCCGAGTGTCGGCCCGAGCGGCTCCTCGTCGGGGTCGATGCGGCGCCGTTTTTCGTAATCCGTCGAGCGTTCGACCGGCACCCGACCGATTGCGGTTATCATGTCGGCGTACTCCCGGAACGACCGGAACTCCCCGTAGTCACCGCCGGCCCGTTTCGTGATTTCCTCCGAGAGTATCGTGCCCATGAAGTCGTCGGCGCCGCAGTTGAGCATCTTCAGCCCCTGTGCGTCGCCGTATTTCACCCACGACGACTGGATGTGGTCGATGTTGTCGAGATAGAGCCGTGACACAGCGATCATCAGTTCGTCCTCGTGGACGGTTGCGCCCGCATCGACCATGCCACGCTCGGCCAGCGGGGTATCGGGATGGATGAAAGAGAGCGGGACGAACTCCGTAATCGCGCCCGTCTCGTCCTGAAGGTCACGAATCCGGTCGAGATGCAGCGCGCGGTGGGCCTCGTTCTCGACGTGGCCGTACATGATGGTCGCCGTCGTGTCGAGGCCGACCTTCGCGGCGGCCGTCATCGCCTCGACCCACTCGTCTGCGCCGATCTTGCCGGGGCAGATGACATCCCGCACCTCGTCGACGAGGATTTCGGCGGCGGTGCCAGGCACCGAATCCAGTCCCGCGGCTTCGAGCCGCTCGAAGACCTCCTCGTAACCCCACTCGGTGCCGCGACGGGCGTGATACGCCTCCTCGGGCGTCATCGAGTGGACGTGCACGCCGTCGACGTTCATCGCCTCGATCTGCTCGACGTACGTGCCGGGATCGTCCTCGTACGCACTCGGTGGTTTGTAGCTGTGGTCGCCATCCGTTGACTCCAGAATCTCGCGGTGTTCGTCGTCCAGCGCAAGCGCCGGGTGGAGGCCCGACACCGAACAGACCTCGTAGATGCCGCGCTCGACGGCGTCGCGGACGATTTCGCGGGATTCGGCGGGCGTCTTCGTGAACCCCTCCGTTTCGCCCTCGTGGTCTTCCTCGAACCGCTGGGCGGCGTCCTTGAAGTTGCAGAACAGACAGCCGACGTCGCAGGCTGTCGTGACGTTGTTGTTGATGTTGGCAACGAACGTGACCTCCTCACCGACGACCTCCGCGCGGCGGTGGTCGGCGGCTTCGAGCACCTGTTCTTTGCGCTCGAGGTCGATGCCGTCGCTGTCGGTGCCGGTCGTCAGCAGCGCGATGGCATCGTCGACGTCGAGCCGTTCGCCGGCCCGCGCCTTCGCGAGGGCGTTCTCAAACGACTGGTCGGTTTCGGGCCGGTGGTCGAACTCGAAGTCCTCCCGCGGCACGTTCGCCGACGCCTCGAAGGCGTCCATACTACCTCCTTCCGCTGGGAGGCTAAAAATCCCACCGGGTACCGGAGAGGTATCCCCCACCGGCGGGAGTGGGCAACCGACACCAAATTGCCCATCCACGTCGAACCCCCGCGCATGGAACATTTCCGGAAACTCGAACGGATGTATCACGCCTCCCCGTGCAACGATGCAATCGACCCGACGCTCGATATCAAAGATCAGGGGCAGGCGGAACTCCGCATCGCAGTCGACGAAAGCGACCACCACGCCGCGGGCGCGGTGCACGGTTCCTACTACTTCAAAGCGCTCGACGACGCGACGTTCTTCGCCGCGAACTCGCTCGTCGAGGACGTGTTCATGCTGACGACGGATTTCCATCTGCAGTTGACACGCCCCGTCTCTGAGGGCGAACTCATCGCGACGGCCGAGGTCGTCAACGACCACCCGAAACAACTCATCGCCGACGGCGTCTTACACGATTCGGAGGGGAACCAACTCGCCCGCGGGACGGGCACCTTCTCGAAAAGCAGTGTCGAACTCACCGCCGAGGTCGGCTACGAGTGAGCCACTAAAAACAACACCTTGCTGAAGGGTCAAGCCTTTTGTCAACACGCCACAACCACGTCGTCATCGATGAAATACTACCGTCAGGAACCGCTGCGGCACCTCGGCGACGTGCCCGCGATGGGTGCCGACCGCTACGGCGACCGACTCGCGCTGGAGTATCGCGGCGAGGAATACACCTTCACCGATCTCGAGGCGCGGTCGAACCAGGTGGCGAACGCCCTCCAGGAAGCCGGTATCGAGGCGGGCGACCGCGTCGCGCTGTATCTGGAGAACTCCCTGCAGTTCCCCGAATCCTTCTTCGGCGTCATCAAGGCCGGCGCCGTCGCGGTGCCGCTGAACCACCGCATGGATACCGACAGCCTGCGATACATCCTCGATGACGCCGACGCGTCGGCGCTCATCACCTCGCCCGTCTTCCCGAGCGTGGGCACCGACCTCGCTGAGGAGGTGCCGCTTACGTTCATCCCCGGCGGCGCGGCGGGCCTTGAGGATTACGACGAGCACGTCGACGCGGCCGCGACGTCGTTCGACCGCCCCGACCGTGCGTTCGATGCCGTGGCCGTCCAGCCGTACACCTCGGGGACGACGGGTGACCCGAAGGGCGTTCTGACGACCCACGAGAACCTACTCACGACGGCCCAATCGTACAGCTCTCGTGGCGGTGCCGACCCCGAGGAGGACGTCGCGCTCTGTTTCCTCCCGCTGTTCCACATGTACGGGCTGAGTACAGTGCTTCTCACCGGGCTCTACAACGGCGCGACGATCGTCCTGCGCACCATGCCGGTCGCCCAGTCGCTTCTGGAGGCCATCACCGAGTTCGAGGTGACGCAGTTTGCCGGCATCCCGGCCGTCTACATCGAGATGCTCGCCGAGATGGAGGAAAACCCCGACGCCTACGACATCTCGAGCATCGAAACGCTCGGGAGTGGCGCGGCGCCGCTGGCCGACGACACCCGTCGCCGCATCGAGGACGCCTTCAATAGCCCGCTGACCGAGGGATGGGGGATGACCGAAACTTCGCCGGCGGGCACGACGGAATCCACCTACGGGATTACGAAGAGCGCGGGCTGTATCGGCCAGCCGCTGCCCGACCTCGAAATCAAACTGGTTGACCCCGAGACGCGGGAGACGCGAGTCCCGGCGTCCGCACTCGACCCGACGGCCGCGACGACGCTCGAAGAACACGGCATCGACCCCGACGACGAGGCGCAGGTGACCGGCGAGATCGCCATCCGTGGCCCGCAGGTGTTCGAGGGGTATCACGGATTGCCCGAGAAGACCGATGCCGTTTTTGACAGCGAGGGATGGTTCTACACCGACGACATCGCCCGCGTGGACGCAGACCGGTTCCTGTGGATGGTCGACCGCGCCGACGACATGCTCATCGTCGGCGGCGAGAACGTCTACCCCGCCGAAGTCGAGGACGAGCTGTTCGAGCATCCCGACGTGCAGGCCGCCGCGGTCGTCGGCGCCCCACACGAAATCAAGGGCGAGGCGCCGGTCGCATACGCCGTTCTGGAGCCGGGTGTCGAGACGGCCCCGACCGAGCGGGAACTCCGGAAATTCGCCCTCGAGGCCGTTCCGACCTACGCCCACCCGCGTCGGATATTCTTCGTTGACGAACTGCCCCGCAGCGGCACGCGGAAAGTGCAGCGGTACAAACTGGAAGCGGACGTCGAGGGGCGACTGGAGGGGCCACTCGAGAGTAGCGAAGAGTTGTAATCCCACTTTTTGCACGCTCCGGCGGTTCGCCGTCGGCGAACACGCCTCACGCGTGGCGGCTTCGCCGTGATCCGAGAGCGCTCCGCTCGCTCGTCATCACGAACGGCGCAAAGCGCCTTTCGAACGACCACGGCATCCGGCGGCGGCCTGTGGCCGCCGCCCGCGGCAAAAACGTGGGGAAAATACGCGCGCTGCGTGGCGGCTGCAGGCCGCCACGACCATTCGGTTGCGGGCGGTGCCCGCAACCCGCTCCTCCCGTCGCGGCCCTTCGGGCCGCATTATCTGCTCACGGGCGGCGGAGCCGCCCGTTCGCACGGCCCGAGGAACCGGAGGTTCCTCGCTGGTCGGCGCTCGCTACGGCGACTCACTTGTCTCACGGCTCGCTCCGCTCGCCGTTCGACTTTTCGAGGCGTTCGCTTCGCTCACGCCTCGCTTCGCTCGTCGCCGAGAACCGCTCGGTCGCTGCGCTCCCTCGCGGATGCTACCTGAAATAGTTGAATCGGCTGATACAGATCACATACTCAGCGGAAAACCCATATTCTTGTTCCAATGATTGTACTGGTAATGAACCGGCCTCGATTAGTCGTTAT
>NZ_JBLGBY010000033.1:0-24166 GCF_047616845.1 Natronomonas sp. | reverse complement strand
TCCTCACTCAACGACGCCCAGAAGATTCCGTCGGGCTTTTCGCCCGCATCCGTCCGGATGGTTCGCTTCGGCGTGCAGATGACATCAATCGGTACGTCGTAACGGGCCGTCTCGACTTCCTCCTCGATGAGCTGAACCTCGTGGATGGTCGTCACGACGGTCGTCTCGTCGCCGACCAGGCCTCGCTCTCGCAGGATGGCGTATTCGAGGTCGCTGAACCCCTCGCCCTTGCCGACTCGGCTCCCCGATTCGGTGACAGCGACGCTACCGACGACGATGGCATCGAGCTCCGGCAGGGCTTCGGGACGCACCTGTCGGCCGTATTCGTCCATGTGTGAGACGGTCGGGGCGGCGTCGAGGTCGTCGAGCTCGGCAGGCGCAAGCGCCACGAAACACCGCTCGTCGCGCAGGCGCGGGACGGCCATGTAGACGGTCGTCCCCTGCGTCAAGAGTCCGCGCCGCAGCGGAAGCTGTGGCGAATCCGGATTCGCCTTCACCGCGTCGGCGTCGGCCAGTTCGGGCAGCTCAAGCGCGCGTTCGGCGGCCGCTGCCGCGTTCTTGAAGTTCGAAATCCGACCGTGCGGCGGAAACGGAAACCGAGCCAGTCCGTCGTCTTCGAGGCGATTCCAGACGCACTCTCGGAGGGCCGACTTGTCCATCGATCTCTTGTTGCTGACGCTGCCGTATCGGCGTATCGCATCCGCCCGGCGCTACGCCATCCCTCTGACGAACTCGATCTGTTCCGGCCCGTAGAACAACGCGAGCATTAGGTAGGCAACGACGCCGAGGACGAGGCTGACGAGCCACGTCGAGACCGCGATACGGCCGATTTTGGCGTGTGGCGTGCGCTTCAGTTCCGCCGGCGTGTGGGTCAGCCCGAGCGTGACGGCGTAGATGACGAACGGCACTGCGACCACCGATAGGAAGATGTGAATCGCAAGCATCCCGAGATAGAGGCTCCGGAGTGGTGCCCCGTCAACGATCTCTTTCCGGCCGCCTCCGCCCGTCTTCAGCAGGTAGATGACGAGGAAGACGAGGATGAGTGTGAACGCCGAAAGCATCGCCATGCGGTGTTTGCGCACTTCGCCGTTGCGAATCCAGTACCAGCCGGCGACGAGACAGCCGACGGTGGCCGTGTTGATGACGGCGATTACGGCCGCGAGCACGTCGACGGTCGATTCACCGATATTGGGATACAGGCCGACGTTGCCGTAGAGCGTCCCGATGACGGCCACGTAGCCGACGGTGGTCAGGACAGCCGTCAGAACTCGGGGATGCTCCCGTGCGAACCGCGGGCCGCGGACTGTCGACATGTGCCCCGATACGGAATCGCCCACAAAGGACGCTTCGATACAGGCACGCCCTGACCCCTCGACCAGCTACATATAAGTGCGACACGGCGCGACCAAGAGGCGAGTGCGCGTCCTGAACTACCTGGAACTGGAACGACAGCTCCGCCGGAGCGGCATCGGCACCTCGACACGCAATCAGCGGAAGGCACTGGCCGACACCGATATCGAGCTCGTGACCGCGCCGTGGAACGGCGGCACGCTGCCGAAGGCAGCCGCAAAGCGCGCCGTCGGTGATTCACTGTTCGAACCCTATGACCTGGCTCACTGCAATCTCGTCGGCCCGGGGAGCGTCGCCGTCGCGCGACACGCCCGAAGACACGAGATTCCGCTCGTTCTCCATGCCCACACCGTCGGCGAGGATTTCGCGGAGAGCTTCCGCGGCTCGACGGCGGTCACGCCCGCATTCGGTCGGTATCTGCAGTGGTTCTACTCACAGGCCGACCTCGTGCTCTGCCCCAGCACCTACGCGAAGGAGCGACTGGAAGCAAGAGACGTCGACGCCCATATTCGCCCGATTACGAACGGCGTTGATATCGAGTCGCTGGCCGGCTCCGAGACGTTCCGCGAGGAATACCGAGAGCGCTTCGACCTCGACGGGATGGTCGTGTTCGCGGTCGGGAACGTCTTCGAGCGGAAGGGGTTGACGGCGTTCTGCCGGCTCGCTGAACGAACCGACCACGAGTTCGCCTGGTTCGGCCCCTACGACACCGGCCCGCTCGCCTCGAAGGCGGTGCGGAAGTGGGTGCGAAATCCCCCATCCAACGTCACGTTCACTGGGTGGGTCGACGACATCCGCGGCGCCTACGGTGCGGGCGACGTGTTCCTGTTCCCGACGAAAAACGAGACGCAGGGCATCGCCGTCCTCGAAGCGATGACCTGCGGAAAGGCGGTCGTGATGCGCGATATTCCCGTTTTCGAGGAGTTCTACACCGACGGTGAGGACTGTCTGAAATGCGAGACACTGCCGGAGTTCCGCGAGGCGCTCGAACGGCTTGCGGAGCGTCCCGACCTCCGTGCTCGCCTGGGTGAGAATGCCCGAAAGACAGCCCAGGAACACGGCCTCGACCGCGTTGGCGAGGAGCTTCGGGATGCCTACGCGACCGCGCGCCGCATCGCGGCCGACCGCGAACCCGCAACCGATTAAACCCCGGTGAGTGAAGCCCCGTCCATGCAGACGGTCGCGGCATTCACCGACACCTATCTCCCGACTGTTAACGGCGTGACCTACACGGTTCGGACGTGGCGTGACCGCTGGGCGGAGCGCGGCGGTCGGATGCCAGTCGTCTACCCCGATGACGATGGCTACGAGGCCGGCCCGGAGGAGTATCCGGTCAACAGCCTCCCGTTTCCCTTCTATTCGGGATTCCGATTCGGCCTTCCGACCGTCCCAGATGCGGTCACAGACGACTCCATCGACGTCGTTCACGCCCACACGCCGTTCACCCTTGGACTGGCCGGCAAGCGCCTCGCGACCCGGCGTGACCTCCCGTTCGTCGTTTCCTACCACACGCCCGCCCGCGAGTACGCGACATATCTGAGTGACATCTTCGCGGATGCGATTCGAAGCGTCGCTGACCGCTACGAACGGTGGTTCTTCGGCGAGGCTGATGCCATCGTGGTACCGTCGGAGACGGCGGCCGAGCGCGTTCGGACGGCCGGGACGCCGACGCACGTCGTCTCGAACGGCGTCGATACCGAACGATTCGCTCCCGCCGACGAGTCCGCCACCGCCGCGTTCCGTGACCGCCACGACCTGCCCGACGGCCCGCTCGTGGGCTATACGGGACGGCACGGCTACGAAAAGCGGCTCGACGACATTCTCGCGGCGACGGTCGACGCCGACTTCGAGGTCGTCATCGCCGGCGATGGCCCGGCACGCGAGGCACTCGAGCGCCGCGCCGCGCCCCGCGAGAACGTCACGTTCCTCGGCTTCCTCGACCGTGAGGAGCTGGCGACGTTCTACACGGCACTGGACGTCTTTGCGTTCCCGAGCCCCGTCGAAACACAGGGCCTCGTCGCGCTGGAAGCCATCGCGTGCGGCACGCCGGTCGTCGCCGTCGACAGCGGTGCGCTCTCGGAGACGGTTACCGACGACGAGACGGGGTATCACTACCAGCCCGGCGATATCGACGGCTTCCGAACCGCTATCGAGCAGGCCCTCGATGCGAACGATGCGCTCTCGGCGACCTGTCTCGCCCGGCGCGAGACATTGAGCGTCGACCGCTCTCTCGATGACTTGGCAGTCGTCTACGACGCAGTGACGTAACTAACAGCGGCGGTCACAGACGCGGTCGATGATCCGGCCGGTCGACAGCACCTCGCCGTCGTACTCGGGTTCGCGGGCGGACGCTCGGGCGACCGCACAATCAATGCCTTCCTCTTCGAGCATCGCCGCGAGCGTCTCCTCGTCGTGGTGTTGGTCGTGGCCGAGCACGATGATGTCGGGGTCGATGTCCCGAATCGGCACGAAGAAATCCCCGATGTGGCCGAGTCGCGCCTCGTCGACGGGGTCGAGGGCGGCCACCATATCGCGGCGCTGGCGGTCGGAGATGACCGGTTTCTCCTTGTGGGTGACGTTCTCGCTGCGGGCGATGATGACGTGGAGTTCGCCACCCATCGATTTGGCCGTTTCGAGGTAGTGCAGATGGCCCGGATGGAGCAGGTCGAACGTGCCCTGTGCGACGACGCGTTTCATCTCACCGCAACTCCCGGTCGATGTCTTCCTGCGTGAAGTCGAAGAACTGGTCGTCCGGCAACTCGACGTCGATGACGTCGAGATCGGTCGGCTCGCCGCTTCTGTCGAAGGCCTGCCAGTCGTTCGGGCCGTACGGCGCGCCGATGATGATGTGTATCTTCCCTCTGCCGAAGGTGGCGAGGTCGGCGTCGCTCGGGCGCAACACCCCGTTCGGATGCGAGTGGATGGAGCCGACGCCCTTCAGGTCGTTCGGCATGTAGGTCGGATTGAACTCGGCGCTGACTGGGTTGGATTTCGTCCCGGGCGCGATGAGTACGTCCGTGATGACCGTCCCGTCGCGATCGAGGCCGAGTTTGCGTGCGTCCTCGCCGCGGAGTTGGCCCATGTACTCGTTCGGGTGCGTATCCTCGGAGGCTTCCAGGGCGAAATCGATGGCGTCCTTCGCGATGCCAAGGATCTCACTTGACCGGAAGAGCGACGGTTTCCACAGCGACCCGAGCAGTCCCATATCCGAAACTCGGGTCGCCCGACAACTAAGGTTTCCGGACTGCGTTATCCCGTTTCGAGACGCTGGAAACGGACAACAACACCCTTAAAGCGTGTCGAACCCGACAGTTCAACAATGACTCCATCCGCTGCCGGCGACGCCGGCAACAGGCCCCCAGAGGGGGTCGTCCACGACCTGTCAGCCGGTTGTACCCTCGACGATGTCGAGGAAGGTGACCGGTATCTGGCGACCGTCAACGGGGTCGTCGAGTACGGCGTCTTCGTCGACCTCTCCGACCACGTTTCCGGTCTCGTCCACGAATCGAACATCCAGAACGAATACGCCGTCGGTGACTCCTTCACCGTCGAACTCGTCGAGATTCGCGAGAACGGTGACCTCGGCTTCGAAGAAGTCGATGTCGATATCGACGATGTCGAAGTCGTCGACGTCATGCACGGTGAGACCGTCGGCGTCGGCGATCTCGCTGACCGCATCGGTGACACCGTCCACCTCGAGGGCGACATCGTCCAGATCAAACAGACCGCTGGGCCGACCATCTTCTCGGTTCGCGACGGCTCCGGTGTCGTCCCCTGTGCGGCGTTCAAGGAAGCCGGCGTCCGGGCGTATCCCGACGCCGACCTCGACGATACCGTCCGCATGACCGGAACGGTCGAGCGCCGCGAAGACGCCCTGCAAATCGAGGTCGATAATCTCGCGATTCTCCGCGGTGAAGCCGAAAGCGAGGTCAGAGAGCACATCGACGCGGCACTCGAAGAGCGCGCCGCGCCCGCCACCCCCGACCCGCTTATCGAGTGGCCGGCCTTCGAGAAGCTCCGCGACGACCTCGCCGACACCGCCCGCCAGCTCCGGGAAGCCGTCCTCGAATCGCGCCCGATTCGACTCCGCCACCACGCCGACGGTGACGGTATGTGTGCCTCGGTGCCGGTGCAACTGGCCCTGGAGAGCTTCATCGAAGAGGTGCACGAAGACCCCGACGCGCCCCGCCACCTGTTCAAGCGGCTCCCATCGAAGGCGCCGTTCTACGAGATGGAGGACGTGACGCGTGACCTCAATTTCGCGCTCGAAGACGAGGAACGGCACGGCCAGCGCCTCCCGCTTCTGTTCATGGTCGACAACGGCTCGACCGAGGAGGATACGCCAGCCTACCGCGCCCTCGACCAGTACGACATCCCCATCCTCGTCGTCGACCACCACCATCCCGACCCTGAGGCGGTCGCTCCCCTTGTCGAAGGCCACGTTAATCCCTACCTCCACGACGAGGACTACCGCATCACGACGGGCATGATGTGTGTCGAGCTCGCGCGGATGATTGACCCCTCGATCACCGACCAACTCGAACACGTCCCGGCCGTCGCCGGCCTCTCCGACCGCTCGAAGGCCGACGCGATGGACGACTATCTTGCCCTCGCCGAGGAAGCGGGCTACACCGAGGACGACCTCCGTGACATCGGCGAGGCTCTCGACTACGGCGCCCACTGGCTCCGATACCAGTCGGGTCGCAACCTCATCAACGACGTGCTCAACCTCGACTGCGACGACCGAAAGCGCCACGAGGAAATCGTCGAGTTCCTCTCCTCGCGCGCCCGGCGTGACGTCGAAGAACAGCTCGACGACGCCGAACCGCACGTCGAACACGAGCAGCTCGACAACGGTGCCCACCTCTACCGACTCGATGTCGAGAATCACGCCCGCCGCTTTACGTACCCGGCGCCCGGAAAGACGACCGGCGAACTCCACGACCGGAAGGTAACCGAGACGGGCGACCCCGTCATCACCATCGGCTACGGCCCGGACTTCGCTGTCCTCCGGTCGGACGGTGTTCGACTCGACATCCCGAACATGGTGACCGAACTCCAGGAGGAGGTCGAAGGCGCCGGCGTCTCCGGTGGTGGTCACCTCGTCGTCGGCTCCATCAAATTCGTCTCCGGGATGCGCGAACCGGTTCTCGACGCCCTCGTCGAGAAGATGGCCGACGCGGAGATCGACGAAGCCCTCCGGAGCACGCTGCTGCACGGCGACGACTCGTAACGACTCACCACTGCCAGTCGGTCACCACCCCGTCACGACCGACGAACTCGACTCGTTTTGCGGCCAACAACGCGCCAGCGCCGGCTACCGCGACGGCGCCGAGCACACCGGCCGGAATCGGGCGCTGTCCGCCGTCCGACCAGTCGGCCGTGAACACGCCGGCGTAGTAGTCGGCGGCGGCGTCGCTTTCGAGTGCGATGAGGACTTCGCGGTTGTGCTCTGTCGCTGCGTTCGCCCAGTTGAGGCTGCCGACGATGGCTGTCTCGTCGATGACGACGCCCTTCGTGTGAATCTTCTCGTATCCGTCAGCGGTGTCGACGCGGGCTTCGAGGTTCCAGCCTTCCGATTCCGCGCGTTGGTTCAGCCAGGCGACGAGTGCGGCGTTGTCCTCTGCGACGTACCACGCATCCGAGAGATGTATCTTGACCTCCACGCCCCGGTCGGCGGCACGGAGCACCGCCCGCAGGAGACGGCTGTCACGGCTGCTGATTTCGACCTGCTGGACGAGCACTCTGCGTTCGGCCCCATCGAGTCGTGAGACGAGTGCATCACCGGCGTTGTCGGGGGAGACGAGCACCGTCGCAGAGTCGACGGCGACGCGTTTCGGCTGGTGGCGTGTCTCGAATGACCCCAACGCGGGGTCGTCGGTGCTGAACGTCCGCCCCGCTCGGTACTGCTCCCACGGCGTCGCCGCACGCCACTCCCAATCATCCGTATGCAGTTTCGCGAGCGCATCGGCGGCGCCCACGTCCTCCAGAACGACGCCCCATCCTCGGCTCGACATCCCGCCCGTTCCGGCGGGCTTGAAATTCTCCGTCAGGACGAGTGCCTTCCCGTCGACGACCGCGTATTTCGGATGATGATAGCGGTATCGGGTATGCGGCCCATCGAGCAGTCGGACAGCGATACCGGCGGCTATCAATCGGTCGAGCTGCCGCGCTTGACGCTTTGTCACGCCGCCCACGGGGTTCCCGTCGAGCAACACGCGCACATCCGCGCCGTTCTCGTGGGCCTCCACCAGGGCGTCGGTTACGCGCTCCGAGGTGAGCGTATAGCCCGCGAGGAACAGTCGGTCGTCGGCTTCTCGCAGCGTTTCTGTGGTTTTGTCGTCCGCGTCCGGAAGGACGAAGACGGTCGCGTTCCCGCCGCTCGTGTTCGCGGGGCGGAGATTCGTCGCGCCGACCGGGCGCCACGCTTCGGCGGTCAGGTTTCGGATTCGCGACTCCGGGGCGGTACGGTAGCGAGCGATGTCGACCGTTCTTGACCCGTTTCGAAGTTCGAGCCGCTCACCGTCGTTGGCAAGCCGGAGTCCCCCTTCGATTTCGATGACGGGATGGTCGGTGTGTTTCTGGGCAGTCTCTGGTGTTTTCGCGAACGCCACGGTGCCATCGAACGTCCGGTTCGGTAGAGGCACGGCCGTCCGTCCATCGGTGAGCACCCAGCCAGTCGTGTTCGTCGGGGTGGCGAATTCGGTGGCAACGAACTCGCCGGTATCACCGCGCTCGACGGGGTTCGGATACGCCTCGACGAGCGTGGCGTTATCGGCAGGCGTGGGCTGTGCCGTGGCTGCCGCGGCGCTGCTGCCAGCGGCGGCGCTGCACACGAAGAGGACGACGAGGGCGAACGCCAGAGCGGTTCGGCGGGGCAACACGCGCCGGGTTGGCCCCGTTCCGGTACAAAAAGTGTCGGGCTAGATAGCGGTCGCGTCGCTGGCTTTCTCGGCTTCGACCTGCACCGTGTAGACGCGGTCGTCGTCGTACGCGGCGGCGGCCTCGAGCGCGCGCTCGGTGCCAATCTGGACGAGCGCCCATGCCGCGGAGGCACGGACGGCGTCGTCTTCGCTTTCGTCGCCGAGCGCGTCCGCGAGGGGGTTGATGGCGCGGGTGTCGCCGATGAGGCCGAGTGCGCGCGCGGCCTGTGAGCGGACACCGGTCTGTTCGTCGGCCAGCGCGTTGGCAACGGCCTGCGTCGCGTCCTCGCTTCCGATTTCGCCGAGCGCGCGGAGCGTCACCTTCTGCAGCGGCGGGTTCCCGCTGTCGACGAACTCGGCGAGGGTGTCGACGGCACGCTCGTCGCCGATTTTCCCGAGCACTTCGATGGGCGGCTGTTTGCGTTTCTGGGCGCGCTCGTGCATGGCCTCGAAGGCCTCCTCGGAACCGAGGCGCCGGAGCGCGTCGATGCAGTTCTCCTGCATGAAGTCGGATTCCAGCTTCTCCAGGGCCATAAGGATGCGCTCGGGATCGTTCTCGGCTTCGGCCACGCGGACGACCGTCAGCTCCGGCGGGAAGTCCTTGCGGTTCTCCGAGGTCATCCGGTCGTAGAAGCCCCTGGCACGGAGCTGTTCGACGACGGTGAGGTCGTCCCATTCCTCGGCCGCATCGATGTCTGCATCGAGCGTGCCGGCGATTTCGAGTAGGGACGCGATGGTTTCATCGTCCGCGTCGGGGTCGAGGTCGGCGTCCGTGACGGCTTCGCTGGCGGATTCGAGCGCCGCAGCGAAATCATCGAGTTTGTCGCCGGCCACCGAGATGCTCGTGCCGAGTTCCTCGTTGGCGGTCTCGAGGAACGTCTCGATGGCCGCGCGCGCGTCAGGCTCGCCGGCTTCCGTCCAGCGGGTATCACGAACCGCGGTCGCGGCCTCATCGACCGCTTCGGTCACGTCCTCGGCGTAGGGGCCGCGCGCTTCTTCGAGCGACCCACGGAGCTCCTCGGTGCGGGATTCGAGCGCCTCCGCGGGGGCTTCCTCCTCTTCGTCTTCCGGTTCCGGGAGGTCGGCCGCTTCGACGTCCGCGGCGATGGCCTCGAGGTCGGCGTCCATCTCGTCGAGGTCGGCTTCCGTCTCCGCTTCCTCGAGTGCGGCCTCGGCGTCGTCGAGCCGCGATTCCAGCGTTTCGGTGCTGAGTTCGGTCGTCTCCGCTTCTTCGGGCTCGGATGCTTCGGATTCCGCGTCCTCAGCGTCCGTCGTCTCCGTTTCGTCGGCGTCGGCGGCCGGTGTTTCCTCCTCGGGCACTTCCTCGGCGTCCGCGGGCGCCTCCTCGTCGGCGGCGTCCTCGGGGGCGTCCGCGTTCTCATCGTCCCCGTTGCTCATGTAGGGGTATCCGGATGTACGTGGCAAGAGCGTTTCCCTTCGCCTCGAAGATTTCCACGGCGCGGAGGTGCCGCTCTCGCGGATGCCCCGCCAGTGTGCACCGCCTCTGTCAGGTCTCTCGCCAGTAGATGAACGGCGCGAGGACGAGATACGCGACGGCGAAAAGCAGAAGCGAGCGTGGGAACACCCGGTTGACGGCTGTCGGGAAAAGCACCGCAAGCGCCTGCAAGCCGCCGAGAATCAGCGCATCACGCGCGTACAGTTCGGGATACGTGATGGACGCGATCATCAGGTAGGTCAGAAGCGCCGTCGCACCGAGCAGTACGACCGGGTTCGTAATGCCGGCCAGATACGAGACGGCGAGGATGGTCGCCGCAAGCGTCGACTGGACGCCGTCCGTCTCCGGCGTCTTGCGGTCATGGAGCATGTAGAACCCGAGTCGAACCACGGCCATCGAAACGAACAGGGCAGGCACGAGGAACAGCGCCACGCTCTCGACGGTGGATAACTGGCCCGCGAACCCTTGGCGGGCGACGGCGTAGATGAAGACCGCGGGCGCGACACCGAACGACGCTACGTCCGCGAGCGAGTCGAGGTAGTCGCCGACTGGCGTGCCCCCCCGCGTCCGAGCGATGACGCCATCGAGGCCATCCGCGATGGCAGCCAAAAGAACGAGGCGCGCGCTGAGGCTCGGGTCGGTCATGGCGACGGCAGCCGCGACGAAGCCGAGCGCCGCGTTCGCGACCGTCACGCTGTCGGCCAGCCCGAGTTGCCCGAGGAAGCGCGGCTGCATCTCTGTCCTGTCGGTCGACCACGGCTGCCTTAGTACGTTCGCTTCGACCCGGAACCGAGGCGCCTATGACCGCCCAGTCCTGAGGAACGCGCATGGACAGACGGGCGTTCATCGCGACCGCGGGCGCGACGCTCTCGGCGTCGCTCGGCGGCTGTCTCGCGAGCGGCCTCCGTGAAGACGAGTACGACATCGGCATGTCGGCCAACGCCTTCCAGCCCGACACGCTCGAGGTCGCCGTCGGCGACACCGTTGTCTGGGGAAACAACGGCTCTCGCGGTCACACCGTTACGGCCTACGATGCGTCGCTTCCCGAGGGGGCTGCGTTCTTCGCCAGCGGCGGCTTCGAGGAGACGGCCGCCGCCCGTGAGGGGTGGGAAGACGACGGCGACGGGACGCTCTCGCCCGGCACCACGTTCGAACACACCTTCGAGACGGTCGGCACGCACGACTACTTCTGTATCCCGCATGAATCGGCGGGCATGGTCGGCGTTATTGAGGTCGTCGAGTAGCCGCGTTTGCGGCTCGTTCGATGGCGCTGTCGCTCATCGGCTGAATAAAACGAGAAAGTCGAACGCGGTTAGTCGGCGTCTTCGACGTCGACGTCCTCTTCGTCGACGTTGACGCTGGCCGCCTCTTCGGCGGCGACCTCTTCGGGGTGGGCTTCGACGCGCGTCTTCTGCACTTCGACGCGGCGAAGCGGGTAGATGGTCTTGGCCTCGTTGTAGATGGCCGACGAGAGGCGCCCTTCGACGATGCTCTCGACGAGCCCTTCGAAGGTGCGCTCTTCTGCGGCCTCCTCGACGAGGTCGACCATCAGCTTGCGGATGGCCCGCTCCTGGCTGTGGTCGGCCGATTTCGTCGTGTACGCGACGGGCTGCACCTGGACGCGGTAATCGTCCGTCGTCAGCACGGTGACGAAGGCGTCGATCTTCGACGTGCCGCGTCGGGTGAGGCTGCGCAGGTAGTCACGGGTGAGTTCGTGCTGGACGAACTCGGTGTAGGCAGCGTCACTGCCGACGTCATTGATCTGGAACGTCAGCTTCGTGTTGTTCTCGCTCGGGTCGTTTTCCAACTCACCGAGGGTCGTTTGGATGGTGCGGTCGTAAACCTGGTCGGGTTCGTCCGCGGGTGTCTCGCCGAGTTCGGCCCGGTCGAACATCTCGGGGGCCATCACGGTGTACCATCGCTTCTCCTGTTTCTGCTTGGATACGGATCGTTCGCTCATGATTGGGTTGTGGTGTCGAGTATCTGCTGTGCGACTGTGAGATTCGTCACGTAGTCGTCCGCTGTCGTCCGGAGTCCGCCGGTCGTCTCACGCTCGATTGTCGTCACGACCGAGTTCTCGTGCGCTTCGACGCGCGTCGTCATCTCCTCGGTGTTGTCGGGGGCAAGCGCCGCTGCGACGAGTTCGGGCCGCTCGTGCGTCGTCCGAATCGTTGTGCGCTTCATACTGCCCCCCTGAAGGCCGCGACGTAGTCCGTCGCCGACCCATCGAACGTTGCTCGGCCGCGCCCGTCGCGGGCTGTCGCTCGGCCGTTCAATCCGGCTGCCGCCTCCCGAAGGGCGTCGGCAGCGTCGACCGATTCCTCGGCGACGATAGCCGCCTGGCCGTCCGACACGACGAGTGCGACCGGTTCGGGCGAGCGGTACGTAAAGAGGAGCCGAGCAACGGTGCCCAGCGGCGCGTTCGGGTGCCCGCCGGACTGCTCGCCTCCGTCGGTGCGTGCCACGTAGAGCCCGTTGTAGCGGCTGGTGTCAGCCGACCGCAGCGCCGTGTGGGCGCGCTGGCCGTGGGCTCGCCACGTCTCCAGCGCAGCCGTCTCGACGCCGTGCCCGAGCGCGAGCGCGATGCCCGTCCCGGGTCGGTCTTCGGCGACCGCATCGAGCACGTCGGCGAAGCCGCCGAGCGTCTCGAAGCGGTCACAGTCGTAGGGCGACAGCGCCCGTTCGACGGCCGTCGCGGCCCGCGGCGGTGCGTCCTGCACTGCCGAGAGCGCGACAAACGACGCGAGCGCGTGGTCGCCATCAATACCGTCGAGTGCCGCCTCGACAGCCTCACCATCGCCCGAGAAGCTCGCGTGAACGAGCGTCGAGCCGGCGAGCCCGTCGATTCGGTCGTCGGTCGGGATGGCGACGCCGGGTCGTCGCTGTAGGTCGGCCGCTTCGAGCAGCGCGCCGGACGGTTCGGCGCCGGCCGACACCGCCCCCGCGAGTGCGAGTTCGGGGTCGACAGCGTCGGGCGCAAGGGTACGCGCCACGTCGGCGGCGGCAACCGAAAGCGGCGTCTCTCGGAGCACGACATCGCTGGCTCCGTTGTGGCCGATTGCGACCGTGCAATCGGCGTCGGTCGCCGGCGGTTCAGGGATGGCTGCGAGGCTGGCCTGGTAGGGCACCTCGGTGGCATCAAGCGCCCGCGCGAGCAGCCCCGTGGCTGCTAGGGCGTCGCCATCGGCAGTCGCGACGAGCCGAACGAACTCGGCGTCGCGCAGCGCCGCAGCAACGCGGTCGGGGGCGTCCTCTGAACGGCCGGCAGCGGACATGTGAGGTTACTCCAGTAGCTCTCGTGCTTCGTCGTATTCGTAGGTGAACGTCTCGTCGAGTTTGTCGCCGCGGTAGTAGTCGACGAGGCGGCGAATCTTCGACTCCGTGTTCTGGAGCGCCCGCTTGTTCTGGGCGTCGCCGGGGTTCTCGCCCATGTGGTCGCGGAGACGGATGGCCCGCTCCATGAGGTTCCGGAGGTCTTCCGGGAAGTCGGGCTCTGCGTCGTTCTCTTCGAGAATCTCGGTCACCTTCTTGCCGGTCGCGAGTTTGATGTCCGGCACCGGGGTGCCCTGGACGCCCTCGTCGCGGAGCTTCAGGCCGATCTGGCTGGGGTCGTGCCCCGCTTCGGCCAGCTCGACGACGCGCTCCTCGATGGCGTCCTCGTCTACGTCACTCCACTCCGGCGGTTCGTCTGCCGCGGGGCGGTCCGAACCGGACGACCCTCGACGGCGTGAATGCATTCGTGCCATTGTTCTGAAAGTGGAACAGCACAGACCGCTCGTAGTTCGTGGCGCGGTCGGGCTCGCGGAACGAGACCGACGGATGAGCTGGCGGCGAAACCGCCAGCCTGTGGCGTTACGCCAACACTACCGCAATCCCAAGCCGACCAAGCGGCCGGCGAGTCAGATTTGCGGTCGTGCGGTTCCCGTTCGTGTGTGGACGGGTCGGACACTAAACGGTTTCTACTCGGTGCTCGTCGCTTCTCGTTACAGAACGCCTAAACGCAAGCGGAGAAAACGGCCACCGTGAGCGTCGCCGAGGAACGCATCGAACGGCTGCACGAACTGGCGCGGGCGGCCGCCCGTGAGGGCAAGGACGCCCTGGCGAAGCGGTACGTGCGCCGGGCCCGGCGGGTCGCAGAGCGAAACCGCCTCTCGCTGCCGACGCAGTTCAAGCGGTTCACCTGCGACGCCTGTGATGCGTACCTGATTCCGGGGCGGAACGCCCGCGTCCGAACGCAGGATGGCCACGTCGTCATCACCTGCGACTGCGGAGCACAGGAGCGGTATCCGTACTGAGGGCGGCGGAACCGCTGGCCGCGGTGTGCTACTCTTTTAACGCAGGACGTTGAACGAATGGGTATGTCGGAACAGGATTTGCGGGAGCGGGCACACAACGTCGACGTGACCGTCTGGGTCGGGAAATCCGGCCTCGAACCGGTTGTCGACGAACTCTCTGACCAGCTCCGTGACCGCGACCTGGTGAAAGTGAAGTTCCTCCGGGCCGCTCGGGGTGGAACGACGACCGAAGAACTGGCGAAAGACCTCGCAGACCGGGTCAGCGCTGAACTCATCGAAACGCGTGGGCATACGGCAGTGTTCCATCGATGATTCCGGCCCAGGCCAACTTCGTTGGTGAGTTCCTCAACAACTCCTTCGGCATCCCACCGGCGTACGCCGACCCCCTCGGCTACGCCGCACTCGGGCTCATCGCGTTCGTCGTCGTCTACATCCTCGGGCGAGCGTTCGTGTTGCCCATCGCCGACCGCGCGATGAACCGCCGCGGGCTCGACACCCACGCGAAAAAGCCCATCAACAAGGTGCTGTTCTTCATCATCATCTTCGTCGCGGTCGGCGCCGCGTTCGGCGCTGCCGGCCGAGGCAACATTCTCACGTCGCTTGCGACTATCGCCGCCGCGGCGACGCTCGCAATCGGGTTCGCGATGCAGGACGTCCTGAAGAACTTCGTCGCCGGCGTCTTCATATTCGTCGAGAAACCGTTCAGGATCGGTGACTGGATCGAGTTCGACGACAACTCTGGTGTCATCGAGGACATCAGCCTCCGCGTCTCCCGCGTGCGCACGTTCGACAATGAACTGCTCACCGTGCCGAACTCCCAGTTGACGGACAACGTCGTGAAGAACCCCGTCGATGCCAACAAACTCCGTCTGAAGTTCGTCTTCGGCATCGGCTACGACGATGATGTCGAGACAGCCACCGACATCATCATCGAAGAGGCCGAAGCCCACGACGGCATCATGGACGACCCTGAACCGTCCGTCCGGCTGACGGAACTCGGCGATTCCTCGGTCGGCCTCCAGTCTCGCATTTGGATTTCGAACCCCTCGCGTGCGGACTTCGTGAAAGTTCGCGGCGAGTACGTCACGAACGTCAAACAGCGGTTCGACGAGGAGGGCATCGACATCCCCTACCCGCACCGCACGCTCACCGGCGGCATCGACGTTGCGGACGGCCCCGTCGCCGAGGAGTAGAAACAGACATAACACCCCCGCAGTTTTCTCCGTTTTCACAGCCCGTGAGCGCCTGCTTCGGCATCGTAAAACCGACGGACGGCGACCGGTCAGTGAGGCGAAAGACCCTTAAGTGCCAGTCGTCTACCGTAGAATGGACTCAGGTTGGGCGGTTAGGCCCCGCTCAGTACCCGCGCTATGGTCTTTAGCGGGAACCGAATCCGGGGTGCGTCTGGCCTAACCAGTGCGGGCCCCGTAAGCCAACGTCGAAGCCTCGTCCTGCGAGGGCAGCGGTCTGCCGTCCGGCGTCTGCAGGGACGTTCGGGCGCAGTTAACCACGGGTAATCCGTCAGGCACGGAAGTGAGCAGCGGGCCCGTGGACAGCTGTCGCCCGCAGGGTTGCGGGGTGGAGGAGGCACGCGGGACTCCCCGTGCTGAGCGGGCCAGGCAACCCCCGGCGTCCACCCATTCATTCCGTTTTCACACGCCCCAGCCGTGGTTCCGTCTCGCGGCCTGGGTTTTTACGCTATCGCTGCGCCAGCCTTGCGTATGCGTGTCGAAAACGAGACTGTCTTCATCACGGGCGCTGGCTCCGGATTGGGCCGGGCCGCAGCCGAACGCTTTGCGGAAGAGGGGGCGACTATCGTCGCCGCCGACATCGACTTCGAGTCCGCACGAGAGACGGCAGAGCACGTCGCGTCGGACGGGGCGGACGCGACGGCACACGAACTGGACGTCCGAGATGCCGATGCGTTCAGCGCCGCTATCGATGCCACCGTCGAGGAGTACGGCCTCGACATCCTACTGAACAACGCTGGCGTCAGCCACGAACGCGCCGACATGGAGGATATCGGCACGGCGGAACGCGACCGCGTCATCGACATCAACGTCAAAGGCGTTTGGAACGGCTGTGACGCGGCCATTCCGCATCTCAAAGAACAGGGGTCAGGCGCTATCGTCAACACGGCCTCGCTTGCTGGCGTTATCGGATCGCCGCAACTCTCCGCGTACTCGCTCAGCAAGGGTGCCATCGTGAACTTCACCCGGACGATAGCGGCCGAACTCGGCCCGCACGGCATCCGGGCGAACGCCGTCTGTCCGGGCGTAACTGACACGCCGATGCCGCGACGGGATATGGATGAAGCGCGCTGGGAGGGGGTCAAAGAGCGGATGGCGGAACAGTACCCGCTGCGTCGCCTCGGCGAACCCGAGGATATCGCCAACGCGATGTTGTTCCTCGCGAGCGATGAGGCCGACTGGATAACCGGGCAGGCGCTCGTCGTCGACGGCGGCTTCTCGTGTGCTTGAGTTACCCTTGTGCGGCCAGTGAATCGAGTGCTCTAGGGTTCTCCCACAGTTCGTGGAGCGTGCCGGCAGCGAGAAAGCGCGTCGGCGCCGTGACCCATTCGCTCGCTGCTGGGTCGTCGGGCTCCGGAGCGTCAGCGGTGAACCACCACGCGACGTAGCGGCCGTCGTCGAGTCTCGCGGTCGGATACGTCTCCGTTTCGACGAGGATGTCGATGCGCGTGTTCGACTCGACGGGCGGGCCTTCGTCCTCTGCGTCGAGGCTCACTTCGATGGGCACGTCGGCTGCATCATGGGCGTCAGTCTCGGTCGAGTCCCGGTTCGACATTGTCTGGGACTGTCACCTTCGCCGACATAGTATAAAAAGTCCAGTCGGTCAGGCGTCTGACACCCCCTGTCGCTGCTCCGAACCGCTTAAGCGGCTCACACACGCCGGAAGGGGTATGAAGGCGACCGCCAAGGCCCACCCGATTCAGGGGCTCGTGAAGTACCACGGGATGCGCGATGAGGAGCTCCGCCTCCCGTACCACGACTCCATCTCAGTTTGCACCGCGCCGAGTCATTCGAAGACGACCGCCGAGTTCGCCCCCGACCGCGAGGCCGACGTCTACGTCATCGACGGCGAGGAGGTCGACGGTCGCGGCGCCGAGCGCGTGAAAAGCGTCGTCGACCACGTCCGGGAGCTGGCAGGCTTCGACCACCGCGTCCGCTTCGAATCAGAGAACGACTTCCCGACGAATATCGGCTTCGGCTCCTCCTCATCCGGCTTTGCGGCGGCCGCTGTCGCGCTGTGTACGGCTGCCGGCCTCGATATGACGCGGCCGGAGATGTCGACGGTCGCCCGCCGCGGGTCGTCGTCGGCCGCCCGCGCCGTCACGGGCGCGTTCTCGCATCTGCATACCGGGTTGGACGATGTCGACTGTCGCTCTGAGCGCATCGAAACCGACCTCGAAGACGACCTCCGCATCGTCGCCGCCGAGATTCCGGCGTTCAAACACACCGAGGAGGCCCACAAGGAGGCCGCCGACAGCCACATGTTCGAAGCGCGGATGGCCCATATCCACGGCCAGATTTCGGAGATGCGCCACGCGCTCCGCGAGGCCGACTTCGAGGACGCCTTCGAGCTGGCCGAACACGACTCGCTGTCGCTTGCGGCGACGACGATGACTGGCCCCGCGGGCTGGGTGTACTGGGAGCCGGAAACGCTCGAAGTGTTCCAGACGGTTCGCGACCTCCGCGAGGAGGGCGTTCCCGTGTATTTCTCGACGGACACGGGTGCGTCCGTCTACGTCAACACGACCGAGGAATACGTCGACCACGTCGAAAGCGCCATCGCAGCCCTCGGCATTCCGACGCGCGTCTGGGAGGTCGGCGGGCCCGCCACAGTGCTCGACGAGAGCGAAGCGCTGTTCTGAGCCGCATACTCCCGGTCGTCGCGCGGTTCGTCGTCCGACCACTGTTCTTCAGCCCGTGAGCTTTTAGCCGGTGGTGTCCCCAGAGGGTGTATGGCATCGGATGGAAACGTCTTCGAGCGCATCGGCGAGTACATGCAGGAACACCGCGGTGGGATGGTCACCGATCTCGTGTTCGCGCTCGCGTGGGTGACCATCGTGACCGTCCTCTTCAACCTCGTTGACGGCCCGCAGTGGGCGTACTACCTGTTCATGCTGTCCGGCGTCGTTGCGTATTACGGCTTCGTCTTCTCGCTGGATATGGCCAAAGAGCAGCAAGGGAAGCACTGACATCTCCGACGCCGGGACTTAACTGCTGTGGCACCAACATAATGTGGCGTGGTGACTGGTTCCCTCCCGATAATCGCCGGTATCCTCGTGCTCGGTATTGGCGCACAGTTGCTCGCACGCCGCCTTCGGGTGCCGAGCGTGCTCTTTCTCATCTTCATCGGCTTGGCGCTCGGGGAGTTCGGACTGGGCTACGTCACCCTGGAGACGTTCGGGGCCGGTCTCAGCGCCATCGTCGGGCTCTCGGTCGCTATCATCGTCTTCGATGGCGCCTTCCACCTGCAGGTCGACAGACTCCGGATGGCGTCGATGGCGACGTTACGGCTCGTCACAGTCGGCGCTGTGGTAACACTCGTCGGCACCGCAGTCGTCGTTCGTATGGCCTTCGATGCTGACTGGCCGCTCGCGCTCCTCGTCGGCGCGCTCCTCATCGCGACGGGGCCGACCGTCATCACGCCGGTGCTGGAAGTGGTTCGGGTTCGCGACCACGTCGCCGCGGCCCTCGAGAGCGAGGGCCTCATCAATGACGTCACCGCGGCGCTGGCGGCGGTCGTTATCTACGAGGTGCTGGTGTTGGGCGGCGGGAGCGGCGCCACGAGCGCGTTCGTCTTCCTCCAGCGGTTCGGCATCGGCGTCGGCGCCGGGCTGTTGGCCGTCGTCTTGGTCTACGTGCTGTTGAACTACGAAATCACGGCCGGCGATGCGCCGCAGGCCTCGCGATTTCTGGTGTTATCTGCGGCGGTGGGCTCCTTCGCGCTGGCGGAGGCCGTCGCTGCCGAGGCCGGCATCGCCGCCGCCGCGACGGCCGGCCTCGTCCTCGGGAACCTCGATTTGCCCCACCACGAGACGATGGCGCAGTTCGGCCGCGATACGACGCTCATCGTCCTCTCGTTCGTCTTCATCTCGCTTGCGGCGCTCATCGACCTCCGGACGATAGCCGCCCTCGGGTTCGGCGCTGTCGCGCTGGTCGTCGCCATCATCTTCGTCATCCGGCCGCTCGTCGTCTGGCTCTCGACGTACAACCTCGGCGAGTTCACGCGTTCGGAGCGCGTCTTCATGAGCGCGGTCGCCCCACGCGGTATCGTGCCAGCCAGCGTGGCGACGCTTTTCGCCATCGAGCTATCGACGGCCGGTGAACCGGCGGCCGCCCAACTGCTCGCAGGCTCTGTGTTCGTCGTCATCTTCACGACGGTCGTTCTCGAAGGCGGACTGGCGCGGCAGATCGGAGATACACTCGGAGTAACACGGATGCGCACACTCATCGTCGGCGGCGGCCGGGTCGGCCGGGCGCTCGCCACACGACTGGAGAACAGAGGCGAGTTCGTCGTCATCGTCGAGGCCGACGACGAACAGACACGACAACTGCGGGAATCGGGATTCACCGTTCATCCCGGTGACGGAACGGAGGCGGACGTCCTCACGGACGCGGGCATCGAGGAGGCGAAGATCGTCGTCGCCGCCACGAACGACGACGAACAGAACCTCTTCATCTGTCAGCTTGCGGCCTCGAAGTTCGACGTCGAAGCGCTCTTCTCGCGGGTCAACCACCCCGAGAACGTCGCCGCGTTCGACTCGCTCAACGTGACTGCCATCGACGCCTCCACCGCGACGGCGATGGCAATCGACAACGAGATCGAACGGCCGGCGCTATCCCACTGGATGACGGATGTCGAGGAAGGCCACGATGTCCAGGAGATCGAGGTGACAGCCGAGGAGTTGGCCGGCCAGACCATCGAGGCGGTCAACGCCCGGATTCCGGACGGCTGTATCGTCGCGGCCATCGGTCGCGATGGAGAGACGCACGTTCCGAGCGCCGATGACGCGCTCGAATACGGCGATAGCGTCACGTTCCTCGGTGATTCGGAGGCCGTCGAGCGGGCGGTTCGGCGGTTCCACCCCCACGACTGAGCGGGACAGCAGACAGTCGCAAGCCGTGCGTCTGACAGCGGCGACACACATACGTAGCAGCGCTCGAAGCACTGGTCGTGAGCGACTATTACGTCGGCAGCGTCGCTCGGGACGGCGTCTGGCTTGCCGTCGCCTACACCGACGCGGAGTACGACCACGCGGCCGTCGTCGATGGTGTCGGCGAGCTATGGACGCGCTATGAGGAGACCGCCGACACAATCGCGGTCGACGTGCCAATCGGGCTGGAGTCGTCGACGGCGCCGCGCCCGAACGAGCAGGCCGCTCGCGCCGCCCTCGGAGCCCGGAGCGACGCTATCGTTCCAGCGCCCGTGCGTGAGGCCGCGCGAAAACAGCGATACAGAACGGCCGCGCGCGTCCACGAGCGCAAGACCGGTGCTGACCTCCCGCAGGCGGCCTTCGACCGCGCCCACCTCGTCGCTGCGATGGACGAGTTTATCACCACCATCGACGAGGCCCAGCCGATGTTCGTCGAAGCCCATCCCGAACTCTGCTATCGCGCGTTCGGCGGGGAGCCGATGTCCCACCGCCCCGACATCGCCGGCGGCTACGCAGAGCGGATGCGGACGCTGGCGGAGTTCAATCGTGACGCCCCGCCGATAGTGCAGTCCGTCGCCGAGGCGACCGAGGGGTACGAAGTGCCGATTCCGGCCGTTCTCGACGCCGTCGCGCTGGCGCTGACCGTCCGTCCTGGCGATGGAACGCTTCGGTCGCTTCCCCAAGACCCGCCGCTGGACGATCAGGGGCTCCCGATGCAGTACGTCTATCGGGGCGGAACGCCGCTTTCCGCCGATACCGAATAGGCGTCGGCGTTAGAAGGTGCGTTCGTCCGTGTCGTCCTGGCGGGCGGCGGGGTCTTGTTGGTCTTCGGTCATCTGGGTGAACAGGTCTTCCTCCTGTTCGGTCTCCTCGGTTGGCGCGTACGCTGACACGCCCATCGAGAGGAGTTCCTCGACGGCCTGCTCGCGGTTCAGGAACTCACCCTGCTGGATGAGCCGGTTGATTTCGCTGTCGATTCGATCCGGGAGCGACACTTCTACCTCGGGCATAGGCGGGGATTCGAGATTCAAGGTCGTAAACCCTGTGTTCGGTTGACCCCCCACAGTCCAGCGGATACGTTTAGGTGATAGGCGGCGGAATCGCCCGCATGGATGTATAAAGGCCACTTCCCGAAACTCGGGCACCGCTGGGGACTGAAACACCCGCCCCTCCGCTTCGAGGATGGTGACGGGCGGGCAATCGATATCCATCCCTACGGGAACGGGCCAATCGGCGATGAGTACGAGGCGCTCGTCGAGATGTATCTCGATTTCGACCCGCGGCATCGGTCGCTCGGCATTCCACCGACCGAGGCGTCTCAAATCCGGGAGTGGCTCGACCGCATCCTCGAGGACTACTGCGTTCTCGCATGGCACGGCGACCAGCCGATCGGCCAGGCTGTCCTCATCGAGGACGACCCCGGCAGACACGAACTGGCTATCTTCCTCCATCAGGCATATCACGGCGCCGGCATCGGAACGCATCTGCTCGAAGCGACGCTCGGCTACGGCAAGCGCCACGGCATCTCCCACGTCTGGCTCCTCGTCGAGCGCGAGAACCGCCCGGCGGTCAATCTCTACAACGACGTCGGATTCGCGGTCGTCAACGACTTCGGCCACGACCTGGAGATGGCGCTGACGCTGTGATTAGGCTAGCCGTGCCGGAATTTCGGGGAAGAACCGCCCGTGGAAGCCGAACGGGAGCGCGTGCGGCAGCGGTGCGCGGGCGAGCACGTCCAGCGTCGCCGCGTCGAAGACGAGCAACACCGACCGTTCGGCCGCCGCATCCAGCGCCGGCGCGATAATGACGCCGTCGTCCTCGGTGTCTCCATCGGGCCGGTGTATCATCCGCAGCTCTTCGACGTACATCGACTCACCCCACCACTCTGCAGCGGTACCGCGGTCGGCGTCGATTTTCACGAGGCCGTTCGCGCCCGCCCGGTCGGTTGCCTGCGCGTAGGCGTAGCGGTGCCGTCGGCCCCGTACTGCCCGGGGAACCGTTGGCAACTCGAGGCCGCCAGCGTAGCGTCGGTCACGGTCGATGCGGTTCGTCGTCGGGTCGATGCGGAACCGGTCGTAGCGGCCGTCCGAAGCCACGGTGTACTCGCCGGATTCCAGCGCGTCGAACGTCATCGCGTCCAGAATTGCCTCGTCCTCGAACGTCACCAGATCGACGACGAGCGACGTTCCGTCCTCGTAGGCGTTGATGTGATGGAAGGTGAAAAACGGCGCCGTGGTCGGTTCCGCGACGAGGTCACCGCTCTCGCGGTCGACGATGATGAATCGGCTCTCGCGCGTCTCATCGTAGGTGAACGCGTCGAGCAAGCCCTCGTTCCACGGCAACAGCGCCTGGAGAATCCCGATGGTCAGCGGCGTCTCCACGAGGACGAGGTAGTTCCGTGTTACTGCGATATCGTGGATATACCCCGGCCCTTCTGCGGATACCGAGGCGATCCGCTCGCGTTCGCTGCTTCCGGGCGGCACGCGATAGAGGTGATACGTCGGCGAGCGACCGAACTGGAGGCCGAAGCCGAACGTCTCGCCGCCGGGGTCGACCGAGAGATGGGCGGCCGTCATGTGTTCGGTGAGGTCGTCGTTCCAGTCGAACTCCGGGCCGGTCTCCAGCGTGACGGGGTCGAAGGTTCGCCACCGCGGTGCTTCGGTCAGTGCGACGTACTCGTCGCCGATGCGTGCGACGTGGACGTTAGCGTTATCCGTCGGTTTCGGGGGCCCGGAATTCCGAAGCCACCGCTTCGCCTTCGCGATGAGGCCGTCGTCGGTCGCGAACTCGCCTGTGACGCGCCCCTCGTCGGCGGCCGCCTTCGCCTCGCTCCGGAGAAACCGGTTCGTGTAGTACACCTCGCCGTCCTCGAATCCGTAGCGGCGCAGCATCGCGAGGCCGTCGAACCAGTGGGTGACCCGTTCGCCGCCGATGTCGAACTGCCCGGGGCCGTTCCGGATGAGCGCCCCCGAGAGCCACTCCGGTATCGTCCCCTCCACCGGGAGTCGGCGGTCGGTCACCTCCTCGGTCAGCGAGCGAAAGCCCAGATCGTACGCGGTCGACTCTGACACGGCCGACCGTTCGGCCCGCCGTCGCATAATCTTCGGGGCGGCGGCAGTGACGGAACTCCAGCTGGCTACCAGAAGGCTTCGTGAATCGCGCGGCCGGCCTCGTTTGCAACCGGGCCGACGACCTCCGTGATGCCGTCGAGGATGTCGGCCGACCGAACCGGGATTTCGCCGCCAGCAAACTCGACGATCTCGTCCGAGCCGACGCTGTAGACGACACGCCCGAGTTCCGCATACCGCATCCCACCCGAACACATCGGACACGGCTCCGTGCTCGTACACATCACTGTCTCCGGTCGCGTTTCAGGGTCGAGTTCCCGGCACGCTCGGTGGGCGATGTGTAGCTCCGGATGCCGCCGCACGTCGTCTTCTGTGACGACGCGGTTCGACTCTCGCATGATAATCTCCTCGTCGTGTACTAGCACGGAGCCGAACGGTCGGTCGCCGCGGTCGGCGGCCTCGCGTGCGAGGTCGAACGCGGCTTCCATGTACGCTTCGTGGTCGAAAGAATCGAACGCCGGTGCCATACGCCTCCGTCGGCCCGCTTGGCCAAGACCGTTCGGTTCGTTCTACAGCCCGGCGTAGGGGCCGCCTTTGGCCGCGGAAAGCCGTTCGAGCTGCTCCTCGGAGAGGTCGACTTCGGCCGCCGCGAGGTTCTCCTCCAGTTGCGTGACTGTCCGGGCGCCGACGATGGGCGCAGTGACGCCGTCACGGTGCAAAAGCCACGCGAGGGCGGTCTGCGCCGGCGTGGCATCGACCTCTTTCGCGACCGCATCGAGCACGTCGTGGACGTCGAAGTTCTCCGGCGTGAGATACGCCTCCTCGAACCGGCTCGATTCGGCCGCCCGGGATTCGCCGGTGAGTCCCTCCTCACGCTCGTATTTGCCCGTCAG
>NZ_JBLGBY010000032.1:0-24961 GCF_047616845.1 Natronomonas sp. | reverse complement strand
GGAGACTGCGCTCCCTGTGGATACACCTGTGTCTGCAAAGCGCGTCGTGGAAACAGGAAGCCCCACCCTCAAGCGCGAGCCGTCAGGCGAGCGGTAGGGTGGGGTAGTTCACAGCTCGTCGGCGATAGCTGGGGCTGCACTCACGGCAGACACCGACCGTTCTATCGTATCCGTACCATACACCGCGTCCACGCCAGCGTTCGCGAGTTTCGTCCGGGCGCTGGCGGCGAGCATCGGGTGAACGCAGGTGACGAAGACCCGCGCCGGCTCGACGAGCTGTTCGATGGCGGTGCTCATCGTCGACCCCGTCGCGATGATGTCGTCGACCAACACGACATCGCGACCCGCCGTCGCCGCGTCGCTGGGCTTGATCTCGACCTCGGTGTCGGAAACGCGGTGTTTCTCGAAGAAGTCCGTCTCACCCTCGCCGTATTCGTTCCGAACCGCCTCGGCATGGTCGATAGCGCCTGCGTCGGGTGCCAGGAAAAGCGGCTCCGAGAGGTCGGGAAGGGGGTCGGCGAGACGCCCCGCAGCGTCGACAGCCGCGCAGGGCACGTCGAAGAAATCGCAGACGGCGGCTTCGTGGGGGTTGACGGTGACGACGCGGTCGGTACCGGTCGAGATCGCCCGAGCCATCGCACGCGCGGAAACCGGTTCGCCGGGTTCGAACGCCTCGTCCTGTCGGGCATAGCCCATGTACGGCAGCACGGTTACGACCTCGTCGGCCTGCTGGGCGGCGGCGTCCTGCAACTGGAGCAACTCGACGTGGGCTGCATCGGTGACGGTCGAAGCGACGACGACCGCACGGTCGGCGGTCTCGGGCACGCGAGCGAGCTGTTCGCCGTCGGCGAACCGTTCGTACTCCGCGGGTGCGAGCGGTTCGCCGAGTTCGGCCGCAAGCGCCGCCGCGATATCCTGTGAGGCGGAACCCGGAACTATCATGCGCGAGGTTCCGAGGCCCGCGGGTAAACACGTTTATATTCGCCCCGTCAGCGCTCGCGGACGACGACGAACTCCGCGAGGTCTTTCAGATAGCCGACGGCCTCCGTATCCGTGACATCGGCGGCTTCAAGCGCTGCAAGAGCCGCATCCGACTCCTCCCGTGCACGGGCGTTCGCCTCCTCGGGTGTCATCTCGGTTATCTGCACCAGCGAGGGCCGTTCCATCTCGGCGTCTTGGCCCGTCGGCTTGCCGAGTGCCGCCGAATCGGCGGTCGCGTCGAGCACGTCGTCCCGAATCTGGAAGGCAACGCCGACCTCCTCGGCGTACTGGCCGAACGCTTCGACCGTGTAAGCGTCGGCGTCGGCGGCGATGGCGCCCAGTTCCGCCGCCGCCCGGAACAGCGCCCCCGTCTTCCGACGGGCAAGCTCCATGTACTCCTGTTCGGTCGCCGGCTGTGCGACGAGTTCGGTCGCCTCGCCCTCACCGAGTTCGACCATCGCTTCGGCGACGACTCGCATCGCGCGTTCGTCGGCCGAAAAGAGCGCGAACGCCTCGCCCAACAGACCGTCGCTGGCGACGATGGCCGATCCGTGGCCGAACGCCGCCCACGCGCTGTCGACGCCGCGGCGGAGCTCCGAGCGGTCGATGATGTCGTCGACGACCAGCGAGGCGTTGTGAACGAGTTCGATACCGACCGCGAAATCGACGGCATTCCGGGAGGCCTCGGAACCGCGGCCGTCGTCGCCGGCAAGCTCTCCGCCCGCAGCCTCGAAGGCGAGTAGCGCGACCATCGGCCGGACGCGCTTGCCGCCGGAGAGCGAAACGTGTTCCAGACGCTCCGTCATCGCGTCGGGCTCCGTGTCGTCGAGAACGGCCTCCAGCCGCGACTCGACCAGCGCCCGCCGACGCTCCAGATACTCCATAAAAGAGGTAGGTTCGGTCGCCGGAAGTACGTGACGGATACCGACGATGTCTGCCGAAAGATGTGCGGCCCGAATTATATATCGGGCGCTTCGCCGCCGAACTCCTCGATGAGTTCGGGGACGACATCGAAGAGGTCATCGACGATACCGTAGTCGGCGAGGTCGTAGATGGGCGCGTTGGGGTCTTTGTTGATCGCGATGATCGTTTCAGCGCCCTTCATGCCAGCGACGTGCTGGACAGCGCCGGAGATGCCGATGGCGATGTAGACGTCGGGCGTGACGACCTTCCCGGACTGACCGACCTGACGGTTCTTCGGCAGCCAGCCGTTGTCGACGATGGGACGCGAGGACGAAAGTGTCGCATCGAGCGTATCGGCAAGCGCCTCGACGAGCGGGAGGTTCTCCTCCTCCTCGATACCGCGGCCGATGGAGACGAGCACGTTCGCCTCGGTGATGTCGACATCGCCGCCGCCGACTTCTTCGAAGCCGTTGACGGTCGTGCCGAGGGCGTCCTCGTCGATATCCGCATCGAGGGCTTCGATTGCGGCATCACCGCTGGATTCGGCGGTCGGCCACTCGGCCGAGCGGATGGTGACTGCGTACTGGTCGGCATCGATGTCGTACGTCGTCTCGACCTTGCCACCGTACTGTTCGCGGGTGACCTCGACGGGCTGGCCGCCCTCGAGGGCGATGGTGTCGGTGACGAGCGGGATATCGAGGCTCTCGGTGATGGCCGGCGCGTAGTCGAGGCCGTTGACCGAGTTCGGCATCAGAAGCGCCGTCGGGTCGAGTTCAGCGTGGAGCTGCTCGACGGTCTGCGTGTAGACGCCGTGGTTGAACTCCTCGCCCTCATCGACGGTGTAGATGGTGTCGACGCCGTCGCGGTTCAGATCGTCGGCGAAGCCATCGACATCGCCGCCGATGACGACGAGGTTAAGTTCGCCGCCGAGTTCGTCAGCCAGTTCGCGGCCGGCACTGATGAGCTCGAAGGAGACGTCGCGGAGGTCACCACGTCGGTGTTCGGCGACGGCAAGCACACTCATCCTTCGACCACCCCCTTGTCACGGAGGAACGAAGCCAGCTCTTTTGCGGTGTCGCCCGCGCTGCCTTCCCAGAGCGTGGCCTCGCTTTCGGTTTCTGGCTCGTACATGTCCGTGCGCTCGACCGGCGTTTCGACGACGCTGTCGTCAAGGCCGATTTCGTCGAGGCTGTTCACGTCGAGCGGCTTGCGCTGGGCCTGGCGGATGCCACGGAGGCTCGCGTAGCGCGGCTCGTTGATACCGGTCTGGATGGTCAAGACGGCGGGGAGATCGACGTCGGTCAGCTCCTCGACACCGCCTTCGAGTTCGCGGCGGATGTTCGCGATGCCGGCGTCAGCATCGAGGTCGAGTTTGTTGACGACGGCTGCCCACTCGAAGCCGAGGCGTTCGGCAAGCGCGACACCCGTCGCGCCGTTGGCGTCGTCGCCGGCCTGGACGCCCGAGAGGATGAAGTCGGGGGCTTCCTCTTCGGCGACGGCGGCGAGCAGTTCGGCTTTCGTGTCGACGTCGAGGAACTGAGCACTCTCGAGGGCGTCGTCCCACACGCGAATCGCGCGGTCGGCGCCTTTTGCCAAGGCCATCCGGATGGTCTCCTCGGAGCGCTCGGGCCCGATGGTGACCGTGACGACCTCCACGTCGTCGTTCTCCTCGCTGATCTGTACGGCTTCCTCAACGGCGTAGTCGTCCCACTCGTTGAGGTCGTATTCAAGAGAGGCGTCGTCGATGTCGAGTCCCGAGATCTGGAACTCGTCTTCGACCGCTGCCACCTCTTTTACGGTGACGAGTATTTTCATAGCGGCTAGTCACTGGTAATGACGACTGTCCGTGGTTAAACGTTTCCGAATCGTACAGCCATTTGCGCCGAAACTTGCCGATGTAGCCACTGTCAGGCAGGAAACGAAAATACCGTTGTCGCTACTCCTCGGCGTCCTCGCCGAGGTCACCGACGCTCTCTCCAGGCAGGCTGATGAGGTTCTCCCGGCCGATTCGCAGTTTATCGACGCGCCCCTCATCGGCCATCGAGGAGAGAAGCTGGGAGACTTTCGCGTTCGACCAGCCGGTCTCTTTGACGATGTTCGCCTGCTTCATCCGTCCGCCGTTCTGTTCGAGCAGATACTCGACGCGTTCCTCGTCGGAGAGGAGTTCGGGGTCTGGTGCGGGTTCGGCGGCCCCGGCGTCCGGTTCCGCCCCGGATGCGTCCGGTGACTCCCCACCGGATGTCGTCGATTCGGCGTCGGTACCGCCGTTCGAAGCCGCGTCGTCGGCAGCCTCGCCCTCGGCCGGGGGGCCGGCCGGCGAGGGCTCGACGCCGCCACTACGCCGCCAGAGCAGGTACAGTCCGAGAGCGAGCGCCGCCGCACTAAGCAACACCGCACCCGCGAGCAGCACCGTCGAGATGCCGCTCTCCTCGCTGGGAGCAAGCTGTGGATAGACGATCTCGAAGTAGCCAGGCTCGAACGTCTGTGGGCCCTCCCATCGGAGGTCGCCACCGTCAGCACCGATGGGCGACGTGGACGGGCCACCATATCCAGGGGGCGACCGGATGATGAGGGTCTGGCCCTCTTCGAGTCCGGGCAGCCACGTCCCGTCAGTCGTGTTGAACGCGTCGTCAACGTACAGCGTGCCGTTCTCGTCCTGTCGTGCGAACGATGTCCACGTGAACGAGACGCTGAGTTCGCCGTGACGGGACACGTTCTCATCCGCTTCGGTTTCGTTGACGATGGCGCTATCTCTGCTCGTCGATTGGATGTTCATCTCGCGGCCGCTTGCAGCCGACGCTTCCGTGGCCGCCCGTTCGAAGACGTCAACGCCGAGCTGGAAGTCACGCTCGCCGTTCTCGAACGCCTCGGCGAACGACCGGAAGTTATCGACATCGGATTGGTTCTCCAGCGGCACGGTGGCGACGATCGTCCAGCGGGCGTCGCCGTCGTTCTCGAGCTGGATTTCGAGTCGGGTCTCTTCAGTGTCTGACTGTGCGCTCGCTGGCACGACACCAACGACGAGCGTAGAGACGAGGAGGACACACAGCAGGGCAGAGACCCGACGCCGCATGCAGCCCCATGCACGCCCGTTGCGGAAAACGCTTTCTATCACGCGATAAAACGTCTCCAGCGCCGATAAAGCGTTTCGAGCGATTTACAGCGCGTATTTTCGGCGTGACGGAGACGGTCGGCTTTTTGGTATCGGGCGTCGACAGCCCTGTCATGGACGGTTCCCGCGTCGTTGCAGTCGCCTTCCTCCTCTGTGTCGCCTCCTTCGCCGGCCTCCCCGCCGGGGCAACGACCCAGGAGGGTGAGATGGCCACCCAGGAGCAGGGGCTGACGGTCGTCTCGGATGAGAACACCTCCGAATATCTCGCACCACCGGAAGGTGGAATCGACCGGTCAGGCCAGCAGAACATCTCTATCGATGTCGCTGGCGCGGTCAGCGCGAACGCTGGCGAGGTGCAGCTCACGTATCTACGGGTGTCCACCCAACGGGCGTATCGGGACGCCCAAACCGACGCCGAGCGCCGCGCGATGGTCAACGAAAGCGCTCGCAAGTACGCAGAACGGGTTGACCGCTTCGAATCGACCGAACAACGGGCTATCGAGCGCTATCGGCTCGGCGAGATCAGCGAACGGGAACTCCTCCGGACGCTGTCTGTCGTGAGCCAGAAGGCGACGACGCTTTCGGACGCCGTCGAGCAACTCGAAACCAGGGCGAGCAACCTCGGGATGGATGAGACGGCAGCCCGGCTTTCCACCGACCAGGTTCGGCTTGCCCGGCTCGACTCCCCCGTTCGAAACGACATCGGCGCGGCACTCGACGGCGAACGGACGGTTCGCGTCCACGTCGAATCGAGCGGTGACGCACTCGTCCTCGTTACCGTGGAGCGGAGTGGTGTTGAGCCGACGTACGTCAGGGAAGCCCACAACCCGTCGGCCAAGACCGTCAATATCGGAGACCGCTACAACAGTAGTCCGTTGCGGGCACTCGACCGCATCGAGGAGCTGTATCCGTGGGTAATCGATAACGACGATGGCATCTCCGCGACCGCAATCGGCACCTCACAGGTTCGTGTCTACCGATTCATCGTCGCACATCCGCATGGACAACTGGAAGCCCACCTCGACGGCGGGTCGGGGAACATCCTCAGGGAAGTTCAGCGAAAGAACGTCGGGCGCGTCCCCACAACCACTATCGAAACCACGGAGGGCGACCTCACGCTCCGTTTGAACACGACTCGGGCCGGCGGGCCGCTCGGAATCTCGACCATCGACGACACGACGGGCGAGCGCCTCGACGCCCGTGTGACAGTGAACAACGACCGTATCGGCTCGACAGGGGGCCGAGAACTCTGGACGGTCGCTCCCCGTGGCACCGTGGCGGTGAACGTGACGCATAACGGTCGGACGGTGACGATTCAGACGAACCTCGAATAGCGACCTCTTTTATATGATGACGGGGGCACCGGCGGTATGTCCGGCCGTGCCGTCGCCCCTGTCATCGGCGTCGTCTTGCTGACTGCGATAACCGTCGTCGCGGCCTCCGCACTCGGCGCAGCAGTGGTGGTCGACCCACCCGAACCGCCGCCGACGGCCGCCTTCGACGCCGAAGCCGATTCGGCGGGCGAGATTCGGGTGACGCATCTCGGTGGCGACCCTCTAGCGACGGAGTCGCTTCGTGTTCGCGTCCGCGTGGACGAGGAGCCACTTGAGGAACAGCCGCCGGTACCGTTCTTCGCGGCTCGTGGCTTCGAGAGTGGCCCGACGGGGGCGTTCAACAGCGCGACGGCAGGCGAGTGGCGGGCGGGCGAGACCGCCGGCTTCACGCTCGCAGGGACGAACGAGCCGTCGCTGTCGGTCGGGAAATCAGTCGAAATCAGCCTCTATGCGGATGGGCAGCGAATCGCAGTTCTCGAAACAGCCGTTCAGGCCGCCTCGACGGCGTCGACATCGGTCGGCTCTTCGGTGTCGTCCTCGGGGACGTAAGCGATGGTCGTAATCGCGCGCGGCGTTCCGGGTGCTCGCTGTTGGATGTGGTGTTCGAACTCCTCGAAGCCCGCTTCGGCGAACATCCGGTCGGCCTCGTCTTCGTCGTAGAACAGCATGATAGCGTCGGCGAGCCGCTGGAACACCGAGGAACTCGGATAATCCGGCCCGACGACGAGGACGGGACAGCCGGGTTTCGTGACGCGGCGAGCCTCCTCGAGGGCGGCGACCGGGTTCGGCCAGTACTCGATAGAGCCGGACGACCAGTAGGCATCGAAGCTGTCGTCGTCGAACGGCAGTCGCTCGGCGTCACCGCGCGTGAACGTGACGTTCCCGCGTTTGCCGAACTTCTCGAATGCCTTCTCCAGTTGGTGGGCCGACTGGTCGAGCCCCCAGACGTCGTTGGTGTGCTGGAGCAGGCCTTCGGTCGCGAAGCCGGTGCCACAGCCGACGTCGAGAACGCGGTCGTCATCCTCGATGCCGAACCAGTCCAGGGCCTCATCGCGCATCTCTTCGTTCCAGATGAAGGGGTTGATGGTGTCGTACACCTTCGAGAGGTACTTGTAGAAGAGTCGCGCGCGTGCTTTGTCTTCGAGGACTCCCATTGGGCGTCCGTTGGGACGGTTCGGCCATAACTCCCTTGATTCGGGCAGTCGGGGCGAGAGCCGTTTCGCAACTACCAAATAGGCCCTTTCCGAACCACCTGATGATATAATTATGGCCAGGCCAGAGGTTCTTGACCGAATCAAAGAGGCCGAGCGTGAGGCTGACGAGATCGTCGCCGAGGCGGAGGAAGAACGCGAAGAGCGCATCGCCGAGGCACGCGAAGAGGCCGAGCGCACTCGCGAGGACGCCCGCCAGGAGGCCCAGGAGCTGAAAGACGAACGCCTCGAGGAAGCGCGCGAGGGGATCGAAGCCGAGCGCGAAGCGATCCTCGCCGAAGGCGTCGAAGAGCGCGAGGCGCTCGAAGCCCGCGCGGACGCACAGCGCGACGAGGTGGTCGAACACGCGGTCGAGCTGTTCACGGAGGCGGTAGATGCTCAGACCTAAGCGGATGAGCCGGGTCTCGGTAACGGGATCCAAGCGCGTGATGGACGACACCATCGAGGCCGTCCACGACCTGAACCTGCTGCACGTCACCGAGTACGACGGCACCTGGGACGGGTTCGAACCCGGCGACCCCGTCGACGGCGCGGAAGACGCCGCACAGAAGCTCGTCACCATCCGTGCACTCCAGAGTACGCTCGACGTCACCGAAGAGGACGCCGGGCGACAGCGCATCATCGAGGACGAAGCGCTCGACGCGGAGCTCGAGGAGACCCGACAGCGGGTCAACGAACTCGACGACGAGCGCTCGGAGCTGGAGGACGAACTCCGCGACATCGACGAGAAAATCGAGACGGCTCGTCCCTTCGCGGAGCTCGGCATCGACCTGGATCTGCTCTCCGGCTACGATTCGCTGGCCACCGCGGTCGGCGAAGGCGACACGGACGCGGTTCGTGACGCCGTCGAGAGCACCGAGGCGGTCGAGGCGTACGAGCTCATCGAGGAGAGCGGCTACGTCGCCCTCTTCATCTACCCCAGCGTCGACATCGAGGACGCCCTCGTGGGCGCGGCGTTCACCCGGTACGAGGTTCCCGACCTCGGTGGCAGCGACGAGGCGACGAGCCCGGAGTCGTACATCGACGACCTCGAACACCGCCGCCAGCAGGTCGAGTTGGAACTCGAAACCGTCGAAAGCGAGCTCGAAGACCTGAAACACGAGGTCGCCAGCTTCCTGCTTGCGGCCGAGGAGAAGCTCTCGATCGAGGTACAGAAGGGTGAAGCGCCGCTGACGTTCGCAACGACGGAGAACGCCTTCGTCGCCGAGGGCTGGATCCCGACCGAGCGATACGCGGACTTGCTCGAAGGGCTACAGTCGACGGTCGCCGACCACGTCGAGGTCGAAGAGCTGGAGCGTGCCGATTACGACGAGCACGGCCATCCCCACGACCGCGAGGGCGTTGGCGGCTCGGACAGCTCCGGCGAAACAGTCGCTGCCGACGGCGGAACCGCCATGAGCGGTGGCGAACCGCCGGTCGTTCAGGACAATTCGGACGTCGTCAAACCGTTCGAGACGCTCGTCGAGGTCATCAACCGACCGAAGTACACGGAGATCGACCCGACGTTCGTCCTGTTCCTGACGTTCCCGCTGTTCTTCGGCTTCATGATCGGTGACCTGGGCTACGGACTGCTGTACATCGGCCTGGGCTACCTGTTGATGAGCCGCTTCGAATCGGACGCGATCCGGTCGCTGGGTGGTGTCGGCATCTTCGCCGGTATCTTCACGGCAATCTTCGGTGTGTTGTACGGCGAGTTCTTCGGCCTGCACCAGCTCGGTGAGATCGTCTGGGACGGCTCGCCACCGATTCATAAGGGGCTGACTCCTGAACACGCCGATTACGCAATCGGCTGGCTCGTCGTGAGCCTGCTCGTCGGCGTCGCCCATCTGGCCGTCGGCTGGATATTCGACTTCTACGAGAACCTCTCACACGGCCTCGGCGACGCCGTGATGGAGAGTGGATCGTGGCTGATGATGATGTTCGGCCTGTGGGCGTGGATCTTCGCCGATGCGCCGCCGGCCGGCGCCGCACCTGACCTGCTCGTCGGTGCCGAGGAGGGAGTCTTCGCCGGCCATCCGTTCGCGCTCGGCTTCACCGGCCTCCCCGAAATCGTCGGCTTCGCTGGGCTCGCGATATTCTTCGTCGGGCTCGTGTTGCTCATCGTCGGTGAACCCATCGAGGGCGTCGAGTTCCTCAACGTCCTCGTGAACGTGCTCTCGTACACCCGGCTGGCTGCAGTGCTGCTCGCCAAGGCAGGGATGGCCTTCGTGGTCAACCTCCTGTTCTTCGGCGTCTACGTCACCGAGGAACACGAGGGTGGCGAGACGGTTGAGGCGTGGCACTACGGCGTCGGCGGGATGCCCAAAGAGACCGGCGTGATGTATCACGGCCACGAGGTCGTCGAAATCATGTCGCCCGGCCTGCTGCACGGCGGCATCGCGGCCGCGCTCGGCGGGATTCTCGTGCTCGTCATCGGCCACCTGCTCGTGCTCGCACTCGGTATCACGAGTGCCGGCCTGCAGGGGGTTCGTCTCGAGTACGTGGAGTTCTTCGGGAAGTTCTACGAGGGCGGCGGCAAGTCCTACTCGCCGTTCGGCTACGAGCGGAACTACACGACCGAGGACTGAGCTCGGTTTCGCGCCGCCGAGGCGATTTGTATAATTATCCGGACAGTTCTTTTGTGGTCACAGCGTCCGCAGGCCACAGTAGTGGTGGGTATTCACATACAGGGGAACGAGCGTTTCTTCGCGGTGTTTGGGAAGCTTTATGAAGCTAGTGGGAACATATCCGCCTGTTCGGAAGCGAGTCAACCCCACAGAGGATTAATAAAACATGATGGAACTTGCTGCGATTCTTGGTAGTGTTGCACCGGTACTTCAAACGGCAGGCGAATCCGGCCCCGCCCTCTCGGCATCCGGCGCTGCGGCGCTCGCGGTCGGCCTCGCGGCGCTCGGCGCAGGAATCGCCGAGCGTGGTATCGGCGCTGCGGCGATGGGCGCCATCGCGGAGAACGAGGAACTCTTCGGCCGCGGCCTCATTATGACGGTGCTGCCGGAGACGCTCGTTATCCTGGCGCTGGTCGTCGTCTTCGTCGTCTAAACCGACTCAATTTTTCCAAACAATGAGCCTTGATACGGTCGTAGAGGACATCCGAGATGAAGCCCGCGCGCGTGCAGAGGAGATTCGCACGGAGGGCAAAGAGCGCGCCGAGGAGATCGTCTCCGAAGCCGAGCGTGACGCCGAGGACATCCGAGAGGAGGCCGAACGCGAGGTCGAACGAGCGATCGATCAGGAGCGCGAACAGCGGCTTTCGAGCGCGAAACTGGAAGCGAAACAGGAACGGCTCGAAGCCCGACGCGAGGTTCTCGAGGAGGTCCGCGACGACGTCGAAGCACAGATCGCCGATATCGACGGCGAGGAACGCGAGGAGCTGACCAGGACGCTCCTGGATGCGGCAGCCGAAGAGTTCGAAGACGTCGAGACGGTCGTCGTTCACGGCCGTGCGGACGACACCGAACTGCTCGAATCCGTCGTCGAGGATTACGACGGCTTCGAGGTCGGCGACCCCGTCGACTGTTTCGGCGGTGTCACCGTCGAGTCCGAGGAATCCCGCGTTCGAGTGAACAACACGTTCGACTCCGTCCTCGAGGAGGTCTGGGAGGAGAACCTGCGCGAAATCAGCGCGCGCCTCTTCGAAGAATGAACGTCAAATCGGAAGGGAGTTCGAACTACGAATACGTCACGGCGCGAGTCCGCTCGCGACGGGCGAAGCTGTTCGACGAGGACGATTACCGTAAACTCGTTCGAATGGGCCCCGGCGAAATCGCCCGCTTCATGGAGGAAACCGAGTACGAGACCGAGATGAACGCCCTTGGTGCACGACACTCGGGCGTCGACCTCGTCGAGTACGCGCTGAACCGGAACCTCTCGAAGCATTTCGACGACCTGTTGACGTGGGCGAGTGGCTCACTGTACGGGTACATCGCAACCTACCTCCGGAAGTTCGACGCCTGGAACGTCAAGACGGTTATCCGCGGTATCTACACGGACGCAGAGCGCGACGAAATCGAGGACGATCTCATCCGGACGGGCGAGTTCTCCGACCGGCAGCTCGACCGCCTCGTCGAGGCGGCGAGCATCGAGGACGTCGTCGAGCAGCTCTCGAACACGATCTTCGGCGACCCGCTCGAAGACGCCTACTCGGATTTCGAAAGCGAAGGCGTCCTCGTGCCACTTGAGAACGCCGTCGACCGTGCGTTCTACGCGCACCTGCTCGAAGGCACCGGCGACGCAGAGCCGGACACGCCGGAGGCGCTGTACACGGAGTTCCTGAAAGCGGAGATCGACTTCCGGAACCTCCGAAACGGGCTGCGTATCGCACGCAGCGGCGCCGACATCGATCCCGCCGCATACTTCATCGACGGCGGTCGGCTGTTCCGACCCGATGAACTGCGCCAGCTGGCCTCGAACACCGAGGAACTGGTCGCACGCATCCGTGAGGGGCCGTACGGCGACGAACTGGAGGACGCACTCGACGAGCTTGCGGACGCCGAGAGCCTCATCCAGTTCGAACACGCCCTCGATGCGGCGCTGCTTGAGTATTCGAGCAAGCTCTCGAACCGCTACCCGCTGTCAGTGTGTCCGGTGCTCGCCTACGTGCTCGCAAAGGAGCGCGAGGTCGAGAACATCCGGGCCATCGCCCGCGGCCGCGAAGCAGGACTCTCCGTCGAGGAGATCGAAGAGGAGCTGGTGATACAATGAGCCAGGAGATCGCCGTCGTCGGCAGTCCGGATTTCACGACCGGCTTCCGCCTTGCGGGCGTTCGCCGGTTCGAGAACGTCCCGGACGCCGACAAAACAGAGGAACTCGACGACGCCGTCGAGACGGTGCTTGATGACGAGAACGTCGGTATCGTCGTGATGCATGACGAGGACGTCGAGCAGCTCTCCCGTACAGTTCGACAGCGAGTCGAAACGAGTGTCGAACCGGTCGTCGTCACACTGGGTGGCGGCACCGGTTCAGGCAATCTGCGCGAGCAGATCAAACGCGCCATCGGCATCGACCTGATGGAAGATTAATCATGAGTCAAGCAACTGAGACCGAAACAACGAGTGAGGGCGTCATCGAGAGCGTCAGTGGTCCTGTCGTGACCGCTGTCGACCTCGACGCCCGCATGAACGACGTCGTCTACGTCGGCGAGGAAGGCCTGATGGGCGAGGTCATCGAGATCGAGGGGAACCTCACCACCATCCAGGTGTACGAGGAGACCTCCGACGTCGCCCCCGGCGAACCGGTCGAGAACACGGGCGAACCGCTGTCCGTCGACCTCGGCCCCGGAATGCTGGACAGTATCTACGACGGCGTTCAGCGACCGCTGGACGTCCTCGAAGAGCAGATGGGTGCATTCCTCGACCGCGGTGTCGACGCACCCGGTATCGACCTGGAGAAGACCTGGCAGTTCAACGCCGAAGTCGAAGAAGGTGACCAGGTGTCTCCCGGCGACGTCGTCGGTATCGTTCCCGAAACCGAAAGCATCGACCACAAGGTGCTCGTGCCGCCGGGCTACGAGGGTGGCGAAGTCACCGCCGTCGAGTCGGGTAATTTCACCGTCGAGGAGACGGTCGTCGAACTCGACAACGGCGAAGAGATCAAGATGCGCCAGGAGTGGCCGGTTCGAGAACCGCGCCCCACCGTCGAGAAGGAGACGCCGACGACGCCGCTCGTCTCCGGACAGCGCGTCCTCGACGGCCTCTTCCCGATTGCGAAGGGCGGGACGGCCGCGATTCCGGGGCCGTTCGGCTCCGGGAAGACGGTCACCCAGCACCAACTCGCCAAGTGGGCCGACGCGGACATCGTCGTCTACGTCGGCTGTGGTGAGCGTGGCAACGAGATGACGGAGGTCATCGAGGACTTCCCGGAACTGGAAGACCCGAAGACCGGCAAGCCGCTCATGTCTCGGACGTGCCTCATCGCGAACACGTCCAACATGCCCGTGGCAGCCCGTGAGTCCTGTGTGTACACGGGAATCACCATCGCCGAGTACTACCGTGACATGGGCTATGACGTGGCGCTAATGGCCGACTCCACCTCCCGGTGGGCCGAGGCCATGCGTGAAATCTCCTCGCGACTCGAGGAGATGCCGGGCGAGGAGGGGTACCCCGCGTACCTCGCCGCCCGCCTCTCGGAGTTCTACGAGCGCGCCGGCAAGTTCCAGAACATCAACGGCAGCGAGGGCTCGATTTCGGTTATCGGCGCCGTCTCGCCGCCGGGTGGTGACTTCTCGGAGCCGGTCACGCAGAACACGCTCCGTATCGTGAAATGCTTCTGGGCGCTCGACGCCGACCTCGCGGAGCGTCGGCACTTCCCCTCCATCAACTGGAACGAGTCGTACTCGCTGTACAGCGAGCAGCTCGACCCCTGGTGGCGTGAGAACGTCAACGAGGAGTTCCCCGAGGTGCGGCAGTGGGCCGTCGACGTCCTCGACGAGGAGGCCGAACTGCAGGAGATCGTCCAGCTCGTCGGCAAGGACGCCCTGCCGGACGACCAGCAGCTGACCCTCGAGGTCGCACGGTACATCCGTGAAGGCTGGCTCCAGCAGAACGCGTTCCACGACGTGGACACCTACTGTGAACCCGAGAAGACCTACCTGATGCTGACAGCGATTCAGCACTTCAACGACGAGGCCTTCGACGCACTCGAAGCCGGCGTCCCCGTCGACGAAATCGTCAACGTCGACGCCCTGCCGCGTCTGAACCGGATGAACACCCAGGAGGATTACGAAGCGTTCATCGGCGAACTGAAAGACGACGTCTCGGAGCAACTCCGGGAGAAGTACTGACCATGCAGAAAGAATATCAGACCATCACGGAGATCAGCGGCCCGCTGGTGTTCGCCGAGATCGACGAGCCCGTCGGCTACGACGAGATCGTCGAGATCGAGACACCGAGCGGCGAGACGCGCCGCGGCCAGGTGCTCGAAACGACCTCCGACTACGTTGCGATCCAGGTGTTCGAGGGGACCTCGGGCATCGACCGCAACTCGTCGGTTCGGTTCCTCGGTGAGACGCTGCAGATGCCGCTGACCGAGGAACTCCTCGGTCGTGTCCTCTCCGGCTCCGGTGAGCCCATCGACGGTGGCCCCGAGATCGAGCCCGACGAGGAACGAGAGATCGTCGGCGCAGCCATCAACCCCACCGCACGGGAGTATCCCGAGGAGTTCATCCAGACGGGTGTCTCTGCCATCGACGGCATGAACACCCTCATCCGTGGGCAGAAGCTGCCCATCTTCTCCGGCTCCGGCCTGCCGCACAACGACCTGGCACTGCAGATTGCTCGTCAGGCGACCGTTCCCGAAGAAGCAAGCGGCGAGGACGAGGAGGAATCCGAGTTCGCAGTCATCTTCGGCGCGATGGGCATCACCGCCGAGGAGGCAAACGAGTTCATGGACGACTTCGAGCGCACCGGTGCACTCGAGCGGTCTGTCGTCTTCATGAACCTCGCGGACGACCCCGCAGTCGAGCGGACGGTCACGCCGCGACTCGCTCTGACGACCGCCGAGTACCTCGCCTTCGATAAAGGGTACCACGTCTTGGTCATCCTGACGGACATGACCAACTACTGTGAGGCGCTCCGAGAGATCGGCGCCGCACGGGAGGAGGTGCCGGGCCGCCGTGGCTACCCCGGATACATGTACACCGACCTGGCGACGCTGTACGAGCGCGCCGGCCGTATCGAGGGTCGTGAAGGGTCTGTTACGCAGATTCCCATCCTCACGATGCCGGGTGACGACGACACGCACCCGATTCCCGACCTGACCGGCTACATCACCGAAGGGCAGATCTACATCGACCGTGACCTGAACAGTCAGGGTATCGAGCCGCCCATCAACGTCCTGCCGAGCCTCTCGCGGCTGATGGACGACGGTATCGGTGAAGGGTACACGCGCGAAGACCACGCCGACGTCTCCGACCAGATGTACGCGGCCTACGCGGAGGGTGAAGACCTGCGTGACCTCGTGAACATCGTCGGTCGCGAGGCGCTCTCCGAGCGTGACAACAAGTATCTCGACTTCGCGGACGCCTTCGAGGAGGAGTTCGTCCAGCAGGGATACGACACGAACCGCGACATCGCGGAGACGCTCGACCTCGGCTGGGAGCTTCTCAGCGCGCTGCCGCGCGAGGAGCTCAACCGTATCGACGAAGAACTCATCGAGGAGTACTACGTCGACGAGGAGCAGGCGGAAGTCACCGCCGACTAATCTGGTTCGCTCGTTCGACGCTTTTCTGTTTCGCCCGTCTCCGGAGCTTCGCTGCCGGCGTTCGGCGACGAGCCAACTGAAAAAGATTAACCCGGTTCGGTCAAAAGCCCTATTCAACAATGGCCAAGGACGTGAAACCGACGCGGAAGAACCTCATGGCGATCGAGGACCGCATCGAACTCTCCGAGCGGGGCCACGACACGCTCGAGAAGAAGCGGGACGGCCTCATCATGGAGTTCATGGACATCCTCGACCAGGCACAGGACGTCCGCTCCGACCTCGACGCCAACTACGAACGCGCCCAGCGGAACATCAACATGGCGCGGGCGATGGAGGGTGACGTCGCGGTTCGCGGCGCCGCGGCAGCGCTGAAAGAGCACCCCGAAATCACCACCCAGTCGAAGAACATCATGGGCGTCGTCGTGCCCCAGATCGAGTCGACGAAGGTGAAGAAATCCCTCGACCAGCGTGGCTACGGGCTGGTGGGCACCTCCGCTCGTATCGACGAGGCCGCGGATGCTTACGAGGAGCTGCTCGAGACCATCATCCTGGCCGCCGAGGTCGAAACGGCGATGAAGAAGATGCTCGACGAGATCGAGAAGACGAAGCGCCGCGTCAACGCCCTCGAGTTCAAGCTCCTGCCGGAACTATACGACGCACAGGAGTACATCGAGCAGAAGCTCGAAGAACAGGAGCGCGAGGAGATCTTCCGCATGAAGAAGATCAAGGCGAAGAAGGCCGAAGAGGAAGAGAAGGCTGAGGCCGAGGCCGAAGCAGAGGCCGCGACGGAAGCCGAGACGGTTACGGCCGACGACTAACGCTGCCAGCTATTCTCGTATCGAAGGCCCCAAGAACGGAGAGCTCACAGCCCAACGGGCCGGGTTTTTGCACACGGCGGTAGCTTCAAGCCATGGTCGAGGGTGCGGGCGATGAGGACGGCGACGCCGTCGTGTTCCGCAGCAACCACAGCCTCGCGGACGGGTTCGCCCTCCTGTACGTTCTGCTCGGGCTGGCCGACGGCGCGTAGTGAGACGGACTGCTGCACCTGTGTACCGCGGCGAACCCCGAGTGCAGGCGGTCGACGCGGAGATGACGTACAGCAGTCCGTCTGATGTCGGGAGGTCTATCCTTGGGCCGGCCGTACAACCGGTATGAACTGCCCAGCCTGCAACGCGTCGATGGTGGCTTTCGCGGTGCCAATGCGGTACCGCGAACACGTTCCCGAACAGTCCGACCACGCCGCGCTCTGTCCGGAGTGTCTCACACTCACCGCCGCGAATGGGGTCGACGTGAGTGAAGAGCCCCGTTTCGACCGCATCAGCAGCGCGTTTCCGACCACCGAGGCGGCTGCTGTGCCGCTCGCCCTCGCCGTCGGACTGCTCGATTCGCTCGCACTGCATCGGAGCGCCCTCGAGGAGCTGCTCGTCGACGCCGAAAGCGCGGGCGTCGACCCGCTGCTCGTGCTCGACCGCCTGCACGCACAGGGGGGTGTCCAGCCGGTGTTCGATCTGGAACGCCGACGCCACCAGCTCCAGCAACTGCTTGACTGAAGGAGATTTTTATATACGTTTTCAGGCCGTGAGCTGCGTGGTTACGCGGTGACGCAATACACGGCCAACAGAGAAGAGATGGGAAGGGTGCACTCCCTTACGGGGCTGGGGAATCGGCCGGAGCCGAAGCGTGGCCCCCGGGAGGGTCACGTTGCGCCGGCCGGGCGCGCGTTCAGCGTGCGGGTATCGAGTCTTAGACGCCCGTCGAGTACCGAAGGATAGCCGCGATGCCGCCGAAGGCGGTGAGCAGTTGCTCGCCTTTCTCGAAGTCCGTCGAGATGAACTTCATATCGGAGCCGCGCTGCTCTGCGAGCTCCATCAGGTGATCGATGGCGTCCTCACGCTCGGCGACCTCGGCTTCGCCGCCGCTCTCGCAGGTGTGGGTCGGCGTCTCAGCACGGCGGTCGACGAGTTCGAACTCCTCGCGACCGTCACAGTCGTAGGTGACGACATCCTTCCGGAGGTCTTCGCTGATGAGGAGCCGGTCGACCGACCCCATCATGAGGTTCTGCCGAGTGGCATCGAAGCCGTAGGTGGCCTTCTGGCCGTCGTGGAGCTGTTCGAAGAACTCCTCCATCTCGGCTTTGTCCTTCATCACCTCCGTTTCGGCCAGCACGTCCTGGGCGGCGTCGACGAGATCGTAGAGACCGGATTCGTCGGTGTAGGAGACATCGAACTTCCCGAGCACCAGGTCTCGGAGCTCGTGATGGAGGTAGTCGCCGTCAAGGAACTCGTCTTTCGTCGGCGAGGGGCCGCCGACGAGAATGCCGTCCATCTCGTGGCGCTCCGGGACGAAGAGGTCATCGGCCATCCCCGCGACCTCCTGATAGAAGTTGTCGATGGCCTCAAGCCGCAGACGGGCGAATCGCTGGGCGGACTGGCCACCTTTCCGCTGTTTGCCGGGGACGAGCGAGGAGGCGGATTTGACCGGCTCGACGCGTTTGCCCTTCAGCCAGCCGACGTTAGCCTCCCGTCGGTCGAGGACGATGAGCCCGTATAGACCTTTGTCGCCGAGCATCTCCGCCAGCGGCTCTGTGAGGAAATGGGAATCGCAGTGATAGCGGAACGACTGGATCGGATCCGGCGGGGATTCGAGCACTTCGGTGACCATGTCCGTCTGCCCGCCGCCGGCGTCGACGGCGCCGGAGAAGAGAACCATCCCGTTCTCGGGTGGGTGGACGTCGTAGTATTTCAGGCGGTCTTTGATGCTCGTCAGGGCGTCCTGAACCGCGGTTCGAGTCTGTTTGGATTTGATGTTGGACGCTTCGCTGTGCTCCTGGGTGACGTGGGCGACCACGTCGCTTATCAATCTCTCTTCGGGGATGTATATCGAAACGAGCTGGGTTCCGGAACCCGAGTACGCATCGAGTTCTTCGATGACCTTCTGGAACTCGTATTTCTGTTTTTCAGAGAAATCTTCTGTAATACTATTGTCGGAGGCGTCCGTCATTGGTCTTATAGAAGAGACGGTCACCAAGACAGTAAAGGTGTCCGCTTCCAAGGCTGAAGAATGGGGGGAGTACGTGGAAGAGAACGCCGAATCCGACAGTATCAGCCACCGTATCCGGCTCTCGGTTCAATAACTCGGTTACTTGCGGTCGTGGATTTATACGCGGTGGCCGATTCCGGCCCAATCCTCGCCGGTGTTTCTGCGGCAGTGCCGTTGACTGCCGGGGCGCTGTTCGAATCCCCCTCCGCTGAACTGGAAGTATACGGTGCCACTCATATACTCTATTCGAACGGTTGCCTTTAAACACCAGATATACCACCGAAAAGGTTAATTTAATGTTAACTTCTGCTGGCCCTTATGGAGAGACTACAGCAATCAGCCGCAATACTCGTAGCGACGTTCCTGGTCGTCTGGCTGGTCGCGGCAGTCGCCGGGCTCAGTGGAACGGTCGCGGCAGACAAACATACGTACGAAGACGCCGAGAATTATACTGAGGCGGGTAACTTTACCATTGAGGCATATGCCCAAACCGACCACTACCCCGGCGATCAGAATAAGGAGAACGGAAGTATCATTTATTACGCTAAGCTCGCAGATATAATTTACGAAGTCGGTGGCGAAAACGGTACGTGGTCTGATTTCATCATCATCAATGCCGATTGGATAGACTACAGCGCCTGTGATACTGAGAACACCGCCGTCTTCGGCATTGATAGAAACGACACGTATACCGGTACGCAAGTCGACGAAGACCTCGTCGAACACCAAGAAAAGGTAACGTTCCGGGATGACGGCCTCACGATCAACTTCCTCGACTGGAACGACTTCGGCGGCGACCCCCCATATTTCAATCCGCGTGGTGATGAAATCGTTGCCAATCAGGGTGGAGGCTCGAACGGCGGTACGTGTCTGACCTACACCAGCGAACCCGGCTGGTACACGTTGCAAGGCTTCTTGAACGGCACCGAAGCAAAAGCGGGCTGTACCGAGGAAGGAAATGCGGATTGCCAACCCCCCGAAAGCGCCGAAAAATCTGGAGGCTACATGTGGACACGACCATATTTCTACATCTGTGAGTGCGACAGCCGCGAGGAGGCTCGCGACAAACTCGGCCCGCCGCCGAACAAAGAAGGCGAGTCGACACCCACGCCAACCCAGAGCGGCGAGACCCCGACCGCCACCCCGACCGCCACACCGGCCCCCAGCGAAACGCCAACGGCCACCCCCGAACCGGATGATACCCCGACGGCAACTGCGGCCGACGACACCGGCGACGACACCGGCGAGGACACGCCAGCAAACACCGAAACCCAGGCACAGAACGGTGGCAGCAACACCACCCCGACCGTCGGTGGCGGCCCCGGCTTCGGCGCCATCCTCACCCTCACCGGCCTCCTCGCCAGCGCACTCCTCTTACGACGACGGTCGTAGCGAGTATTCAGTTATTTATCGCAGCACTGAGCCGGTGACCGGTGGAGGACGTAGTCATAACCGACTTTTATCAGTGGACAAGGCGAATACCCCGAGGCTTGACCTCGGGGATGAAGCCGACAACCCGTGATACAAACCATTAACTCAACACATCCCTAATCAAGCGGCAGCGATGGAACACAGTCACCGCTACCAGGCCTACCCGACACAAGAGGTAGCCGGTGAACTGGAACACCATCTTGACGTTCATCGCCAACTCTACAACCACGTCCGCTGGGACTACGAAAACAGCCCGGACGACGACAAGCCAAGCGAGTACGACCAGAACAACAAACTCCCCGAGTTGAAACGAACGTGGCCGGTGTTCGGTGAACTGCACTCGAAAGCCGCCCAAGCCACCGTCGCACGCTTTCACCGCAACCTCTCGAACCTTCGCAAGAAGAAAGAGCAGGGGTACAACGTTGGTCGGCTCAAACGGCAAGCACCAATTGATTACCGAAGCGTGACATACAATCAGTCCGGTTTCGACCTCGATGAAAAGAGGGGCCGCGACAGGTTCGTTTCTGTTCGCTTCAGCAAAATCGGATGGGTCAAAATCCGCTACCACCGCCCGATTCCCGACCACGCCACCATCAAAGAGGTCACGTTCAAGAAAGAACGAACTGGGGAATGGTTCGTCTCCTTCGGCCTCGAAACAGACGATTCCAACCTGCCAGAAAAACCCGACGTGGACTCGCTCGACGCCAGCAATAGTGTGGGTATCGACCTCGGTATCCTGAACTACATCCACACCAGCGACGGCACGACTGTGGATTGGCTCAACCTCGAAGACGAGTACCAACGTCTTCGCCGTGAACAACGCAAACTCTCGCGGAATGAAAAGGGGTCGAACAACTACGAGAAACAACGCCGGGAAGTGGCGAAGGTCAAGCGCCACATCCAGCAGAAGGTGCTGGACTACCAGCATAAGATAACAACGTGGCTCGTCAAGGAGTACGACGCCGTGTTCGTGGAGGACTTAGACGTGAAGGGGATGCTGGAGAAGTCGCATAACGCTCGCAACAAGCAGGATGCGGCGTGGCGACAGTTCATCACCCTCCTCGAATACAAAGGCGGCCTGTACGGCTGTCACGTCGTGCAGGTTGAGGCCCGAGGAACGACCAAAGAGTGTGCGTCGTGTGGTGTGGAGACGGCGAAGCCTATCTGGGTGCGGGAACATTCGTGCCCGTCCTGTGGATTTGAAGCAGATAGAGACGCTAATGCGGCGATGAATGTCCTGCAACGCGGCTTTTCTGAGTTAGGGGTGGGATGGCCCGAAGATACGCCTGTGGAGACTGCACTCCCTACGGACACCCATTCGGTGTCTGCAAAGCGCGTCATTGAAGCAGGAAGCCTCGGGGTCGTCCGAGACGGCGAAGCCGTCTCGTGATGACGAAAGAGCTGCGCTCTCTCGAACCACTTGACCCCGAGGCGATTCACCGCGCCCGGAAGGTAAGGCCTATCTGCTCGGTTCGCGCATACACGCGTATGTCACAGCGTGAGGACAGTTCGGTTCCGCTCTCCTGGATCGCCATCTTCCTGCTTCTCGCACTCGGCCTCGGCGCCGCGGCCGTTCTCGCTGTCGGCGGCGACATCCTGCCGATGGTCGCGCCGATCTGAGGCGGTTCTGATTACATCGAGTCCGGCGCTTCCACGCCCAGAACGTCCAGTGCGTTCGCAACGGCGTGCCGGGCGGCACCGACCAAAGCGAGTCGGGCCGCCTGCGTCGCCTCGTCTTCTGCGGTCAACACCGGACACTCCCGATAGAAGGTGTTGAACTGGTCGGCGAGTTCGCGGGTGTACGTCGCGACCTGGTGGGGCTGGTGGTCGTCGGCCGCCTCGTCGATGACGCCCGGGAACCGCGCGAGCGTGCGAATCAAATCCCGTTCGGCCTCGGTCGTGAGCTCCGAAACGTCGGCGACGGGTTCGATGTCGCCAGCCTCGTCGAGGATGCCACAACAGCGGGCGTGGACGTACTGGACGTATGGCGCCGACTGGGCCTCGAAATCCAGCGCACGCTCCCACTCGAAGGTGATGCCTTTCGCCGGCTGTTTCGAGACGATGTCGTAGCGGACGGCGCCGACGCCGACCTGGCGGGCGATGCGGTCGACATCCGCTTCGGTGAGTTCGTCGCCGCGGAGGCGGTCTTCGAGACGGTCTTCGACCTCTTCGCGGGCTCGGGCGATGGCCTCATCGAGCAGGTCATCGAGTTGCACGCCCGTCCCCTTCCGGGTGGACATCTTCCCCTCGGGGAGGTTGACGTACGAGTAGATGACGTTGTCAAGCTGGTCGGTGTCGTTGCCGAGCAGCTCCAGTGTCGTCCCCAACTGCTCGGCTTGCAGCTTGTGGTCTTCGCCGAGCACCGTCACGGCGCGGTCGTAGTTGTCGAACTTCCACTCGTGGTGGGCGAGGTCACGCGTCGTGTACAGCGACGTGCCGTCCGCGCGCAGGAACACGAGGTTCTTCTCGATATCATCGAACGCCAGTTGCCAGGCGTCGTCCTCGTAGACGGACTGGTCGAGCTGTTTGAGTCGGGCGATAACGTCGTCGGTCGAGCTGTTCCGCATGAACCGCGTCTCCTTGACGAACTCGTCGAACTCCGCGGGCAGGCGCCCGAGACACTCTTTCATCCCGTCGAGGACTGTGTCGACGACCTCGCCGACCCGTTTGTAGGCCGCCTCGTCGCCTTCCTCGAGCCCCTGAAGGATGGCCTGAATCTCGTCTTCGGCGGCTTCGACCTCATCGGGGTCGCCCTCCTCTAAGAACTCGTTGCCTCTCCGGTAGTATCGAACCATTCGGTATTCGGTGCGGTCGCGGGCCGGCTCCGGGAGGTCGTCCTCACCGAACGTCTCGTAAGCCCACGTGAACACGGCGATCTGTCGGCCGGCGTCGTTGACGTAGTAATGCCGGTCGACATCATAGCCGGCGTACTCGAGCAAGTTCGCAACGGCGTCACCGATGATGGGGTTTCGCGCACGCCCAACGTGTACCGGGCCGGTCGGATTGGCAGAGGTGTGTTCGACGACGACGGACGTCTCCTTGTCGGCGAGCGTGCCGTAGGCGTCGTCCTGACCGGCTTCGAGTGTACCCTGGAAATACGACTCCGTGGGGTGGAAGTTCAGATACGGGCCGGTCGGCTCGACGCGGTCGATGTAGTCGTACTCGTCGGCGTCGACGTCGCCGGCGAGGTCGGCGGCGACCTGCGGCGGCGGGGCTTCGAGCTCGCCGGCCAGCCGGAAGGCGACGCTCGAGGCGAACACGGCGTCGACGTCTTCCGGCGGCTCCTCGATGCCGAGGTCGTCGGTCGGCAGCCCACGGGCTTCGAGCGTGTCGCGAAGCGCCGTAGCGACCGACTCGCGAAAGGCAAGGAACATATCCACAGTTCGTCGGGCGGGTCAAAAGGGCCTTCCGGAACGTGCGCCGACGAAGAGTAGTTCCACGGGGGCGAAGTCGTGCCCGTACGGCCGCCGACCGGCCCTCAGGACTTCCGGACGTTCCCGATGGGGTCGCCGTTGCAGAGCGCCTGCATGCAGTCCTCGATGCTGTGGTGGTCGCCGTCACTCCAGTATGGATACAGCGCACTGAGAACGCCGTCTTCCCTGTGTGCGATACAGATGGCTGGCAGATCGACGATACGGTCGTCGGCTCCCGTCGCCGGACGCGCCTCGAAGAAGGGTTCCAGCGCCCTGACCCCGGCGGCGTCGACGAACTCGTCGTACAGCGCGACCGCCGCGGCCTCGGTGTCGGTGTCGGCCGGCTCCCGGGCCCGCTCGGGCCAGCCGACGACCTCGGCGTCCTCGAGGACGCCTGCCTCTACCAGTCGGTCGACCGTCTCCCGAACCCGAACCTGGCGGTTCCGAACCGCCGAGGACACCCCGGTTCGGAGGTAGACGGCCACCGACCCGTCAACGGCCTCACGGTCGGCGATCTGCACGACTATCGGGTCGTCGTCGGATTCGCGACCTTGGCCATCCAGACCCCGGATCATGAAAAGATAACAGACAGCCAGATATAAAAGGTTTCTGTGATAGAGATACAAACTATATTGCTGATTCTAAGCGCATATGTCCGGCTATTTTGATATTCATTCCCTAATGGTCGTTTCCATACGTTCGTACACGGTGCTCCAGGGATAGAAGCAGCCGACTGCTGGATGAAGCCGAAAAGAGGGCCGTATCTTCGGGTTTCAGGCGGTGCGGTCGACGTTCTCGACGCGGTCGCCACCACAGAGGGCACGGAGGCCGTCCTCGACGGTCTGGGTGTCGCCGTTCTTCGTTCGGGGGTACAGCCCGGTCAGCTCGCCGACCTCCCGAACTGCGATACAGACATCGGGCAGGTCGAAGGCGTTGCCGTCCGCGAACTCCTCGAAGAACGGCTCGAGGTCGCCCTCACCGACGACATCGGTGAACTCCTCGAAGTACGAGACGACATCGGCGTCCTGCCAGGCGATAACGGACGTGTCGTCGAGCACGCCGGCGGCCTGCAGGCGGTCAAGCTCGTCGATGACCGACCGCTGGCGCGTTCGGGCGTCGCCGGAGACGGATTCGTTCACGTAGACGGTGATATCGCCGTCGAACGACTCCCGCTCTGCAACCTTGATGATCGTCGATTCGTCCGTGCCGGACGTTCCGCGTGAGTCGAGCCCTCTAAGCATATTTTATACTACCCGAGATACCTAAAAAGGATTCCGTATTGACATCCTCCCCGCCATAGAGGGCGAGGAGTCCCACGAAGGTGGTCTTCGTTGCGTTAGG
>NZ_JBLGBY010000031.1:0-25466 GCF_047616845.1 Natronomonas sp. | reverse complement strand
CCCTCCGAGATGCGGTAGCGAACGCGGGCCAGTTCCGCGCGCAGGGCGTTGGCGTTGTGCTCGGCACAATCGGCCCGAGAGAACTCCGAGACGGGCGTCTGGCAGGCGCTGCACGCACAGGGGAGTTCGTCGAGGTCTTCGAGGAACGCCTCGCCGTCAGTCGAAAGATAGAAGCCCTCGAAACCGCGGGCACGAGCGCGCTTCTCGTCGAGCAGGTCGACGCCGGCATACACGAGCGTCGCGGCGTTCGCGGGCGTCGCCACGCCCGACAGATACAGCGCGGTGTCGTCCGGCGTCGCGTCGCGAACGGCGAGGACGGCGTCGACGAACGCCTCGGCGTGGCCCGCGTAGCCCGGCGCGCCCCCGAGGAGGTAGGCGTCGGCCCCGTAATCGTCGGCCGTCTCCGGAGAGACGACGGCGGCGCTCGGATAGTCGACATTCGGGTAGTCGACGGCGAAGGCCTCGGCGACCGGCTGTTCGGTTCCCCGCGGGAGCGACCGATGCGGCAACACCGTCAGCGCCGCGTCGTCGCCCTCGGGCTCCGCCTGCTCTTCGTGCCAGAGGCTTCCCGCGTCTTCGAGTACGTCATCGACGAGCGCCGGCGTGGTGAGCGATTCCGAGAGCCGCAACTCACCGCGGCGCGCGGCGCCGTCGCGGCCGTGAAGTTCGAAATACTCGGTCATTGGTGTCGTTCCGCGGCGGGGCGGTAACTGTTCGTCGGTTCGGTCGTCGGCTGGCGTCGCGATTCGAAAGGACGCTCACTCGCCGTCATCGCTGGCTTCCTCGGGCGGGACGCTGTCGGGGCCGAGCACGAGCGTCTCGACGTCCTCGGGCAGCATCTCGAGTGCCGCTTCGGGCCACGCCCAGTGGCCGACCGCGAACTCGGTGCCCGGGTTGGCCTCGGCCAGCGCACGGACGCCATCAGCGGCGGCCGTGTAGGCACTCACATCGAGCCGGTCGGGGAGTTGGGCGGTCAGCGGGTAGCTGTCCGATAGCGCCGACGGGAACGGGCCGAACGGCGGCTGGAGTCGCCACGTCTCGTCGTAGCGGTCGTTGGTGTCGCCCTCCGACAAAAGCACGCGGTCGCCCTCGACCGGCAGCCGCGAGAGGCGTTCGTGGTGGCGCAGTACCTCCGGACGGCGTGCGGACTCGCCGGAGAGATAGAAGAACGACCCCTTCGAGACGGGGTCGCTCCGTTCGAGCTGGTCGGCAGCGTCCAGAAGCGCCCGGTAGCCGTCGACCATCGAGGGGTGGCCGCGCGCACGGCGCTCAACGAGCTCGAAGAGATTGCCCTCCCTGAGTGCCTGCTTGACCGTCCGGATCTCCCGGTAGCTCACGTGGAGGTTGTGGCGGGCGAGCAGTTCCTCCCGTTCGTCCTGGCCCACATTCCGGAGGTCGTCGGGCGTATGCGCCGCACAGACCGGACACGAACAGGGGAAGTAATCGAGGTCGTCGAGGTGGTCGGTGCCGGAGACGGTGAGATAGCGGCCATCGCGGGCGTACAGCGCGTACGCGGCCGAATCGAAGAGGTCACAGCCCGCGGCGACGGCCAGGGCGAACATCATCGGATGGCCGGCGCCGAACAGGTGGACGGGCGCGTCGGCGCCGAGGCCGCGTTTGGCCGCGAGGATGGCCTCAACCATATCCCCGTAGCGGTAGTTGTTCATCATCGGAACGACGGCGCCGATGGGGAACACGTCGAGGCTCGTCCCGTAGGCGTGCTCTGCCGCGGCTTCACGGAGGTCGGGGTACGTCGACCCCTGGACGGGCGCGCTGACGAGCATCTCGCCGACGCCGACGTCCTCGGCGGCTTCGAGCCGCTGCTGTGTGGTTTCGAGTTCCGCTTCGGCCTGCTCGCGGCCCACGTCCGGCGGCGTCGGAATGTCGATGGGCGTGCCGATGTCCGAGCCGATATCGTGTTGGAACTGGAGGATTTCCTCGTTCGTCACCGAAATTTCGCCGTATTCGGAGAGCTGGAACGAGCCCGAGTCGGTCATGATGGCGCCGGAGAAATCGAGCAGGTCGTGGAGGCCCTCTTCGAGGGCGCGTTCGCGGTATTCGTCGCTCTTGTAGAAGATGTAGCCGTTCGTGATGAGGACGTCCGCACCGAACTCCGATTCCAGCGTCGCCGGGGCAATCGTTCGGAGGTGGGGGTTGATGACCGGCAGCAGTGCCGGCGTCTCGACGGTGACGCCGGCCCGTGGAACCTCGAGGTCGCCGATGCGGCCAGCGCCGTCGGCGTCCCGGAGTTCGAAGATGTCGCGCATTGTCCGTCGTTCCGTACCGATAGCGGTAAGGGTTGCGTTCGCCGCCGCTGCCGCCGTCGATAGCCTGAAGGGGGACGGCCGCCGACTTCCGGACATGGAATGGCGACTGTTCGCCAATCTCGGCGAGGCCGCTGGCACCAAACACGTCGAGGTGCCCGCCGAGGCCGGCGACACGTTCGGTGAGGCGTTCGAGCAACTGCTCTCCGCCCATCCCGAGCTCGAAGACGAGGTGCTCGATGAGAACGGCGAGATCCGCGACCACATCCGCGTGCTGCGGAACGACCACAACCCCTTCGTGAAAGATGACGGGTACGATACTATTCTCGAAGAAGGCGACGAACTCGCCTTGTTCCCGCCCGTCAGCGGCGGCAGCCGATAGAGCCGCCCCGTCCGCGCCGCAAACGTCGCTCGCTTACTCGAATTCCGGGTCGCGGTCTTCGACGAACGCGGCCATCCCCTCCCGTTGATCCTGGCTCCCGAAGAGGCCGGCGAAGGCCCGCTTCTCGTATTCCAGACCTGCGGCCTGTCCGCTTTCGTGGCTCTGATTGATGGATTGTTTGGCTGCCCGAAGCGCGAAGGCGGGCTTCGATGCCAGTTCGGCAGCCAGCTCTGCCGCCCGGTCGTCGAGCTCACCGTCGGCAACGACTTCGCCGAACAGCCCCTCCTCGGCGGCGGTTTCGGCGTCGAGACGCTCACCCAGGTAGATCATCCGCCGGGCGGTTTCGTCGCCGACCACCTTCGGAAGGCGTTGCGTGGCACCGTACCCCGGAATGATGCCGAGGTCGATTTCGGTGTTGCCGATAATCGCGGACTCGCCGGCGATACGGAGGTCGCAGGCGAGTGCCATCTCACAGCCGCCGCCGAAGGCGAAGCCGTTGACCGCGGCGACGACCGGCGCGGGGAACGCCTCCAGGGCATCGGCGACCTCGTGGCCCAGTTCGCTCCACTCCTGGGCCTCTTCGGGCGAGAGGTCTTGCATGTACTTGATGTCAGCCCCGGCGATGAACGCGTCACCGGCGCCCGTCAGAACGAGCGCGCGGGCGTCACCGTCGGCGGCTTCCTCGAGCGCTTCGAGCATCGCCTCCAGCGTTTCGACGTTCAGTGCGTTGAGCGCGTCGGGTCGGTCGACGGTCAGTGTCGCGACATCGTCGTCCCACTCGAGTTGGACTGTCTCCCAGGACATAGCCGAATCGCGGCTTGTGCCCCCATGAATCTACTGCAGGCGGAGATTCGTGTCCGGACGCTTAATACCGCGTCAGGTCACGCTCGAGGACGAAATCCGGCTCCTCGGAGAACGACACGCGACCGTAGGCGGCGTCGGAGACGTGCCGCGGCGTTTCAGGTACCAGGATGCGCGCCTTTTCGGCGCCCTGTTCGGCAGCATCTCGGGAGACCGCAGCGGCGAGTGCACGGAAAGCGTCGTCGTCCGTCCACGCGCCGACGCCGTATTCGGCCCACGTCTCCTCCTCGCCGTCGTCATTCTCCCGTTCGAGGGTTCGCGTCCGGTAGGTCATCGCGCGGGCACGCTCGCCGTCCGTGATGGCAAACGCCGTCTCGGCGTCTTCGAGGCGCGCTTTGGTCACCTCGGCGAGCGCCCACGATTCCTCGAGATCGAGGCCGAGTCCTGAGAGTGCCCGGTAGGCGTCGCTGCCGTGAAACGCACTCCAGGCGGCCGTCGCGTCCGTCCGCACCTCAAAATCAGTGTCCGTCTCCGCTGTCGCGTCGGCGTCGGCCTCGGGTTCGACCCAGCGGAACTCACAGCAGGGGGTAAAGCCCATCGAGCGGGACTGCCCGAGGCCGGCGGCGTTCCACGAAAAGACCATGTTCCGGCAGACCGTCGCCCCGCGGTCTGCGGCCCACTCGAAGACGGCCTCGGTCAGTTTCGGGCTGACGTTTCGGCCACGGAACTCCGGGTCGACGCGCATGCCCTGCGCCCACGCCTCGTGGTCGGAGAGCAGCACGCCCTGACAGATGCCGACGGGCTGGTCGTCGACCGTCGCGACGAACGTCCGCTGAGTCGGCCCGTCGGTTTCGACCCACTCGTCGAACACGCGGGGGATGTAATCCCCGACCCGCGACCACGTCTCCTGAGTGAACGCAACGACGGCGTCGCGGTCGTCGTGGCAGGCCTGCCGTACCGACACGCGTTCCGACATCTCAGCTCACGTCCAGGGAACGGAACGCTCCTGCAGTTCACCGGCGATGGGGCGACGCATCGTCTCCTCGACGCTCCCGACGTTCGCGAGCGACCACATCAGTTTGACGTACGCCGTCGCAGGGAGAGTGTCACCCGCTTCAACGACGCCGGCTTCAAGCAGGTCACGGCCGGTATCGTAGACGCGGTCGCAGACGCGACCTTCCAGGCACTGACTCGTCATCACGACGGTCGTGCCGTCGTCGACGAGTTCGTCGATGCGGTCGATCCATTCGGTGTTGACGTGGCCGAGGCCCGTGCCTTCGAGGACGACGCCCGAGGCTCCGTCGGCGATATCGAGGAAGTCGGGCGAGGTGCCGGGGACGAACTTCACGAGCTCGACGTCCGTATCGAGGTCGGCAGCGAGATGGAGGTCGTCGGCGCCGCGGTTGGCCGCCGGCCGGCGGAAGGTGAGGTCGCCGGTCTCCCACTCGATCTTCCCGAGCGGTTTCGCGCCGACCGTCTCGAAGGCGTTCCGCCGGGAGGTGTGGTTCTTCCGAACGCGCGTGCCGCGATGGAGCGCACAGTAATCGTCCGATTCGGTCGCGTGCATACAGAGAAGCACCTCCGAGTGGTCGGCCTTGGCGGCCTCGACGGCACAGACGGCGTTCATCACGTTATCGGAGGAGGGGCGGTCGGCCGAGCGCTGGCTGCCGGTGAAGACCACAGGAACCGGCGTATCGAGCATGAACGACAGCGCTGAGGCAGTGTACTGCATCGTGTCGGTGCCGTGCATCACGACGACGCCATCGGCGCCGTTCTCGATTTCCTCATAGACGGCTTCCGCGAGTTCCGCCCAAACCTCCGGCGTCATGTTCTCCGAGAGAATGTTGGCGACGACGCGACCCCGGTAGTTCGCCCGCCCGGCGAGTTCGGGCACGGCGCGGAGGACGTCCTCGGCGTCGAACTGCGCGGTCACAGCGCCCGTCCGGTAATCGACCGTCGAGGCGATGGTGCCGCCGGTCGAGATGAGCGCGATGGTCGGCAACTCCTCCTCGAAGGTGATCTCGGAGATCCCCTCGGCGGCCTGTGCTTCCTCGACGTCGTGGACGTCGGTCTCCAGCAGTTCGGCGTCGGCGTCCTTGCGGTCGACGCCGACGTTGTAGCCGCCTTCCAGTTTGATAACAAGGTGGTCGGCGGTCGTCGAGGGCATGAGCACGCCCTCGTAGGTGGCGGCGCCGCGGTCGACGTGGACGCGATCCCCTGGGTTCATACTCCCGGCTACCGGGCCGGCGGACTTGAAAGGCTCCCTTTCCGGGAAAGACCGATACCGCTGGCGTCCCGAAAGGACGTATGAGCCGCGACCGCACCCGGACGCGAGACGGGGCAGGCCGCGACGCCGACGACATCACGACCGAGTTCGACATCGACGCCGGAGAAGACGACGCCGCTGAAACGACTTCCAGCGCGGAAACGGGCGGTGGCCTCCGGTCTCGGGTCGGCAGCCGCGCGAAGCGCCTCTTTTCGCCGCGACACTTCGCCATCGCGCTCGTCGCGTCCGCCGGTGGGCTGTTCGCCGCGAGCGCGTTCGTGCCGCTCCCCGGAAGCGGTCTCCTGGGCGTGTTCGTCGTGGCGTTCCTGCTCGGCCTCGTGCTCGACGAGCGCCGCTACGCCGAAACGACCGTCGCGGGCGGCCTCGCCGCCGGAGCAAGTACCCTCTTCGACATCGCGCTCGTCGCCGTTCTCGGCGGCTTCGGTGTCTCGGTCGCCCTCCTCGGCGGCGCTGTGGGTGCTGCGGCTGGCCTTCTCGGTACCTACTTCGGCCGTGACCTCCGGGACGGCCTGACGCGCGACGTTCCCTGAGCGTATTCACAGGCATCGCGGCGGCGGCAGAATAGCGTCGAGCTGCGACCCTTGCTACACGAGTTGCCACTCGTCGCCATCACGTTTGACGACGTCGTGGGCCGATAACCCCTCCAGGGCGTCGGCAACGACATCCGGCGGCGCTTCGACGCGGCGGCTGAGCTGTTCGGGCGTCGCTGGGCCGCCTGCGAGCCCCCGGATGAGTTCTGCATAGAAGCGGCCATCGACGCCCTCGAAGTGGGCGCTGATTCGGTCGAGCGTCTCCGTGAGACGGCCCTGTACCCATCGCTGGGCCATCGACAGCTCGTTTTCGAGCCGTTCGAGCTCCCGGAGGTCGTGGGCCAGGTCGGGGAGCGTCTCCGAGTCGGGGTCGGCATCGGATTCAGCTTCGGCGTCCGTTTCGTCGGCCTCTTCGTCTTCCTCGCCGGTGTGTTTGATATCCAGCGAAACGTACCGCCAGGAGGTGATATCGAGGTTCGGCGACGCGGAGTAGGCGCTTTTCGTGCTGAAATCGTACGGTGAGACGTTGACCTCGAGTCGGAGGTTTCGGGCGATGGAGAAGTACTTGCGACGGCCGTCATCGACGTGGGATTCGACGAGGCCCGCATCCTCCAGTTTTCGAAGGTGGTCGATGACCGCTTTCGGGCTCACACCGAGGTATTCGCTGATTTCCGTGACGTAACAGGGTTTGCGCGCGAGGAGTCGCAGGATTCGTCGACGGTTCTCGTTGCCGAGCAGATCCAGAAGCGCCGCCGAGTCCATTTGCTAGGTGTTCGGCCCGAGAACGAAAAAGGGTGACGCGATTTAGCCGCTCGTTTCGGTACCGGCGTCGCCGGCGCTGCCGTCGGCGGTCGAATCGGAACCGCTGTTGCCAGCACCGTTATCGGACGGGGAGTCTGCGCCTGAATCGTCGCCGCCGCCGTTCGTCCGGTTCTGTCTGTCAGTGGCTTCCGCGCGGTCGCCATTGCCAGCTGACCAATTGCGGGCGGTCTCGTTGCCGTCAGCACCCGGCACGTCGGGCATGCCTGGCGTCTCGCCGTCAGTCACGTTTCCCAGCGGGCCGCGTTGGGCAGCTGACGGTGGGCTTGCGAGCCCACGTGCGAGTTCGGCTACCTCCGGGCCGGTGAGGTTGCGCGCGTTCGTCCGGAGCGTTTCGAGTCGCTGGGAATCCAGGCCCGCGGCTTCGGCGGCCTGTTCAGTCTCGTTGACGGAGCGCTCCAGGCTCGATGCGCCGACGGTCACCTGTGTCGCGACGGCGTACTCACGGACGCCCGGTTCACCGGAGGCGTTGACCGCCTGACGGCGCTCGGCGAGTCGGTCGTGGCGTTCCTGTAACCGCTCGGTTCTGTTCTCGATGAGGGCGCGGCGCTCTTCGGGGTCGTCAGTCCGGTTGAGAGCGGCGTCGAACATCCCATCGTCGACACCACCCTGCGTCTCGGCGCTGCTGGCCTGCATGAACGAGGAGACTTCCGCCCCAAAGGAGGCGTTCGCCTCGGTCTCGTTGTCGGCCTGCGTCGTATCCGCAGCCACGCCGCCCACGGCGGCAGCCGCCACCAGGACGAACGCGAGCAGGAGGCCAGCGCCCACGGCAGTTGTTCTCATCACCTGCTACTCAGTCCTCCTACTCGTAAAAGCCCACCCTCCGTTCTAACCGTTCAGTACGAATCAAGACGAGTTTAGACAGTCCAATAGCGTTCAGGCGGCAATGAGTCCCGCTCGTTGTCGATTTGCCGTCGTCGTGTCAACTGGGAGAACGAAGCGCGCTGATTGCGCGACGACAAGAGGATTCCGGACAAAGCTTATGCGTGTCAACATATGACACACAGGTAGCGGCATGTTCGAACGGTTCTCAAGCGGCTACTACCTGGGTCGGCTCTACGTCGAGCCCCATGGTGGCCACCAGGCCGTGATGCACCGCGAGCAACACGAACAGGTCAACGAACAGCTGTACGACGAGGAGTACGATGGGCCACTCGTGATGAAAATCGGCACGGCCCACGTCCCCGTCCACGGCGCCGACGGCGTCCCCGGCCGTACCATCGCCTTACCCGAAACTGTCCTACCAGCGACGGGTGTCGATAACCCTCCAACACTCCGGGAAGTGTTACTCGCGAAGGCCGACCGCGCCGCCCAACTGCTCGGCGTCGACAGCGACCCTTCCTCGGGCGACGGGGCCGCGGGCTTTTAGGCACGCCGCGCCGTCGGTTCGCCGATGCTCGACGACCTCCTCGGCCGAACCGAACTGAAAGAGCGAATCGAGGAACTCGAAGCGGAGCGCGACCATCTCGAAGCGCAACTCGAGGGCGAAGGCGAGCGCCGCAGGGAGGCCGTCCGCGAGCGACAGAACGCCGAAGAGCGTATCAACCGCCTCGAAGACCGTATCGCCGATCTCGAAGGAAAGGTCGGCAAGAGCGAACCCGAGGTCAAAATCGGCTTCCGTCACGAGGAGACGGTTCGGGGCGACCGCCTCGACCGGGCGCTTTCGCGGCTGGAATCCTTCGACAGCGGCCCCGAGAGCGTCCTTTCGGCGTTCGTTGAGGAGCAGATCCCTGAAGCCGTCGCCGACCTGCTCGGCAGCCACAGCGCGCTCGTCTCGCGGGCCGCGCCGTGTCTCGTCTACGCTGACGATACGGGCCTGCTCGCGACCGCGCTTCGGCCGCCAATCGCGCCCGATCCCTTCGTCGAGTGGGACGACACCCCCCGCGTGGAACGGTCGTGGCTCCAGCCGAGCGGCCGGTTCGCGCTCGCGCTCGTCCGCTCGGATACCTTCGCAGTCGGCGTCTACGAAGGCCACGAACGCGTCGATTACGAGGGCTTCACGAGCGACGTCAAAAGCGACCACTCGAAGGGGGGCTTCTCGCAGGCACGCTTCGAGCGCCTCCGTGACGAGCAGATCGCCGAGCACGTCGAGAAATGCGAGGACGCGCTATCCGAAGTCGACACAGACCGCCTCTACGTCGTCGGCGACCGCCGGCTCATCGGTGAGTTCGACGACGCCGAGGTGACGGCTGCGGTCGACGCGACCGGCAAACCCGAAGCCGCGCTGAAAGACGCCTTCGACGACTTCTGGTCGGTTCGGCTCTACGGCCTCTGACGGACTGGTGCGTTTATTATCGGCCGCTGTCTCGCAGGGCGTATGCGCATCGCGGTTCTCGCCCACGAACAGTTCCCCGACCGCGCGAAAACGGCGGTCGGAATTCTCCGGTACGGCGACCAGGACGTCGTCGCCGTCCTCGACCGTGACTCGACAGGAACGACCGTCGGCGACCACCTGCCCGATATCGAGCAATCGGACGTCCCGGTCGTCGAAAGCGTCGACGACGCCCCCGAATTCGACGCCCTCGTCGTCGGTATCGCGCCCATCGGCGGCGGCTTCGAGGAGTCCTGGCGCCCGGACGTCCGCAGCGCTATCGAACGCGGCGCCGACGTCATCGCCGGGCTCCATTACTTCCTCAGTGAGGACGACGGCCTCGTCGCGCTGGCCGAGGAACACGGCGCCGAACTCCGCGATATCCGGAAACCGACGGACGATCTGACGGTCGCCGAGGGTGTGGCCCGCGACCTCGATGCCGAAATCATCCTCACGGTCGGCACCGACTGCTCGACTGGCAAGATGACGACGACGCTCGAACTCGTCGAAGCGGCCCGCGAGGCTGGCCTGGACGCGGGCTTCATCCCCACCGGACAGACCGGCATCATGATCGCCGACTGGGGCATCCCTATCGACCGCACGATCAGCGATTTTACCAACGGTGCAGTCGAGCGTATGCTGAAAGAGAAAGCCGACGACCACGACTACCTCTTCGTCGAGGGGCAGGGTTCCATCATCCACCCGGCCTATTCGGCGGTTACCTGCGGTATCCTCCACGGTGCGATGCCGGATTATCTCGTCCTCTGTCACGAGGCCGGTCGGGACGCGATTCACGGCTACGAATCGTTCTCGATTCCGAACCCCGGCGAGGTGGTCGACCTGTATCGTGACCTCGCGGACGGCGTCACGTCCACCGAGCTCCTCGGCGGCGCGTTGAACACCTACGAACTGGACGAGGAGGCCAGCGAGCGCGCCATCACGGAGTACGAGCGAGACATCGGGGCACCGGCCGTCGACCCGGTTCGACACGGCGCCGGGAAACTCATCAATCAGCTATGAACACCGCCTTCGACACCGTCGAACTCACCCTTAATGTCCCGTTCACGCCGACCTCGACGGGTCGTTGCTGCTCGAAGCCGACCCCTACGGCGGCGTCCGGGTCTCATAGGGGCATTTCGAACTCGGCAGCGTCGAACGGGGTACCGGCGCCGTCCCGCGCTGACGGCGTGGGCAGACCCGGCAACTCATATGGGCCCGAACCGACGCCCCGAACATGCTCATCACGCTCGAAGGAATCGACGGGAGCGGGAAGACGACGGTCTGGGAGGCGCTCCACGGCAGCCTCCCCGAATCCGAGACCGTCTTCACCCGCGAACCGACTGAATCGTGGTACGGCGACGCGGTGAACCGCTCCATCGGCGACAACGAGGCCGACCCGCTGGCCGAGCTGTTTCTCTACACGGCCGACCATGCCGACCATCTCTCCCGGGTAATCCGGCCGGCGTTGAACGATGGAGATATCGTCATCGCCGACCGCTACTCCGACTCTCGGTACGCCTACCAGGGTGCGACGCTGTCGGGCGTCATCAAACAGCCGATGGCGTACGTCCGCGGCATCCACGAGCCGTTCACCCGGGAGCCGGACGCGACGCTGTATTTCGACGTACCGCCAAAAACCGGCGCCGATCGCGCGGGCGCGACGAACAAATTCGAGACGGTCGATTATCTCGAACAGGTGCAGGACAATTACGAGCGGTTGCTCGAATCCGAGCCGAATCGGTTCGTCCGCATCGACGCAACCCAGTCGCCGGAGAAAGTCATCGCCGCGGCCGAACAGGTCATCTCGGATCTGCTGGAGTACGAAGGCTAGTTAGAGCGTGTCGGGGACGTCGACCTCCTCGGGCGACGGCATCCAGAAGTAATCGAACGCGATGCCGAGGGTCAAGGGAAGGAGGACGGTCAAGCCCACGACGGTGGCGGGGGCGCCGAGGTTCGGCCCGAGTGCCTGGCCAAGCACGAGCGTGACGACGGTCAACACGACCGGTGTAAGCAGCAGCGTGTAGAGTGCGCCGCCCCACCGCGTGTTCAGGCGCACGCGGAACGCGCGGGTGAGTACCGCCGCGATGAGCGTGTTGAGGCCGACGAGGACGAGCAGACCCGCGGCTTCGAACGGAGAGACCATACCCCGAATATGGGGTCGAGACTCTTTGCTTTGTCTCCATGGAGGCGTCACGGCTATGCCGGCGGCCGTCGAGAAGCCGTGTATGCATCGCGTCATCGGGGAGCGGTCGGCAGACCGGATCGACGCCGACCTCGCGCGTGACCTCCTCTCGGAGATGGTTCGGGCGCGGGTCTTCGACGAGCGCGTATTCGCCCTCCAGCGGCAGGGGTGGATGAGCGGCTACCCGCCGTTTCGCGGCCAGGAAGCCTCACAGGTCGGTGCCGCGGCGGCGATGGCCGACGACGATTGGCTCGTCCCGACGTATCGCTCGAACGCGATGCAGTTGACCCGTGGCGTCCCCATGGCCGATATCCTCCGGTTTCGCCGCGGCTTTCCCGAGTACGGCTCGAACCACGACGTGCCCGTGTTACCGCAGGCGGTGCCTATCGCCTCCCAGATTCCGCACGCGACGGGGCTGGGCATGGCCGCGAACTATCGGGATACTGATGAGGCCGTCATCTGCTATTTCGGTGACGGCGCGACCTCGGAGGGCGATTTCCACGAGGGGCTGAACTTCGCGGGCGTCTTCGAGACGCCCGTAGTGTTCTTCTGTGAGAACAACGGCTGGGCGATTTCGACACCCGAGGGCCGGCAGACGAAAAGCGAGACCATCGCCGCGAAAGCCGACGCCTACGGCATCGAGAAGGCCCGTGTCGACGGCAATGACCCACTTGCAGTGTACGAGATCGTCGCGAAATCCATGGAGTTTGCCCGCGAGGGGTCACCCGTGCTCGTCGAGAGTCTCACCTACCGGCAGGGGCCACACACAACGAGTGACGACCCCGAGCGATACGAGGAGCGTGCTGAGTTTCCGGACTGGCGCACCCGCGACCCCCTCGACCGCTTCGAGGAATATCTCCGCGAGGCAGACATCATCGATGCGGTATTCGTCGAGTCAGCGCGTGAGACGGCCGAGACGGCGTTCGATGCAGCGCGCAGAGCCGCCGAAGACGCCGAACGCGCCCCCGAAGCGCTCTTCGAATCGGTGTATGAGGAGCGGCCGCCGATGCTCGAACGACAGCACGCGGAGCTGACGGCGTGGATCGAGAAACACGGCGACCCCTACGAGAACGGGGAGTAAGCGTCACTCCAGGCAGACGTACGTTTTCGTGTCGGTGACGGCATCGAGGCCGCGAATCCGGGTCGCAACGGAGTTGATGACGTCGTACACTTCGCCGGCGTCAGCCTCGACGACGATATCGAAATTGCCGGCGATGACGTTCGCATCCGAGACGTGGTCGAAGGCCCGAACCATCTCGACGAGCGCCTCGGCGTGGCCGGTGTCGACCGTCACCATGATAAAGGCGTGAACCATGGTACTCCTTCACAGAGCGTAGCGAAAAAACTTTCCCGAAAGCGGCGGCCCGAACGTCGCGATTGCCCGCGATTCCGTAGCATCATGCCACGGAGTAACATTATTGGGTGCGGTCGTTGTATGGGATAGCATGAGATTCGTTATCGTTGGTGCCGGCCGGGTTGGGATGCGAACCGCCCGGGTGCTTCGCGAGGAGAACCACGAGGTCGTCATCATCGAGCCGGACGAGACGAAGGTCAGCCGGCTGCAGAACCAGGGGTTCGAGGCCGTCCAGGGCGACGGCAGCGATGAGCAGACGCTTCTGTCCCAAGACCTCGCGAACGCCGACGGCGTGGCGGCGCTGACGGGCGATATCGTCGTCAACTTCATCGCCTGCATGATCGCGAAAGCCAACGACTGCCGGACGGTGCTCCGGGTCGACGACGACTACCGCGAGTACGTCGTCAGCAAATACTCCTCGGACGTCGACGAGGTCATCTACCCCGAGCGACTCGGCGCCATCGCCGCCAAGAACGCCCTCGTTGGCGGAAGCGTCCGCGCCGTCGCCGACATCGCACACAACCTCCAGCTCGTCCAGCTAACGGTCACGCGCGACTCGCCGATGCGGGGCTACACCCTCTCGGAACTGGAGTTGCCCGCAGACGCGCGCGTGCTCGCCTTCGGCAAATCCGACGACCGACTCCGACTCCCCGACGCAGACGTCTCGCTTGAGGCCGGTGACACGGTCGTCGTCATCGCCGATTTCAGCGTTCTGCGCGATGTCGAACAGATCATCGTCGGCGAGACGAGCCGTGCCGTCGCACAGGGAGGTGCCTGAGATGGTCGTCGCCTACATCATGGTGAAAGCCTACACCGGTGAAGCCGACAAACTCAAAGAGGATATTGAGGCGCTCGATGGCGTTGTCTCCGCCCACATCGTCGCCGGTGACGTCGATATCATCGCGAAAGTTGATGTCGGCTCACCGGCCGACGTGAAAACCATCGCCGCGACGAACATCCAGTCACTCGAAGGAATCGAAGACACGCACACGTACGTGGCGATGTAGAAGGGTCAGTCGTCGTCGGTCGCCAACTGATCGAGAACGCGGGCGGGCATCTGCTCACGCATCTCTTCTGGAAGGCCTTCGGGGCCTTCAGGAATCGAAGGGATGTCCATGTGGCCGTCGTCGGCGCCGGGGTCGAACAGCTGGAGGGCGGTGTTGATCGTCGACCACTCGTCGTTTTCGGCGGCATCACGGAGGCTCTTGGTCGGCGCCGAGAGCAACTGGCCGACGAGGGCGTCGGCCATCGATTCGAGGATTTCCCGTTCTGCCTCGGAGACCTCACCGTCGGTTTCGGCCTCGAGTTTGGACACCGCGGTGTGGAGTTCGCGGGCCTTCATCCGCTCTGCGCCTTCGTACATCGCCGCGATGACCTGGTCGGCGCGTTTGCGCTTGTACTGACTGATGAGGTGGTCGAACTCCTCATCGATGAGCGCCTCGACGGCTTCGGCGGCTTCCTTGCGCTGTTTGCGCGTCTCGTCGGTCACCGATTCGATGGAATCGAGGTCGTATACGTCGACGCCGGCGACCTCGTCGGCTGCCGGCGAAACGTCTCGCGGCTGGGCAATGTCGATGACGAGCGTCTCGCCCGCCGATTCGAGTGCGTCCCGGTCGAGAACGTACTCGTCGCTGCCCGTCGCGGTGACGACGACATCAGCTTTCTCGACCACCGTCGGGAGGGCCGCGAGACCGACAGCCGACCCTTCGGTGTCGAGTTCGTTGACGAGATGTTCGGCGTGGGGGAGCGTGCGGTTGGCGACGATAACGCGGTCGGCGCTGCCGGCCAGTGCCCGAGACGTGAGCGTCGCCATCTCGCCGGCCCCGACGACGACAGCGGTGGCGTCCTCAAGGTCGCGTTCGGATTCTGCGAGACGGACGGCCGCAGAGCCCAGCGAGACGACGCCCTCGTTAATTTTCGTCTCGCTTCGGGCGCGCTCGCCGACGTGAAGCGCCTTGAGAATGGCGTCGTCGAGCGTCGGCCCGATAGCACCCGCGCCACGGGCATGCTCGTAGGCTTCACGCACCTGGCCGATGATCTGGTCTTCGCCGAGGACGAGCGATTCGAGGCCGCAGGCGACACGAAGCAGATGTCGGAGACTGGCCTCGTGACCGAGTTCGCGGATGGCCTCCGAATCGACATCGGCGAGATACGACTCCAGCACATCGTGGCCGCGTTCGGCGTCGTCCGAGACGACGTACGCCTCCGCGCGGTTGCACGTCTGGATGACGAACGCCTCCGACATGCCGTCGTGACCAAGGAGCGTCTCGACGGCCGCGCGCTCCGATTCTGCGAACGCCGATTCGATCTGGTCGACGCTCGCGTGGCTGAATGAAACGCTGACGCCTGCGATGATGCCTGTTCCTGTCGTCACTCTTGCTCACCCAACGTCGATTCGACGATGGCGTCTACTTCTCGTCGTGTCTTGTATCTTCCCGTACCTAAATCCTTCCAAACTCTCGGTGACTGCACCACCGCCCGAACCGCGTCCCGTCGTGTCTCCGGGTCGATATCTCGCTGTTTCAGGTCGGCACGAACCTCGGCAGTCAGGTCGGCTAACACGCCTGCGCAGTCGATTTCGTCCTCGATACGCTTTCGGAGTTCCTTCGACAGCGCCGGGCTCGCGCCACCCGTCGAAATGGCGACCGAGACATCGCCGTCCCGAACCGTCGCGGGCACGACGACGCTTCCCGCATCGCGGGCGCCGGACTGGTCGGTACGGTTCACGAGCACGCCACGGTCGTTCGCTGCGGATTCGACGGCGTCGTTGACCGCCTCATTGTCGGTGGCTGCGACCGCCAACACCGGTTCCACGCGGTCGAACCACTCCGGGATATCTTCGGGGGTGGGCGCCGCCTGCACCAGTTCGGCGCCGCCGTAATCGTCGGCCGGAAATTCCGGGCCGACGACGATGACCTTGGCCTCGCGGGCGAACCGTCGCGCTTTCCGGGCGCCGACGCTGCCGCCGCCGACCACGAGCACCGTCTCGTCCGTGAAATCGTGGTACAGTGGAATCATGCGTCTGCTCTCTGGCTCACGGCGTCACTCCGTGTTCGCGTCGGCGCGTTCGTCCATGCGGATGCCGGTCTTCTTCAGAATCTGCGTCGAGAACAGCGTATCCCAGTCGTCATCGCCGACATCCCAGTGTTCCTCCATGGTCTCTTTGACCCGCTGGACGCGCTGTTCGCTTTCGGCTTCCGAGCGGCCATGTGTCATCGCGAAGAAGTTGTACGGCCACACGCCGTCGTGCCGCGGGCGCTGATAACAGTGCGTGACGAACCCGAGTGCGGCCACCTCCGGGCCGACCTCGTCGACTTTCTCGTCGGGCACGTTCCAGACCGTCATCCCGTTTTCCGTGTAGCCGAGTTCGTAATGGTTCGGGATGACGCCGACACGGCGCACCTTCTCCTCCGCGTTGAACCGCTTGATGGTGCGGATGGCCCACTCCGTGTCGACGCCGAGTTCGGCGGCCACGTCCGCGTACGGCGTCTCCGAGATGGGCAGGCCGTCCTGGATTTCGAGCACGAGGTCGCGCTCGTCCGGCGTAAGGGTCTCGCGCTCGGCCGGCTCGACGTCGGGGCCGAGTTCCGAACGGTCGACGTCGCCGTCCGAAATCGGGCCGTCGAGCAGGAACTTCGCCTCGACGCGGAACTCCTGTTCTTTCGGGAGATTGTACGTCTCCTGGCCTGTTTCCGCTTCGGTATCACGGAGCACGCAGTCGACCTCATCGGGATCGGCCACGGACACGACGAACCACATGTTGAGGTGTGGGTGCGCGCGCTCGTAATTGTGCGCGACCTCGCGGTGGTCGTTGACCTGCGCTGCGATTTCGTCGAAGCGCTCTTCGGGGGCGTGCATCGCCACGAGGGTCGCCGCGCCGCCGATCTCCTGGGCGTTGATGAGGGCGCCGAACCGCGTCAGGACGCCCTCTTCGTCGAGCTGCTGGACGCGTTCGAGCAGTTCCGCGGCGCTAACGTCGATACCGCGCTCGCGGAGCGCCTCGGCGGCCGGCTCGAACGGCCGCTCGACGACGGGAAAGCCGCCCTGATAGGCGTTGATGATGGCTGTATCCACGCGTCCCAGTCCGGCGGCGGTACTCATTGTCCGCACGTCCGGCTTTCGGAGACATAAGCCGTGCGCTCCCGACACCGTCGGCGAATTGAACAGCGAAAACAGTGGTGAACGTTGTTGAAATCGGATGACACGTCTCGGGGGTCTTTTGTCATCGCTGTCGACGGTGCAGATATGAGCCACTCATCCCCGGCATCGTCCGACGACAGCCGAATCGACAGCCGCTACAAAGCTATCGAGGAAATGGACGGCCTCCGCATCTACGACGATACCGTCGAGGAGGCGTGGGTGCACTCCGATACGTGGCTGAGCCTCGACAAGTGGGACTAACTACTCGCCGCGCACGCCAGTCGCGTCGAAGCCGAGTTCCTCGACGCCCCCGACGATTGCCTCCTGGTCGGCGTCAGCCTCGTAGTAGAAGACGATGTCGTAGGTTTCGTCTCGAATCAGCTGCTGGCACTCCCAGACGAACTCCTCGTCCTCAAGCGTCAGCCCCTGGTGTTGATTCACACCGAATCGGTCGTCGTCGTTGCCGGAGTAGACGTAGGTGTCGGTCGGGGCGATGCCGGACGCTTCGGCGATGAGATTGCCGATATCGAGGGTGGCCTGATGCAGCGTCGGCTCCTCGTCGCTCGTCAGCTCCGTGCGAACGATGACGCCGTTCAGCTTGATGTCGCCAGGTTCCAGCAGGGCTTTCGTCCGCTGCAGCAGGTCGTCATCGATAGCGTCGCTCATACGAACCAGTCGCTATCGAGGGTAATACAGGTCACGGTCCGCGACGAGGGTGAATCCGTCCGCACCGCGCCGAAGTCAGTGTGCTGTGCCGTGGGCTACCTGCTTACAGCCGTTCGAGGTTCTTCGCTCGGGGGCCTTTTTCGGCCTCCTCGATCTCGAACTCCACTTCCTGCCCTTCCTCTAAGTCCGGGCCACCAACGTCTTCCATGTGGAAGAAGACGTCCTCGTCCGCCTCGTCGGTTTCGATGAAGCCGTAGCCGCCAGTGTCGTTGAAGAAGTCGACAACGCCTTTCGCCATTGCAACTATTAGATTTGTAAGACCGAGTTAAAAATGCTGTGGCTGAACTGAAAGTATGGCCAGAACGGCCGCTATAGACCGTAAACACACCGACAATGGCCGGGATTGAGATATTCGATGGGAGCAGTCCTGACGCCGTCGGTGAAAACCAAAAACACTCATCCGTCTGCGTCTCGTCGATTCCCGTAGATGTTGCGCAGGGTACGTCGCCTCGTGGACGGTGCATACGAGCGGCTGCTGGAGCGGGAACTCTCCGGCGCACCGACCCACGTCGCGGTGATTCAGGACGGCAACCGCCGCTACGCCCGCAAACAGGGCGCCGAGAAGACCGAGGGCCACCGCGCGGGCGCCGACACGACGGAGCAGGTACTGCACTGGTGTGGCGACCTCGGCGTCGAGGAACTCACCCTCTATGCGTTCTCGACGGAGAACTTCGAGCGCCCGCGCGAGGAACGCGAAGCGCTGTTCGACCTGGTTACGGAGAAGCTCCGCGCTTTCGCCGACAGCGAGGAGGTGCATGACCGAGCGGTTCGCATCCGCGCCATCGGCGAAACCGAGCAACTCCCCGAGCGCGTTCGCGATGCCATCGCCTACGCGGAGTCACGAACCGCCGAGTACGACGACCTGTATCTCAACGTCGCGCTGGCCTACGGTGGCCGCGCGGAACTGCTCGGTGTCGCCCGCGATATCGCCGCCGAGGCCGCGGGCGGCGAACTCGACCCCGAGGACGTGACCGTCGACGAGATCGAATCCCGTTTGACCGCCCGGCCGACCCGTGCTGTCGACCTCATCATCCGCACGGGCGGCGACGAGCGCACCTCGAATTTCCTGCCGTGGCACGCGAACGGCAACGAGGCAGCGGTGTACTTCTGTACCCCATACTGGCCGGAGTTCTCCCGTGCTGACCTCCTGCGAGCGATTCGCACCTACGAGTCACGCCAAGAATCGTGGCGCCGCACCCGTGCCCAGCGGGCCGCGGCGCTGCTCCGGGCGGTGGGTGACGCCGAACTCCAGGAAGCGCCTCGCGTCATCGGTCGGTTCCGCGAGTCGCTCCCCGACGGCGAACTCGATGATATCGACGAATCGGCAGAGACGGAGCCGCGCGCGGACTAACAGCGGGAGGCCGGTTCACCGACCGAACCGCCGACGCGCTCGCGATGGTCGCGCGTCGAGGTTCGGCCTAGCGGCCGAACCGCCGTTGTCGTTCCTGGAACTCCCGCACGGCGCGGAGGAAATCCCGCCGCCGGAAATCTCGCCAGTTGACATCGGTGAAGTACAGTTCCGAGTAGACGGACTGCCAGATGAGGAAATCGGAGAGCCGCTCGGCCCCGGTCTTGATGACGAGGTCGGGCGGCGTCTGGAAGACGAGATGGTTCTCGATCTCCGCCTCGTCGAGATCCTCGGGATCGAGGTCGCCGGCTGCGGCATCCTCCGCGATATGTTGGACTGCAGTGGCGAACTCCTCACGGCCGCCGAGGCCGATGGACACCTGTACCGGTGCGTCGGCAGGCGCATCGGCGTCCGGGCCTCTGACGGCCACGTCGCGCGGGCTGTCGAGTTCCGAAAACGCGTTCTCAAGGGTCGGAACGGCTGCCTTATCGAGAACGCTTACGTAGATGAGGACGTGCTCGGCGCCGGTCTCGAAGGCCCACTTCAGAAACGCCGAGAGCGTCTCGTAGGCGCCCTGTTCTAAGAGGTCGTGTTCCGTGATGACGAGCGCGATACGTTCGGGGACGGTCGCGTCGCTCACGCGGACGCGGGCGGCCAGATAGCGGTCGTACAGCCCCACACACGGTATATCGGTTCCGCGTGCCTGAACGTGTCGGTCTCCCCTTCGGGAAGGTTAAGTGGGCGACGACGGAATCTCGGGGCGTGACTGGCGACGTACGTCGTGCTGTCGGGTTCTTCCTCGTCGGGGCGCTGTCGCTTCTCGCCCCCGTCGTTCACAGCCAGGTAAGCGGCCAACTGGCCGCCGTCCTGACTGTCGCCCCCTTCGCTATCGTCGCCCTCGTTGCGCTTGCTACCTCCGGTGGCCCCCTTTTCGAACTGTTCGCACGCACGGCCGACCGCGAGGGCGGCCGGCTCTACGGGCTCGCTTCCTTCGCGTTCGCCATCACGGGCCTCGCAATCCTCCTCGTCGGCTTCGGACTGCCGACAGCCGCCTTCGTCGCGGCCGTCTTCGCCCTGACGACGGGTAATCTCGCGCAAGCACTCGTCGCGCCACGCGTCGCCGACCCCGTCATCGGGACGTCGGCGTTCGCCATCGTCGGAACCGTCGGCGCCCTCGGCACCGTGCTCGGTGTGGGCGTGCTCGGAGCTACGGCGCCGCCGCTTTTCCTCGCGGCCTTCGTCGCCGCCAGCGGGGCACTCCTCGGCGCGCTCATCCGTTCGGCGCTGTACGTCCGCGACGATTCCCTGGTGTTGCTGTCGGTCGGCCTGCTCGTGTGGTTCCTGCTCGAACTCCAGCCGCCCGGCGCCACGGCCGAACGAGTCCTGGTCGGTCTCGCGCTCACGGTCGCGCTCGGATACGTCGCCTACGCGCTCGGCACCGCCTCTGTCACCGGCATGCTCACGGGCGTCCTGCTGGCGCTGTTTGCCGTCGTCCTCGGCGGGTACGGCTGGTTCGCGCTGCTCGTGACGTTCTTCGGGCTCGGTGGCCTCGCCTCGAAATACCGCTACGAGGAGAAACTCCAGCGAGGCATCGCCCAAGAGAACGAGGGGGCCCGCGGGAGCGGGAACGTGCTCGCGAACTCCGCGGTCGCGCTGGTCGCGGTCGTCGCCTACGCCGCCTCCGGACACGTTGGCGTCGACGCCACGGTGTTCCGCTTTGCATTCGCTGGCGCCGTCGCCGCTGCGCTTGCCGACACCTTCTCCAGTGAGTTCGGCGGCCTCTTCGATACGCCGCGTCTGATCACGACCTTCGAGCGCGTCGAGGCCGGCACCGACGGCGGCGTGACCTGGCAGGGCGAGATCGCGGGCCTCGTCGGGTCGGCCATCATCGCCGGGCTCGGTGGCATCTTCTTCGAGTTCGGCCTCGTCTCGGTTGTGGTCGTCACTGCTGCCGGATTCCTCGGCATGACCGTCGACAGTGTTCTCGGAGCGACCCTCGAGGGCGACCGCCTCGATAATCAGAGCGTGAATCTGCTTGCGACGCTGTCGGCCGGCCTCTTCGCGGCGGTCATCGCCGTGATACTGTGAGTGTCCGTCCGCTCCAGGCCGGCGACGAACCGGCCGTCCGGTCGCTACAAGGGCTGCTCGAATACGCCGACCCGGAACTCGTCACCGCCGCAATCGATGGGCCGTTCATTGGGCGCGTGGCCGTCGACTCCGGCAACGTCGTCGGCTACGCTATCGCATTTCCCGGGTCGGAAACCGTCCTCTCGGAGCTCGCCGTCGCGCCGGCACACAGACGCGCCGGTCACGGGGAGGCACTCGTCGAGGCCATTGCCGCGGCTACGGACACGGACGCACTCGTCGTCACGACACCGGCGGATAACGAGGCAGCACGACGGTTCTACGAGGCGCTCGGCTTCGAACGCGAAGAGCGGGTCGAACAGTTCTACGCCGACGGCACCGACGCCTTACGCCTCGTTCGCCGCGAGTAGCTGGTCTGCGGTTCGAACCCGGACGCTCGTCGGTTGCTTGACGAACTCGCCGGTCGTGGCGGCGACGATCTGTCCGATGCCGCGCTGGGCGGCCACGTCGAGGACGCGCTGGCTCAGTTCGCCGTCGATGACGACCGCGGAAACAGCGGCCTCGGTGTCGGCGATGCGGTCAACAGCTTCGTCGGCGTCGGCTTCGGCGACCGTGCCGAACTCGTCGTCGAGCAGTCGGACTCGGCCGATTTCCTCGCCGATGACGGCACGGACGTGCCCGCGCAGGGAGGTCGGCGTTTCGGACGCCGCTTCGGATTCTGATGGCTCCGGTTCGGGCTCTGCGTCCGTTTCAGCCTCGCTTTCTGCGTCGCCGTCGGCGGCTGTCTCGGTGGCGGAGTCCGTTTCAGCTTCGGTATCGGCTTCCTCGGATGGTTCCGAGGGGGCCGCGACGGCCTCTTCGGCGACCGGCTCCGTGGGCTCCTCGGGCTCAACGCTGTCGCGCGGTTCGACTGACCCTGGTGACGTAGAGACGACCGAACTCGGCTTTTCCGCATCGCTGACGCGGTCGTACGGCACCTTCTCGCGGAGTGCGGCCATCACCTCGTGGCGCGCGAGGTCTTCGACTGAACTGCCCTCGGGCGCGAACGCGACGTAATCGACGTCGCCCACCTGGGCGAGTTCCTTGAGGATGAGTTCGCCACCGCGGTCGCCGTCGAGGAACGCGGTGACGGTGCGTGATTCGGTCAGCGCCGCGACCTGTTCGGGGACGTTCGTCCCCTCGACAGCGATGGCGTTCTTGATGCCGTATCGGAGGAGCGTGAGCACGTCAGCCCGACCCTCGACGACGACGATGGCGTCGGAATCGGCGACGCGGGGGCCGGCAGGCAGGCCTTCGTACTCGGTGATGTCCTCGACTCGGACGGCTTCCCGCACCTCCTCGACGAGGTCGCGACTGGAGCGCATCGATTCGTCGAACGCTTCGCCGAGCAGTGTCTTTGCGCGTTCGACGACCTCCCGGCGCTTTGCGGCCCGGACGTCCTCGATTTTCCGCACCTCGATGGTGGCTCGGCAGGGGCCGACGCGGTCGATGGTCTCAAGCGATGCTGCGAGGATAGACGTCTCGACCTGGTCGAGACTCGTCGCGATGGTGATGTTGCCGAACGACTGGCCGTTCTGGGAGTCGATTTCGACGTCGATGCGGCCGACCTTCGCGGAGTCCTGTAGCTCCCGGAGGTCGAGTTCGTCGCCAAGGAGGCCCTCGGTCTGTCCGAAGACCGCCCCCACGACGTCCGACCGCTCGACGACTCCGTTGGCTGTGATGTCCGCGTGAACGAGGTATTTGGCTGTGTCTTGCATTGATGAACTGCCCGTCGCCGGGCGTGGATGGTGATGGTGAATCCATGAGCGACCCCATGGTCGTTTTAAATACATCACGTTTTATATATAAACTATGCGGGCGGGTATCCGCCGCCGTTTATGTACGATGCCGATGACGACCGGATATGGGTATCGAAGAAGACGACATCGACCCCACGACGTTCCTCGAGGACGTCGAGATGCGCATCGGCGAGATAACGAGCGTCGACCCGTTCCCCGAAGCGCGAAAGGACGTGTACAAACTCACCGTCGATTTCGGCGAGGAGGCCCGCCAGTCGGCGGCCGGCCTGACCGCCCTCTACGACCCCGATGACCTCCTCGGACGGCAGGTCGTCGCCGTCGTCAATCTCGGCACCGTCAACATCGCGGGCTTCGAGAGTCAGTGTCTCGTCACCGGCGTCGACAGCGCGGGACGAGATCCCGCAGGCAGTCGGGCGGCGCCCGATGACGACGGCGACGGCAACGTCGTCCACCTCCAGCCGGAACGGGAGGTACCGAACGGGACGCGCGTGTATTGAAGAAGAATCCTCTTCGACAGACCGTGGTTGTGTATGGTTAGCAAACTTTAGGAGCCTTCGACTGATATCCGCGCCCAACGATGGTCTCGACGGTGGAGAAATACGGCTGGGCGGCCGTGCTGGCGGTACTGATGGTGTTCGCCATCCCGTGGTTCCTGTGGGGCGACAGCCGAACCGCAGCCGGCTTGCCCGTGTGGCTGTGGTGGCACATCGGCTGGATGGCGCTGGCATCGGTCACTTTCTGGCTGTTCACGAAGCGCGCATGGGGCATCGGCATCACCGACCGCGGCGGCCGAACTGTGGGTGAGGACTCATGACTGCGACGCTGCAACTCGGCATCATCGTCGGCTATCTGCTCGTCGCGCTCGCGGTCGGACTCGTCGCCTACCGCCTGACCGAACGCACCGCCGAGGACTTCTATCTGGCCTCGCGAACCTTCGGCACCGTCGTCCTCCTGTTCACCGTGTTCGCGACGCTTCTGTCGGCGTTCACGTTCTTCGGCGGTCCCGACACCGCCTACGCGTTCGGCCCCGAATGGATTCTCGTCATGGGGCTGATGGATGGCATCATCTTCGCGATTCTGTGGTACGTCATCGGCTACAAGCAGTGGCTGCTCGGCCAGCGCCACGGCTACGTCACACTCGGAGAGATGCTCGGCGACCGCTTCGGCTCCGCGTCGCTCCGGGCACTTGTCGCCGCTGTCTCGCTGTTCTGGCTGTTCCCCTACGTCATGCTCCAGCAGATCGGTGCCGGTGGCGCGCTCGCCTCGCTCACCGACGGCGCAGTTCCGTTCTGGGGCGGCGCCGCGCTCATCACCGTCTTCATGATTATCTACGTCGTGCTGGCCGGTATGCGCGGCATCGCCTGGACGGACACGCTCCAGGGTGCGTTCATGCTCACGATGGTGTGGGCAGCGCTTCTGTGGGTGCTCACTGCCGTCGACGGTGGCATCGCGACGATCAACGCTGGCCTCGAAGCCGACGCGCCCGCCTTCTTCGCGCTCGGCGGCGGCTTCTACACGCTCCAGACGATGCTCACCTTCGCCATCTCCATCGCCTTCGGCGTCGCGATGTTCCCACAGGTGAATCAGCGCTTCTTCGCCGCCGCCTCGGAGAAAGTGCTGAAACGCTCCTTCGCGCTGTGGCCCGTCCTCGTCCTCCTGCTTTTCGTCCCCGCGTTCATCCTCGGCGCGTGGGCGAAAGGGCTCGGACTGCAGGCCGACATCGGCGCCGGCGAGAACATCCTGCCCGTCCTGCTGGGTGAATACACGCCGGCATGGTTCGCCGCGCTCGTCATCGCCGGCGCCATCGCCGCGATGATGTCCTCTTCGGATTCGATGCTGCTCTCGGGGTCGTCGTATTTCACCCGCGACGTCTACCGGCCGATGATCAACGACGCCATCTCCGAACGCCGTGAGGACTTCCTGGCCCGCGGCGGCGTCGCCGTCTTCGCCCTCGCTGCCCTCGCTGCGAGCATCTGGGCGGAAGCCGAGGCCTTCGGCGGCGCGTCGGTCGGCTCCGTCCTCGTCAACATCGGCGACCTCGCCTTCGGCGGCTTCGCACAACTGGCCCTGCCCGTCATCGTCGCCCTCTACTGGCGGAAGACGACCCGGCAGGGAATGCTCGCCGGCGTGCTCACACCGCAGCTCGTCTACATCGCGTTCAACTTCCTCCCCGAGACGGCCGTCGGGTCGATGACACTCTTCTCGGACGCCTACTTCGGCTGGGGCATCTCGCTGTACTGTATGCTGGTAGGGCTGGTCGTCACCGCCGGCGTCTCCGCCCTCACCGCACAGGCACCCGAGGAGGACACCGACCTCTACTTCGAGCTAGCGGACTGAATTCGCCGACTCCCCGCCTTTTTAGGCGCCTGTAGCGAACGCGTACCCATGCAAACCCACATCGTCCCGGTCGGCTTCGACTACGACCGGCTCATCGCGCC
>NZ_JBLGBY010000030.1:0-26616 GCF_047616845.1 Natronomonas sp. | reverse complement strand
GGTAAGCGCCGTTGCCGGCGACGAGGACGCGGGTCGCGTCGTCCGGCAGCGGGTCGATGCGCGAGTCGTCGCCAAGGGGGTCGAAGCCGTCGGCACGCACCGGCGTCGTCACGTAGAGGTCGTAGCCGTCGGCTAACTCGGTGTGTGTCTCTTCGTCCGGGAACTGTTCGCGGCCCTCGTAGTCGACGACGACGGATTCGACGTCGAGGTCGTCGGCCGCTTGCAGGTCGTGTTCGGCGGGTTTCAGCGCCACGGTGTCGATGCCGACACGACGGAGGGTTGTACCTGTTAGCATCGTATCAGCCGCGGAAAACCGGGCGACGCGGCAGCACTCATTACCGTATTCTCGGTGCTGAACCTGATATGGGTATCGATAGACGGCAAATCTGCCGGGCGAACCACACGGCAGGAATCGATACCGGCTGGAATGTGCCACGACCAAATGTTATATGTGTGGTTAGCCGAAACTATATTTTGATGCGTCTAAACATTCGATTCGATGGGGGTTCTTCCCGATCGGGTTGGAGGTGAACCCCATGCTCGGGACGGCAGAGGCCCTCGACATCTTCGTCGTCTCCCTCAGGGACGGGTTCGTTCAGGTGAGTGCCTTCGTGGCGGTCACCGTCCTCCTCTTCAGCTATCTCCAGTATCGGACGGGCGGGCGGATGATCGAGTTCCTCGAGAACAACGAACGGCTCCAGCCCATCGCGGGCGGCCTGCTCGGGTTGACGCCAGGCTGTGGCGGCGCGATTATCGCCATGCCGCTGTACATCCGCGGCACCATCAGCTTCGGTACCGTCGTCGCCACGCTCGCCGCGACGGCGGGCGATTCCGCGTTCGTCATCCTCGCGCTCGCACCGGAGGCCGCGGTGTACGCCTACGGGCTGGCGCTTCTCTCCGGCATCCTCTTCGGCTACGCCATCGACATCTGGGGGCTGGGCGTGGGCCGTATCGACAGCGCCGTCGAGAAGGCGAGCGGGCCGATAACCGACGGTGGGTTCGCCACCGCAAGCGTCGCCGACGGCGCCCCGAGCGTCCCGCCAACCGATTCGGCCGCGTGTGACCACGACGTGACGACCCGTGAGAACAGAGTAATGACGACGCTCAGCCACGCGGTTCACGTCGCGTGGTGGGGTGTCACCCTCGCCGGCCTCGCCGCTGGCATCGAGTATCTGCGTCGTGGCGCTCCGGAAGTCGCCGTCTCCTTCGAACCGACGTTCTCCGGGCTGTTCACCGTCGCCGGCCTGCTTGGGACGACGTTATCGGTGTATCTGTATCTCGTCGGCCGGCGATATATCGGCGAGAGCGACACCGGCCGCATCCGTGAGTCCTTCGCCGACGCCTACTCGACGTTCCGCCACGCGGCGATGGAGACGAGCATGGTCACGGTGTGGGTCATCGCGGCCTATCTGCTGTACGAATACGGCGTCGTCATCTTCGCGGTCGACATCGGCGCGCTTGCCGCCGCGGCCGGCATCCTCGCGCCCATCGGTGGCGCCCTTCTCGGTCTCATCCCCGGCTGTGCGCCCCAGATTGTCTTCGCCGGGGTCTACGCCAACGGCGGCATCCCGTTCTCGGCGCTGACGGCCAACGCCATCAGCCAGGACGGCGACGCGCTCTTCCCGCTCATGGCTATCGACATGAAAGCGGCCATCATCGCGACGATTTACACAACGGTTCCGGCCCTCGTCGTCGGTATCGGCCTTCACTACGTCTGGCCGTACGCCGACTTCGGCTTCGGCGTCATCGGCTGACGCCGCGCCGTGGCCGTCGCTGGCGACTCGAACAGCGACCGGCGAAAAGAAACGACGTTACGCGACCGCGAGGTCTTGCTCGGCTTCGAGCAGCTCGTGATACCGGTTGCGGATGGTGACCTCGGAGATGTCGGCCACCTCGCTCACGGCAGCCTGGGTCGTCTTCTCGTTGGTGAGCAGCGACGCGGCGTAGACGGCGGCGGCCGCGAGACCGACCGGCGATTTGCCGGAGTGGACGCCCTGCTCTTTTGCGTTCTGCAGCAGCTTCCGTGCGCGGTTCTCGGCCTCGTCGCTCAGTTCGAGGTCGCTCGCGAAGCGCGGCACGTAGCTTTCGGGGTCGGCCGGCTGGACTTCGAGCCCGAGCTCTCGGACGACGTAGCGGTACGTGCGTGCGATTTCGCTCTTCTCGACGCGGGAAACCGCCGACACTTCGTCGAGGCTCCGCGGGACGCCGGCCTGCCGGGCGGCGGCGTAGACGGACGCCGTCGAGACGCCCTCGATGGAGCGGCCCGGCAGGAGGTTCTCGTCGAGGGCACGGCGGTAGATGACCGACGCGGTCTCTCGGACGTTGTCCGGGAGGCCGAGCGCCGATGCCATGCGGTCGATTTCGCCGAGCGCCTGCTTGAGGTTGCGCTCCTTGGAGTCGCGGGTGCGGAACCGCTCGTTCCATTTGCGGAGCCGCTGCATCTTCTGGCGCTGATTGCTTGACAGGGAGTTGCCGTAGGCGTCCTGGTCGCGCCAGTCGATGTTCGTCGACAGCCCCTTGTCGTGCATCATGTTCGTCGTGGGGGCGCCGACGCGGGATTTCTCGTCTTTCTCGGCGCTGTCGAAAGCGCGCCACTCCGGCCCGCGGTCGATCTCGTCTTCCTCGACGACGAGGCCGCAATCGCGGCAAACCGTCTCGCCGTGTTCGGTGTCGGCCGCCAGCTTCCCACCGCACTCGGGACAGCCGGCTCGCTCGTCTCGTTCATCCTCCGTTTCTGTCTCGGTCGTACGCGTTCTTGTGTGCTCGCTCATGCTACGAGGCGGGTGCTACCAGGTAGGGATACACCCCGAAAAGACCCGGTCAGCGTTCGCTACCCAAAAGACGGTCGAAAGTCATTTAAATGTTTCGTAACTTTCGAGCGATACGACTTGAATCGGTAGTCTCGCGTATGAATTCGATCCGGAATCGAACTGTTTATATACTTAGTCTCGGTCGACGTCGCGCGATTCTTCGACGGCCTGCGTCAGTGAGACATTGAAATACAGCGTCGAGACGACGCCGCCGACGACGGTGACGACGTTCTTGATGGCGTGGTCGACGATGGCCGCGGCGAGGGCGACGCTCCAGCCGACGGGCGTCAGCGCGACGACGATGAGCGAGAAGGCGCCTTCGTAGAGGCCGATACCGCCCGGCGACAGCGGCAACACCTTCGCGAGATTGCCGACGCTGACGGCGAAAAAGCCGATGGCGACGAGCTCCCACAGCGCGAGGTCGACGCCGAAGGCGGCGAAGACGACGAGTGCCGTCACCACGTCGATGCCCCAGATGAGAAGGCTCGACCCGCCGACCAGGGCGAACGCTCGCCTGTCCTCGGCGATGGTCTGGACGTCGCTTGCGAACCGTTCGACGATGCTGGCGACGTAGTCGACGTAGGAGTCGCTGCTGATTTTGCCGAGCGCCGCCCGCACGAGGTTCCGGTCGGAGCGGGCCGTTGCCACGATGACCGCGACGGCGCCGAGCGCGACCGCCCCGACCGCCGCGGCGACGTACACCGCCGTCTGTCCGCTCTGTTCGCCCGACTGTGGCGCCTCGCTCGCGCCGAGTGCGGTCACGTCGACGCCGGCAAGCGCGAGCGCGAGGAACGTCACGCCCGCGAGGACGGTGATCGTCAGGAGGTCGAACACGCGCTCGATGGCCAGCGAGGCGAAGCCCGAGGTGTAGGGGATGTCGCGGCGCGCCTTCACGATGTAGGCCCGCACGGCGTCACCTGCCCGCGCCGGGAACACGAGATTACCCGTCTGGCTGATGAAGACGGCCGCCGTGAGGAAGCCGACGCGCTCCCGATAGCCGAGTTCGCCGAGGATATCGCGGTATCGGGCGCCGCGCAGCGGCCACGAAAGGAGGTAGACGAGCGTCGCAATCCCGACCAGTCGCGGGTCGGCCTGCCCCATCGCCTCGATGACTGCCGAGGGGTCGAGATACACGGTCATCAGCAGTATCGCAACGAGGACGAGCAGCGTCCCCGCGGTCATCGTCACCCGGCGGTCGATCTTCGGGCGGACGCCGACTTGCCACCAGAGCCTGAGGATGCCGCTGCCCATCCCGAGGACGTCACGCACGAGGTCGACTTTCGTGTCGCCTTTTGGCTCCCACTCGACGGGGAATTCCTTGACGTCGTAGCCGGCCCGCTGGGCGCGAACGAGTATCTCGGTATCCCAGAACCAGTGGTCGTCCTCGACGTCGTTGAGGAGGTCGAGCAGCGCCTCGCGGTCGAACGCCTTGAATCCGCACTGGTGGTCGTACATCGGCGAGCGCAAGAAGAGCCGGACGAGCGCGTTGTAGCCGGTGGAGGCGACCCCGCGTTCGGGCTCCCGTTCCTGTTTCTCGCCCGGCATCCGTCGGGAGCCGGTGGCGATGTCGTACTCGCCGGAGCGGACGGATTCGACCAGCTCCTCGAGATGCGCCATGTCCGTCGCGAGGTCAGTGTCGAAATACACCAGTACGTCGCCGTCGCTGGCCCGGAAGGCCCGCTCTAAGGCGCCCCCGCGACCAAGTCGTTCGTCGCTGTGGAAATGCCGCACCCGGTCGTCTTCCTCGGCCATCCGGGTCGCGATTTCGGGCGTGGCATCCGCACAGCCGTCCTCGGCGACGATAACCTCAAAACTGCCGTCCGGAAGGAACGATTCGAGCGTCGAAAGCGTCACGGTGACGGTGTGCTCGATGGTGTCCGCCTCGTTGTAGGCGGGCAAGACGACGCTCACCTCCCGGTCTGTCATCGGCCGTGTGTCCGGTTGGGCCGGGTATGAACCTTCTGTCTGGCGGTCGGAACCGCTTTGATGGTCGCCCAAGAATGGCCGCCAATGGTCGAAACGCTCACGCTGGGTGTCGTCGGACTCGCCATCGCTGTCGCCCTGTTGGCCGTGCTACTACGCGTTACGGGCAAATCGGACGGCCAGCGCGCCAAGGACGCGGCACACGAACAGGCCCAACAGCGGCCGCCCTCGGAGGCCGCAGAGAAGGGCGAAACGTACGACCTCGTCGTCAAGGAAACCCAGTACGACCGCGTCCCCCCGGAGGTACGCGGCACGATAAACGGCCTGCAGACGTTCGTTCGCGACGTGCCCGCCCCCGACGGCGCCGACGCGCTCGGTGAAGGCGACGCCATCCGCGTGCAGGTGACGGATTACGGCACGCAGGGAACCACGGCGCAGGCGCGGTATCTCGGGCGCCCCTGAGGAAAGCCCCTGCCCCTAACCGCAAGACCCGTTAGGCGGCCGCCGTATCTCTGCGTGTGCAGACCACACACGAGATGCGCATCGGCGACGCCCGGTCGCTCGACGTCGAGGCCGGACGCGTCGACCTCGTCGTCACGTCGCCGCCGTATCCGATGGTCGAGATGTGGGACGACGGGTTCGCCGCCCAGGACGACGCCATCGAGACGGCCTTGGAGGCGGGCGACGGCGACGCCGCGTTCGAGGCGATGCATTCCCTGCTGGACGACGTCTGGGAGCGAGTCGCCGACGCGCTCTGTGGGGGCGGTATCGTCGCGGTCAACGTCGGCGATGCCACCCGGCGCATCGACGACGAGTTCCGCCTCTATCCGAACCACGCCCGCATCATCGAGGCGCTCTCGGCGGCCGGCCTCACGCAACTGCCGGGCATCATCTGGCGCAAACCGACCAACAGCACGGCGAAGTTCATGGGCTCCGGCACGCTGCCGACGAACGCCTACGCGACGCTCGAACACGAACACATCCTCCTGTTCCGGAAGGGCGGCACCCGCTCGTTCCCGCCGAACGACGACGACCGCTACGCTTCGGCGTTCTTCTACGAGGAGCGAAACGAGTGGTTCTCGGACTGCTGGGAGGTGCGGGGCCGTCGGCAGACGCTCGATGACGACGACGGCGCCCGCGAACGCTCCGGCGCGTTCCCGCTCGAAATCCCGCTTCGTCTCGTCCGGATGTACTCTGTGCAGGGCGACACCGTGCTCGACCCCTTCGCCGGCACCGGCACCACATCGCTCGCGGCGCTTCTGGAGGGCCGGTCGTCGGTCGGCGTCGAGCGCGACCCAACGCTCGCCTCGGCGTTCGAGACGCGCTCCGAGAACGCGCCGACGCTATCCCGAGATATCGCCGCCGAGCGTCTGGCCGACCATCGGTCGTTCATCGCCGACAACGAGGACAACGCGAACTACGAGGCTGACCACTACGACACGCGCGTGGTGACGAACAACGAACGCGGCATCCGACTGCCGACGGTCACCGACATCCAGCGGCTGGCCGACGACCCGTTGCGATTCACGGCGAGCCACGAGCCATTTTAACCCCCCACCGCCACACTCAGAGCATGTCCATCGATTTCGACTCGTTCACGCTCGCGGCGTCGACGGCCGACCTCGGCGAGGAGCCGGCGGCCCGCGAGCACGCCGACTGCGTGGAGTTCCGGATGGATCTGGCCGACGAGCCGCTGGACGCGCTGGCCGACTACGACGGCGACCTGCCGCTTTTAGTCACCAATCGCGCCGAATGGGAAGGCGGCGAGGCCACCGACGAGGGCCGCACCGAGGCGCTCGAAACCGCCGTCGCCCACGATGCGGTCGGCGCGGTCGATATCGAGCTCGCTGCCATCGAATCGGGCGAGAGCGGCACCCTCGTCGACGCCGCGCAGCGTCACGACGCCGCCGTCGTGGTCTCGACACACGATTTCGAGGCGACGCCCTCCGAGGGTGAACTCCGGTCGTTGCTCATGCGTGCGGCCGGCGCTGGCGACGTGGCGAAACTCGCGGTCACGGCTGACACCCGAGACGACACCCTCGCGCTGCTGTCCGCGACCCACGAACTGACCCAGCGCGGCCAGCGCGTCGCCACGATGGCGATGGGCGAGGCCGGCAGTCACACCCGCGCCATCGCGCCCGTCTACGGGTCGAAAATCGGGTATGCGCCGGTCGACCCCGCGAAGGCGACCGCCCCCGGCCAGTACGACCTCGAAACGCTCAGGACGCTTGTCGACCGGCTGAGATAGCAGCCCGCAGGTTTATACGCCCGTGTACGGTACGGAGGGCTGACATGAGCACATCGCGCGAGAAACGGCCCATCGTGGCCGCGCTTCTCTCTTTCGTCCAACCCGGCCTCGGCCATCTGTATCTGCGGTCGTGGGTGCGGGCGGCGCTGTGGGCCGGCCTGTGGCTTGGGTCACTTGCGACCATCGTCCTGACTGCGGGCGTCAATCTCACGACTGTCGATGCGCTTGCGGCCGTCTTCGGCCTCTTTGCGACGCTGGAAACGTTCCCCATCGAGGCGACGCTCGCGATGTTCACGGTGACGATATTCGCAACACTGGACGCCTACTGGCTCACTACCCGAACGAACCACAAGCGCCGCACCGACGTGGGGCGTTGCCCCCGCTGCGGGAAGGACACCGACCCGACGCTCGATTTCTGTCACTGGTGTACGGCGCGGCTGGACGACCGCTGAACCGTTACTTCTCGATGATGCTCTCCTCGACGGCCTCGCCGAAGTGCCGCGCCACGTCCTCGTAGTAGACGAGCAGTTCGTCGCCCGCTTCGATGTCGGTGACGGCTTTCCGCCCGGTGGCGGTGGCGACTTTGATGGTTTCGGCGTTCTGCAACAGCGTCTCGATGCGGTCGCCGTTCTCCAGTTCCGTCTCGACGCGGAACATCGGACGCTTCTCGATCTTTGCGCGGCCGACGAGCGCCTCGCGGGTGTTGCCGTCGGTGTCGACGACCTGCACCTCGTCACCCGATTTGAGCTCGGCGAGATACTTCGTGCCCCCGTCGGGCGTCCGGACGTAGGCGTGGACGGCGCCGGCGTTGACCCGGAAGGGTCGGCTGGCGACGTACGGCGAATCGGCCGTCTCGGCGTGGACGAAAAAGAGGCCGCGAGCCATCGATCCGACGAGCATCCCCTCGTCGTGGTTGAGCATCGAGGCGGTGTCGACGCAGACCCGGTCGGCCGACCCGGTCTGTTCGATCTCCGTGACCGTCGCCGTCTGGAGGTCGAGCCGCTCGCGCTCCGTGGCGTCGCGGGCCTCGACAGTCCCTCGAATCTCGTCGGGGCTGTCGGTGTCCAGAAGCACCGCGTCAGCGCCGATTTCGAGCGTCTCGAAGGCCGTCTCGGCCTCCTCGGCAGTCTGGACGCCCGCGACGAGTTCGGTCTCCTCGCCGATGCGGGCGATGAGGTTCTCAAGCGGGATGATCTGCCAGTCTTCGCCGATGACGATGGTGTAGTCGGCGTCCTGTGCGGCCGCCTCCGCGAACGACTCGTACTCCTGGTTGCGGATGCGGATGTACGCGCCCGCCGGCCCCTCGGTTCGGCGCAGCGTCGTCAGATCGGCCGACCCGGAGTAATCGTTCGGCAGATCGACCGTTCCGTCGCCCTCGCCGCCCTTGCCGACGACGACGGCGTCCGGTTCGGCTTCCTCTTCTTCCTCTGCATCCATCACGTGGACGTCGTCGCCGGCGAAGGCGGCGACGTTGACCTCACCGAGGTCGCGCACGCGGCCGACGTCGCGTCGGTCGACGAGCACCCAATCGACGCCGGCTTCGAGGCCGGCGGTGATACGGCGCTTTCGCGCCTCCCAGTCGCCGACCTCGTCGTCGGCTTTCAGCCATACGGAGCGTGTCATGCTCGTCGGAACGTTCGGGGCTGTATTTAACATGGCGGAAGGAACAGTCAGCACTCAGGCTTCGACGGCGAGGCCGGCGGCTTCGAGCGCATCCTCCGCGGAGCGGTCGTCGTGGACGACGAGCGAGACCGCCCGTGCCATCTTCTCGGGGTCGTCGTGCTGGAAGATCGTCCGCCCCATCGACACCCCGGCGCCGCCGGCATCCATCGCGCCGCGGACGTCTTCGAGCGCCGCGAGGTCGCCGTCCGGCGACCCACCGGCGATGAGAACGGGCAGTCGCGTCGACTCACAGACGTGCTCGAAGCTCTCGGCGTCGCCGCTGTACCCCGTCTTGATGAGGTCGGCGCCGAGTTCCTCGCCGAGGCGGACGGCGTGGCCGAGCGCCTCGGGATCGTCGCCCTCGATGTCCGGGCCGCGGGCGTACGCCATCGCCAGGACGGGCATGCCGTACTCGGCGGCCTCGTCGGTGAGCCGGCCGAGTTCCTCGATCTGTTCGCGCTCGTAGTTCGAGCCGGCGTTGAGATGGAACGAGACGGCGTCGGCACCGGCGCGGATGGCGGCTTTGACCGACCCGGTCGCGCGCTTGTCGTTCGAATCGGGGCCGATGACGGTCGAGCCGTTGAGATGGACGATGTAGCCCGCGTCGTTTTTGTTCCCGTGGACGCGTGAGGCGACGCCCTTCTGGGTGAGAACGCTGTCCGCACCGCCGCGAGTGATGGCGTCGATAGTGGATTCGATGTCTTTCAGGCCTTTCACCGGCCCGAGTGTGATGCCGTGATCCATCGGGACGACGACGTACCGGCCGTCCGTCCCGAGGCGGTCGAGGCGTGCGGCGGTTCCTGTGTTCATGCTACGTGATGGTGTGGTAGGTTCGGTCATGTTCCTTCCGGTCGCGGCCGACGTTGCGCGCCGGCGAGCGCCCCTTCTTTGAGTTCGCGCGCTTTCTCCTCCAGTCGCTCTGCGACCGTCTCGGCCGGCAGGTCGTTCTCGACGCCCTCGGCGACGATATCGACGAGTGCGGAGCCGACGATGACGCCGTCGGCGCCCGCCGCGATTACCTCGGCGGCCTGCTCGCCAGAGGAGATACCGAAGCCGACCGCCTTCGGAACGTCATATTCGGAGAGACGGGCCAGGCTCTCGCTCGTCTGGTCGCTGACCTCCTGGCGGGCGCCCGTCACGCCGAGGCGCGCCTGCACGTACACGTAGCCGGAGACGTGTTCCATCATCCGCTCTAATCGCTCGCCGCGCGTCGTCGGCGCGACGATGAACACCAAATCGAGGCCGTGTTCGTCACAGGCCTCCCGAAGCGTGTCGGCCTCCTCGGCGGGCAGGTCGGGGACGACGAACCCCTGGATGCCGACCTCGGCGGCTCGCTCGACGAACGGCCGAACCGGCGGGTCGTTGGCGCTCGCGGCTCCGTTGTCGCCGCTCGCGCGTTCCGAGGTGCCACGCGCCTCGCTCCCCCCGTACTGATAGATGAGGTTGTAGTAGGTCATACACACGAGCGGCACGTCGACGTCGAGTGCCTCGACGAACTCGAAGAACCGCTCGGGGGTCATCCCGCCTTCTAGCGACCGGACGACAGCCTGCTGGATGGTCGGCCCCTCCGCAATCGGTTCCGAGAACGGTAAGCCGAGTTCGATGACGTCGGCGCCGCCGCGGGCCAACGCCTCGACGTACTCGAGCGAGGATTCGAAATCGGGGTCGCCGGCGGCGAGATACGGCACGAACGTGGGCTCGTCGAAGGCGGCTTCGAGGCCCTCTGGTTGTCCGCCATCGGTTCTCACCTGGTTCGAGGTCTCGTCGCCGCTGCTCGCGTGTCGTCGCTTCGCTCCTCCCGCTCGCTCCGTCGCGGACTCCCTGCGGTCGTCCGCGCCGCTCATTCTTCGAACACCTCCATCGTCGGAGCGTTCTCCAGGTCGCGCTTGTCGGTCTCCTCGATGACGGCTTCGAGGTCTTTGTCGCCACGCCCGGAGACGTTGACGACGACGGTATCGGGGAGTTCAACGTCGTGGTCGTCCGAATCGGGGCCGGCGACCTCCTCCAGGAAGCCGAAGGCGTGGGCCGTCTCCAGTGCGGGGATGATACCCTCCGCCTGCGAGAGCCGGTGGAACGCCTCCAGTGCGGCCTCGTCACCGACATTGACGGGCGTGACCCGATTCTCGTCGACGAGGTAGGCAAGCTCCGGGCCGACGCCGGAGTAGTCCAGGCCCGAGGAGACGCTGTGTGACTCCATAATCTGGCCGTGGCTGTCCTGCAGGAGCTTCGTTCGCGCGCCGTGGAGGATGCCCTCTTCGCCAGTCGACAGTGAGGCCGAGTGCGGGGCGACGCCTTCTTCCTCATCGACGGTCAGCGAGGAGCCACCCGCTTCGACGGCATAGAGGTCGATGCCTTCGATGTCTCGCGGGTCGCTTTGCTCGCGGTTCCCGTCGCCACCGCTCGCATCGAGGCTTCTCGCTCCGCTCGAAGCCCCGCGCTCCCCGCTTGACCATCCCGCGGGGCGTGGCCCCGCGCGGTCGACGAATTCCGCAAACGCGCCCATCGTGTTCGACCCGCCGCCGGCACAGGCGATAACCGCGCCCGGCAGTTCGCCGAGCTGCTCTTCGGACTGTCGACGCATCTCCTCGGAGATGACCGACTGGAAATCCCGAACCATCGCGGGGAACGGGGCGGGCCCGACGACGCTGCCGATGACGTAGTGGGTCGTCTCGACGGTCGTCGCCCAATCACGCATCGTCTCACTGATGGCTTCCTTTAGGGTTCCGCGGCCGATATCGACGGGGTTCACCTCGGAGCCGTTGATGCGCATCCGGAAGACGTTGGGGCGCTGGCGATTGATGTCCCGTCGCCCCATGTAGATCTCACACGGCATATCGAGGTGGGCGGCGGCCATCGCCGTCGCGGTGCCGTGTTGGCCCGCGCCGGTCTCGGCGATGATGCGCTCTTTGCCCATGTACTTCGCCAAGAGCACCTGCCCGAGGGCGTTGTTGAGTTTGTGTGCGCCGCCGTGCAGCAGGTCTTCGCGCTTCAGATACACCTCGGTATCGTAGCGCTCGGAGAGCTGGTCGGCCCGCTGCAGCGGCGTCGGCCGGCCGCCGAAGTCCCGGATTCGCTGCCGGAACTCGTCCATGAAGCCGTCTTCGTTCTCCAGTACGTACCGCTCGTAGGCGTCGGTCAACTCCTCGATGGCGGGCATCAACGCCTCGGGGACGTACTGGCCGCCGTAATCGCCGAACGTGTGTTCTGATTTAGACATTGGTGAGTCGCTCCGTGTTCTCGCGGACGGGCCCGTCCATGATGGCGGAGCCGACGAGGAGCCCGTCGGCGCCCGCCCGGCGCATCCGCGAGACGTCCTGCTGTGTAGCTATGCCGCTTTCCGCAATCAGGGTGACGCTCTCCCGGGCAGCTACCGGAATCGAATCCTCGACGCGCTCGAACGTCCCGAGGTCGACCTCCAGTTGTGCGAGGTCGCGGTTGTTGACGCCGATAATGTCGGCACCCGCCGCCAGTGCCGTCTCGACCTCGTCGGCCGTGTGTGCCTCGACGAGTACCTGGAAGCCGCGTTCGCGCGCGGCGGCCAACAGCCCCTCGAGGTCGTCGACGAACCGAACGATGAGGAGGACGACGTCCGCCTCGACGGCGTCGAGCTGCGCCTCGTCGACGATGAAATCCTTCCGGAGCACGGGTACGTCGACGGCCTCTCGAATCACCGTCAGCGTCTCGGCCGACCCGCCGAAATGCTCCGGTTCGGTGAGGACGGACAGCGCCGCTGCCCCACCTTCGACCATCGATTTGGCGAGATCGACGGGGTCGTCGGTTCGCTCGCCCTCCGTCGTCGGACTGGTCGGTTTCACCTCCGCGATGAGCGGGACGCGCCCATCGGCTTTGGCGGCGTCGAAGGCCGCCGGCAGCGAGCGGGGATCGACCGAGAGCCGCGCCCCGCGCTCGCGGTTCGCCGCTCGCTCGGCGGCCGAGTCGAGTATCGACCGAACCGCCGGCGCCAACTCGTCGCTGGTGTTCATTACTGTACACTAACGCACTCTTGTGGTCATAAGAGTTGCGTCTTGGCGTGCCTGCGTGTCGGCGAAACCGGCGAAGAAGCCTACGACGTCGACCGCCTGTTCGTCGCCGACCTCATCGGGAACCACGAAACGCCCACCTCAACTTTCAAGCCACTCACCCCCGAGGTTCCGCCCATGAGCACCGAGTCGGAGGCGGGCATCTACGCGCGGGAATCCGAGTTTCTCGACCGCTACGTCCAGGTCGGGGTCGCGGGTAGCCGCGTCCTCTCCGTGTCCTTTCCCGAATCACCGGATGAGGACGCCGAGTCGGAACTTCCGTTGCTCGACCGCATCCAGGCGTATCTCGAAGGCGACAACGACGACTTCTCTGACATCGACGTGGCGATGACGATGCCGACCGACCAGCGGTCGGTGCTGGAGTCGGTGCGAGCGGTTCCGTATGGCGAGCAAGTCTCCGTCAAGCAACTCACCCGGATGGCCGCCGGCCTCGACCCCGAAGACGATGACGACATCCGACTCGTCCGGACGGCGCTCTCGGAGAACCCCGCCCCGCTCGTCATCCCCGACCATCGCGTGCGCGATGGCCCGAGCGCGGCGCCGCCGGGCGTCGAACAGGCGCTTCGCTCCGTCGAAGGGCTGTAAGTCACTCCCGTTTCTGCTGTCTGTTTCGCGGCCACGAAAGCGCCGTCTCAAGGTCGTGTGGCATGTGGCCGCCGTAGTCGTCGGCCCGCTCACGATACGCTCGCAGCGCCGGCCGGTATTCGGGGTCTGCGACGGCGACGATACGGTCGGCCCGCTCGGTCGGCGCCAGGCCACGGAGGTCGGCGATACCCTGGTCGGTCACGACCACGTCGATGTCATGTTCGGTGTGGTCGACGTGCGGCACCATCGGAACGATTCGTGAGAGGTCGCCATCGGCGGCCGTCGAGGGCAGTGCGACGACGGTAACGAGGCCGGAGCGGTTGAAATCGCCGCTGCCGCCCAGGCCATTGAACGCGTGCGTTCCGTCGACGTGCGTTGAGTTGACGTGGCCGTAGAGGTCGACTTCGAGGGCGCTGTTGACTGCCACAACGCCAAACCGCTCGATGAGCTCCGACGCGTTCGAGACGTCGACCGGCCGGAGTACGACGTCCTCGGCGTAGCGGTCGACGGCGTCGAAGAGTCGGTCTTGGCCGTCGCGAGTCAGCGCCAGCGTCGTCGCCGATGCGGATTCGAGAGTGCCGTCGTCGACCAGGTCGAGGAGGCCGTCTTGGAACACCTCACCGAAGTAGACGAGGTCGCGGTCGATATCCGCGTCGCCGAGTGCGCCCATCAGGGCGTTGCCGATGGCCCCAACGCCGAACTGGAGACGTACCGACTCCGACATCGTCGGATTGCGTTCGACCTCATCGGCGAGCCACGCTCGGAAGTTCGCGGCGATGGCGCGGTCGTCATCGTTTGGCTCCCGGAAATCGTACGTCGCGTCCCGGCGGTCTGTCTCGACGACACCGACGAGCTTCTCGGCGTCGAACTCGATTTTCGCGTCGCCGATGCGGTCACCGGGCTTGGACAGCGGAATCGGTTCGCGGTTCGGCGGCGCTCCGGGCTGGTAGATGTCGTGGAGTTGCTGGAGCGCGAGCGGTTGTGCGTGGTTCACCTCGACGATGAGGCGGTCTGCGGCCTCGATGAACGCCGGTGTCTGACCCAGTGCTGGTGAGGAAACCAGCCACTCCTCGCCGACTGCGACTGCCTCGACGACGGCGACATCGACAGCGGCGAGACCGCCGTAGAGGACTTCGTCGCCGAGCGAGGAGACGTGTCGGTCGTGGAAGGCAACGCGACCGTCGTTTGCGGCCTCACGGACAGTCGGGGTGCCGAGATAGGGGAACCGCCGCGCCATGTCGCCGGAGTCGACGAGCGTCGTGTCGATCTCGCCACCGACGCTGCCACCCGTGAGCACGGTGAGTTCGTGCTCGCCCGCCGCGGCTGCGATTGCCTCCGGAACCGCCTTCGGATAGCCGACGCTGCCGAAGCCGCTCGTGGCGACGACGGCGCCCGTCTCGATCCTCTCGGCGGCTTCTGCGGCCGTGACACGCGGCAGGTTCCCCTCGAATCGGTCAGTGACGGTCACGTATCGTCCTCCCGGCCCTCGCGTTCGATAACGCGGCCCTCGACGTCTTCGGGATGGGTGCCGACGCCGTCGGGCCAGCCCGTCGGGCGAGCGGCGGAGGGCTCTGCCGCCTCGCGTTTCAGCACCATCACTGTCCGCTCCAGCGAGAGCACGAGCTCGTCCATCTCGTTGTAGGCGCGCAGCTCCGTCGTCACGAGGCCGACGTGGTCGCGGGAGTCGCTTTCGCGTTTGTCGAGCACCTCGCTCTCGGCGAACAGCGTGTCCCCGTGGAAGACGGGAGCGTGGTGGCGCACGCGGTCGTAGCCGAGGTTCGCCGTCGCGTTCGCCGAGATGTCGATGACGCTCATGCCGACCGCAAGCGCGATGATGAACGTGCCGTCGACGAGGCGTTCACCGAACTCCGTGTCGGCGGCGTACGCCTCGTTGAAATGCATCGGATTGGTGTTCATCGTCAGGTTCGTCAGCCAGACGTTGTCCGTCTCGGTGACGGTGCGTCCGTAGGGGTGTTTGTAGACGTCGCCGACGCGGAAATCCTCGTAGTAGCGGCCCTGCCAGCCGGCCACGAGACGCCGGCTGTCCGCGGTCGAGGCCTCGCTGTCGACGAGCCGTGGCGCGTCGTCGGTGTCGGACATACGTTGGCCGACGCAGGAGCGAACGAAAAGCGTGTGGGAGGCGTCATACGGATTGTTGTACCAAATCACCGGCGAGCGGCCGGGACGGCTCGCCGCTCGCCGGTACGACTACAACAATCCGTATCAGCTATCGAGCAGTCGCTCGTAGACTGGCCACCCGGAATCACCCTCGGGTTGGGCGGTCGCTTCACCATCGAGGACGACGCCGCTGCCGGCCTCGACCGTGCCGATGACGCCGACCGGCGTCCCCCGCGTTTCGAGTGCGTCGACGACTCGGTCGGTGTCAGCCGAATCGACGGCGATGACGAGCGTCCCGGACGTCGAGGCCCGCCAGGCGTCCATCTCCAGTGCCGCGCAGGCGGCCTCGACACCGGGTCGCACTGGCACGCGGTCGCCGTCGACCGTCAACTGCACGCCGGCGCTTCCAGCTACCTCGTGGAGCGCGCCGAGCAGGCCACCTTCGGTAGCATCGTGCATCGCGTGGACGTCGCCCGCGGCCGCGGCGGTGAGTGCGTCACGAACCGCGCCCGTCTCGTCCAGCCGGGCCTGCGCCGTCGACAGCGTCTCGGGGGGCAGCTCGATTTTCTCCTCGAACAGCGTCGTCAGGAGGCCGACTGACTCGACCGCCGGCCCCTTCGTCACGAGCAGGTCGTCGCCGGGGCGGGCGCCGTCAGGCCGGACGATATCGGCGGGGTCACCGACGGCCATCCCAGTTGCGGCACCGACCCACGGGAACGAACACCCCTCGTAGCGGGCGGTGTGGCCGGTCACGACCGAGATGCCGAGGTCGCGACATTCGGCGTCGATAGCGTCCCAGACCTGCCCGAACGCTTCGTCGGACATCTCGGGCGGCAGCGAAAAGGAGATTGTGAGATGCGTCGGTGCGAGTCCGGAGACTGCCACGTCGGAGAGGACGATGCTGATGGCGAACCGACCGGCTCGTTCCCAGCCAAGCTCGGGCAGAATCGAGATCGGGTCGGTCGCCGTCACGAGGGCGTGGTCGCCGACCGAGATGACGCCGAAATCGACGCCGTGTTTCGGGCCGATGGCCACGTCGTCCCGGTCGCCGCCGAGATTCGGCGCGATTCGCTCCTCGAAGAACGCCCGCGATACCTTTCCCGTATCCATACTGCGAGGATGCCCGCGAGTGGCTTGGGCGCTTCGGCACGCATCCGATTGTTTCGGGCCGTGAGTCGGCTATGGACTTATATATCGAGTGGGCCCACAGTGTGTTCATGGCACGGGAAGACGAGGCCAACTCGCTCGTGGACATTCCGGGAATCGCCGGTATCCCATCGACCGAACCGAGTGACCTCGGTGATATCTCGATTCTGTTCGTCGACGACGAGCGGCAACTGCTCTCGATACTCTCCTCGAAACTCAAAGAGGAGATCGACTCTCTGGAGGTAGTGACGGCCAGCCACGGCACGGAAGGGCTCGAACTCCTCGAGAAGATGGATATCGACTGCATCGTCAGCGACTACAAGATGCCCGGCATGGACGGGCTGGAACTGCTCAAGGAGTGTCGCGAGCGCGACCCGGACATCCCCTTCATCCTCTTTACCTCGAAGGGTTCCGAGGCGGTCGCGACGGAGGCTATCAACGCTAACGTCACCGACTACCTCCAGAAGAACTTCGGCGAAGAGCAGTACGCGCTGTTGGCCAACCGCATCGAGAACGCGGTCAGCCAGTATCGCGCGAAACAGCTCGCACAGGACACCTACGAGCACATCCGCCGCATCCACGACCGCATCTCCGACGCGTATCTCGGCCTCGACAGCGACTGGCGCATCACGTACCTCGACGAGGAGGCGGCCGGCCTGTTCAACAACACCCGCACGGAGCTCATCGGCGAGACGTTCTGGGAGGCGCTGCCCCAGGCCGTGGGGTCGCCGTTCGAAGCGCAGTTCAAACGCGCCCTCGAAACGCAGGAACAGGTGGATTTCGAAACCCACTACGAGCCGTTCAACACGTGGTTCGAAGTGCGGGCGTTCCCCTCCGAAGCCGGGCTCTCGGTGTATTTCCGCGACATCACCGGCCTCAAATACCGCGATGAGGAGATCGAACGGCAGCGTGAACGCCTCACCACGGCTTCCGACGGCGTCGCCGAACTTCGCCAGGCTGTCGAGACTCTCGAAGCGCGCGCTTCCCGTGCCACCGACGCGTGTGCCTGCGAGGACGACTCCCTCGACGCCGTCACCGAGACCACCGCCGAACTCGCCGAACTGGTCGACGGGCTCGAATCGGCGCTCGAAGAGTAATCAGAACGGTTCCCAGCCGAGCCCTTCTATCACGACGAACTCGACAGCGTTGACGACGTAGTGTGCGATAACAACGACGAGCAGGCTGTTCGTGAGGATGAACGCTGTAGCCAGCACGAACCCGAGGAGACCGGTGACGACGACGCCGAGGCCGCCCTGTGCGCCGTGGCCCGCCGCGAAGGCGACCGACGAGACGACTGCCAGAAGCCACGGCGAGACGCCGAAGCCGACGGCGAAGGCACCGACCAAGGCGCCCCTGAAGAGCAGCTCCTCGAAGCCCGCGATGAGAGGCAACACGACGACGAGCAGGCCGACCCAGCCGGCGAGCGTCTCCGGGGCGAGTAACTCCCGGAGTTCCTCGCTCGGGTCGGCACCGAACGTCTCCGCGAGGCCGGCCGCCAGCGTGTTCACAAAGGAGATGGCGACGCCGAGCGCGACGCCGACGGCGACACCGAGACCCCCGGTGCTGATTGCGGCCTCCGTGATACCGAGCGCCGCGGCCGGCACGTCGGTCAGCCAGATGCCCGCAAGCAAAAGCAGCGCAAAGAGGCCGTGGGAGACGGCGACGTTCGCCAGAAGTGCTGCCGTCGACAGCTCCGGCCCCGGCGTCAGCGTCGATTCGGCTGGCGTCTTCCGGGTCGGTGCTGGCGCGTCCTCGATGTCGAGGTGGCCGGCACCGTCCGGCAGTCGGTTCAGCCAGCGAGATTCCTCGCGCGTGACGTAGGCGGCGGTTCCCGTACTGGTAACGACTGATTGGGAGGCACGTGCCAACAGCAAAAGCAGCGCGAGCACGACGAGCGTGAACCCGGCGAATGCAGCCCACCGGGTCACGATCCCTTACTGCGGGCTCGGGCTGGTGCCACCGACCTCGCGCTGTTCGAGCGCAGTGCCGGTGATGTTCTTGAGGCGGGCGATGAGCGAGTCCTTCTCGGGCTCGCCCGCGAGCGCCACATCGAGCACTTCGGAGATGTGTGAGACCGGGACGATATCGACCTGGTCTTTGTACTCGTCTTCGATCATCACGTCCTGTTCGTTCGCTTTCGGGATGATGATCGTTTCGAGGCCGGCCTTCGCGGCAGCCTCGATTTTGTGCGTGACGCCGCCAACCGGGAGGACGTCACCGCGGACGGACAGCGACCCGGTCATCGCCATGTCCTGGCGCACCGGGATGTCCTCCAGTGCCGAGATGACCGCGGTGGCCACCGTGATGGAGGCGGAGTCGCCGTCGACGCCGCCCTCACCGGCCTGGACGAACTGGATGTGGACATCCTTCTGGGAGATGTCCTCGTCGCTGAACTTCTTGATGATGGCGGAGACGTTCTGGACTGCCTCCTGGGCCATCTCCTTCAGCTGGCCGGTCGCGATGACCTGGCCGGCCCCCTGCGAGGGGGTGACCTCGGCCATGACGGGGAGGACGATACCGGAGTCCTCGCCCATGACCGCGAGGCCGTTGACGCGGCCGACCACGTCACCCTCGCTGACGGTGAGTTCGTAATCCTTCCGACGTTCGATGTAGTCGTCGGCGAGCTGTTGCTCGATGGAGCGCGACCGCGCCTTCGCCTGGAGCACGTCATCGCGGGTCGTGGACTCCTTGTTCTCCGCGCGGGCGATGTCGCCTGCGACGCGGATGAGCCCGCCGAGGCTCCGGAACTTCAGGGTAAGGTGGCCCTTCCGGCCGGCGCGGCGACGGGCTTCGAGGATGACCTCCTCGATCGCCTCCTCTTCGAACGCGGGCAGGCGGCCGTCGTTTGTGACCTCCTGGGCGACGAAGCGGGCGTACTTGCGCCGCATCTCCGGGGAGTCCTCGATGGTGTCGTCCATGTACACCTCGTAGCCGTACCCCTTGATACGGGAGCGCAGCGCCGGGTGCATGTTCTCCATGGCGTCGAGGTTCCCCGCAGCGACCATCACGAAGTCGGTCGGGACGGGCTCGGTCTGCACCATCGCACCGGAGGAGCGTTCGCTCTGGCCGGTGATGGAGAACTCGCCCTCCTGGATGGCCGTCATCAGCTTCTGCTGGCTGCGGATATCCAGCGTGTTCATCTCGTCGATGAAGAGGACGCCTTTGTTCGACTTGTGGATCGCGCCGGCTTCGACGCGGTCGTGGCTTGGCGTCTCCATGCCGCCGGACTGGAAGGGGTCGTGGCGGACGTCACCGAGGAGAGCGCCGGCGTGGGCGCCGGTCGCGTCCTCGAACGGTGCGACCTGCTGGTCGGCGTTGTTGACAAGCAGGTTCGGCACCACCGCGTCGCTGCCGCGTCCCATGTACCGGAACGCGAGGTAGATGATACCTGCAGCGATGATACCCAACAGTAGCTGTTGGGCGATGAGGATGGCGTAGCCGAACACCACCGCGATAATGATCCACATGAGGAACGAACGCATCTGGTTGCGCTTGCGTGCTTCCTCCTTGTGGGCGTCGACGATCTGTTCTCCCTTCCCCGCGGGAACTGTCCGTACCTTCGGCTCGTTGCCGTCGTCCGGGTTGTGATAGACGAGTACGTCCTGAAGCTCCTCTTTCGGCAGGAGTTGGCTCATCGCCTTCGCCAGCATCGATTTACCCGTACCGGGCGAGCCGATCATCATCACGTGTCGGCGCTGTTTTGCCGCTTTCAGAATGATATCGCGGGCGTGATCCTGCCCGATGACCTGGTCGACGAGACGATCCGGCACCTCGATTTCCTCGCTGGAACCGATTTGCAGACCGCCGAGGAGGTTATCCTCCTCGTCTTCGTCGATTTCGACCTCGGCGTCGACTTCCACTTCACTACCGAGGTCGGAGCCGTCGAGCAACTCTTCGTCGTCATCGAGTCGCTCGTCGGCGCCTGTCTGGTCGGGAACCCGAGGCTCCTCACCATCGCGGCCGGAGTCGGGCTCCTCGTTCGGGGGCCGACGCTCGTCGGCGTCGGTCGCCTTGTCTGCGTCATTGTTGTTGCTCATAGAACCGTTGCTATCATCGATATTGAGGGGTCGTCAACTGATATACTTTCTCCCCACGTCACGCTCTGCCTCCGATGAAAACCGACGTATAGCGCCAGCTTGAGCCGACCCGTAATAAGCCGTGTGGTCGACTCGTCGGGTTTATCAGAGACGACCCCGACGGGCCACGTATGACGCGGGGGTTCTATATCGGCCGATTCCAGCCGTTCCACGAGGGCCACCATGCGATGGTCGAACGAATCAGCGAGGAGGTCGACGAGCTCGTCGTCGGCATCGGGAGCGCAGACCAATCGCATACGGTCAGAAACCCGTTCACGGCCGGCGAGCGTATCATGATGATAACCAAGACGCTCGTCGAGTTCGATTTGGTGACGTACGCCGTCCCCATCGAAGACCTGAACCGCAACTCCGTGTGGGTGAGCCACGTCCAGTCGATGAGCCCGCAGTTCGACGTGGCCTACTCGAACAATCCGCTCGTCGTCCGCCTCTTCGAGGAGGCCGGCATCGAGGTGCGGCAATCGCCGATGTATCAGCGCGAGGAGTTCGAGGGCACCGAGGTGCGCGAGCGGATGGCCCGGCACGGCGACTGGGAGACGCTCGTCCCGGACGCCGTCGCCGAAGTCATCGACGAGATCGACGGCGCCGACCGCATCCAACAGATCACCGCGACGGACGCCAACGGCGCCAACGGCAACGGCGACCCCGCAGACGAATAGCGATCGATGATAACGCTCACCTCCGATTTCGGGACGCCGTATCCAGCGTCGATGAAAGGCGTCATCCTGGAGCGATGCGACGCCCGCCTCGTCGACATCGGCCACGAGTTCCCTCGGCAGGACATTCGCGCGGCCGCCTTCTGGCTCACGCAGGTGCTCCCGGAGTTTCCGCCCGCCGTCCATCTCGTCGTCGTCGACCCCGGCGTCGGCACCGACCGTGCGGCGCTCGTCGTCCGCGCCGGCGACCACCTGCTCGTCGGCCCCGACAACGGCGTGCTCATGCCGCCGGCCCGCGAACTCGCAAGCGGCGGCGACGGCGATTTCGATACCGACATCGACGCCTACGAACTCGACATCGAGAACCCCCGGAGTTCGACGTTCCACGGCCGCGATATCTTCGCTCCCGGCGCCGCGCTCGTCCACGAAACCGGCATCGACCACCTCCCGGAACTGGACGCGCTCTCGCCGGCGTCCGACGTCGCAGACCTCGAACTCCCTGCCCCCGATGTCCGCATCGACGGCGCGAACGGCGAGGTGCTCGTCGTCGACGATTTCGGCAACGTCATCACCAACGTCCCAGGCGACGTCCTCGAGGGGTTCGACCGCATCAGCGTCAACGGCACTCCTGCGCCCGTCGTTCCCTCCTATGCCCACGCGGAGGTCGGTGAGGCCGTCGTGACCGTCGGCAGCCACGGCAACGTCGAATTCGCGGTCAATCAGGGCCGTGGCGACGAGGCGTTCGACCTTGCGGCCGGCGACGCCATCGCTCTCGAATTCGAGTGACACGGCCGCTGTCACCGCCCGTCGGCCGAACCCTTATGCAACGGTCGGCCTAAGGCGTGGTATGTTCACTCCCCTCCAGATTGGCGGGATCGTTCTCCCCATCGTCGCGCTGCTGTTGCTCACGGTGGCGGTGGTAGCCGTCTATCAGGCCATCGAAATCGTCAACGCCTACGAGAAACGCGCGCTGACGGTGTTCGGTGAGTACCGGAAGCTTCTGCAGCCCGGTATCAACTTCGTCCCGCCGTTCGTCTCCCGGACGTACACGTTCGACATGCGCACGCAGACGCTCGACGTGCCACGTCAGGAGGCGATCACCCGTGACAACTCGCCGGTCACGGCCGACGCCGTCGTCTACATCAAGGTGATGGACGCCAAGAAGGCGTTCCTCGAGGTGGACGACTACAAGAAGGCCGTCTCGAATCTCGCACAGACGACACTGCGGGCGGTGCTGGGCGACATGGAACTGGACGACACGCTGAACAAACGCCAGGAAATCAACGCCAAGATTCGCAAGGAACTCGACGAACCGACCGACGAGTGGGGTATCCGCGTCGAGAGCGTCGAGGTGCGGGAGGTCAACCCCTCGAAGGATGTCCAGCAGGCGATGGAGCAACAGACCTCCGCCGAGCGGAAGCGGCGGGCCATGATTCTGGAAGCACAGGGTGAGCGCCGCTCCGCCATCGAGACGGCCGAAGGTGACAAACAGTCCAACATCATCCGCGCACAGGGTGAGAAACAGAGCCAGATTCTGGAAGCACAGGGTGACGCCATCTCGACGGTGCTGCGGGCAAAATCGGCCGAATCGATGGGCGAGCGGGCCGTTATCGAGCGCGGCATGGAGACGCTCGAAGAGATCGGGCAGGGCGAATCCACGACGTTCGTGCTGCCGCAGGAACTCACGTCGCTGCTCTCCCGGTACGGCAAGCACCTCACCGGCAGCGACGTCCAGCCGCAGTCGGAACTGCTTGAGGGCCTCGAGTTCGACGATGAGACCCGCGAACTGCTCGGCCTCGACAATATCGAGGACATCCTCGGACAGATCGACGAGGAGACCGAAATGAACGTCGAGGAGATGGAGGCCGAGGCGCAGGCCATCAAGGAGGGCGCAGACGCCAGCATCCGCGACCCGGACGAGGTCATCGCCGAGATGGACGAGGAGATTCCGGACGCGGACGTCGACGACAAGACGGAAACGGATACGGACGCCGATGTCGAGCGCGAGTCCGAATAAAAACGGCCGGCGGTTCGTGGCGAAGTTGTTTTATTACGCAGTTGTCTAGGAAGGCCAATGACCGATGGTGACGTCGACGAGAGCAAGCGGGCGACGCTGAAGCGGTTCGCCGCGCTCGGAGCGGCGACGCCGCTCGTTCGGCTCTCCGAGGACGAAGCCAGCGACGTCCGCGACGCCATCGTCGGCTATCTCGCCGCCACGCCCGGCGCGCATTTCTCGAAACTCCGGGACGAACTCCAGCTCGGCACCGGCGAGACCCAACACCACCTCCGAAAACTGGAGCGTGACGGCGCCATCGAACACCGCAAGGACGGCGAGTACAAGCGCTACTTCCCCGCCGGCCGCTTCTCGGATTTCGAACAGCGCGCGCTCGGCTATCTCCGACGAGAGACGCCCCGGCGCATGCTCATCGCCCTCCTCCGTGACCCCGAGGCGAGCGGCACCGATATCGCCGAGGCAGCCGGCGTCTCCCGGTCGACGGTTTCGAAGTACGCTGCCGAACTGGAGTCTGCGGGCCTGCTTTCACGGGAGGATGGCTACGCAATCGAGCGCCCGGAGACGCTTTTGACGCTCGTGGTTCGATACGCCGACTCCTTCGGTGAGGATGCCGTGGCGTTCGCCGGCGACGCTGACGGGTTCGTTCAGTACGATCCCCAACTCAGCGAGGAGTAACCTCGTCCGTCGAAAATCAGGTACTCGACCGCAGCGGGCAGTTTCTCGGAGCAACGAGCCGCCGTTTTAGACCGTCACTTTCCACGTCGTCCCCGAGGAGTAGCCCCACTTCTCGACGTCGACGTCGAAGTTGCCTTCACAGATCGCGGTCATGTTCGCGCCGACCTCCTTCGCCGACATCCCGAGTTCCTCGCCGATGAGCCGCGATTTGAAGTAGGTCTTCATCCGTCCCTTCTCGCGGAGGTGTGCGAGGATGCGCTGCTGCTTGTCGGTGAGGTCGGTCGTCTGTGCGGCTGTGGTCGCGCTCATACTACGGTACAGCGGCTACCCCACAAAAGGCGGTTTGGTACAGTCGGTCAACACCGCGCTTGCATGCGGTTTTGCCCTTTCACGACCGCCGGTCGGTCGGGTGAGTAGCCGGGGTTGGTACGAGGTGGAAACGAGTGCATGGAGCGTCCGCGCCGGGGCGGACGCCCAAGAAATCGTCAATCCAGAATTTCGCCGACTGCGAAGTTCGATTTCACTTCGGAGATTTCGACTTTGACGCGCTCGCCGACCTCGCCGCCGGGAACGATGATGACGTAACCGCGCTCGACGCGGGCGATGCCGTCGCCCTGCTTGCCGAGGTCTTCGATTTCGACGTAGCGAATCTCGCCCTCTTCGACGGGGGGTTGCGGTTCGCCGCTCGGCGGCTCCTCGCTCGGCGATTCGGTAGTCGTAGTCTCGTGCTCGCCGGAAATCAGCGCAATGCGGTGGGTGTCGCCGGCCTCGATGGCACCGGTGTCGACCTCTCGACGGGGGATTTCGACGATGAAACGGTCGTCCTCTTCTTCGACTTCAGCACTGAACAGACACAGGAGTTTATCGGAGATTTCCATAGACCTTCGCTCCGGACATGTGTTGGCCGTGTATAGAAACTATCGCCTGTCGAGGGACGTTCCGTCCGGCCGCTTTGCCCCTTCCGAGTCGTGAACGACGACTCCCTCGACATCCGGCCGGGGTTCGTACTCGTTCCGGAGGTCGATGGCCTCCTCCAATTCCCGGATAGCGCGTCGTTTGAGCGCTTCAGCCAGCTCTTCGGCCTCTTCGCGGCTGATGTCGCGGCCGAGCCCTTCACATTCGTGGGCGCGGACGAGGCCCTCGCGGTCGACGGCCTCGCCCATGGGCTCGTTCGTGCCGCCCAGCGCGACGCTGAAGGGATAGGTCTGACACACGAGCGGGCGGCTGTCGTGTACTGTACACGCGCCGGTGCCGCCGTCTCGCGGCTCGTCGTCGCTCGACCGTTCGGAGTCGCTCCGCGACTCCCCCTCTTCGTAGAACGCACAGTCGCCACAGGCGTCGGTTTGCAGCGCCCACTCGAACGTCTCACCTTCGGGGCCCGCCTCGCCCTCACTGACGCCGTACGGCATCGGTCGGGCGGCGTCGCGCCAGTCGTACTCCTCGTCGAACGTCTCCTCAGCAGCCCCTTGCAGTTCCCGCACCTCGTCGGGGAACACGGTTGCTGTGTGTGGTTCTTTGGTACCCTCCTCGCCTTCGGGTGGGTCGTTCGCCTTACAGCAGGCCCCACAGCGGGTACATTCGAAGCCGATGGACTCGATGGCGTCGGCGAGTTCGGCGACTGATAGCTCGCGGGCCCGTTCGAGTTCGGTTTCGAGACTCTCCATACGGATGTGTTTCGGGGCGAGCGGGATAAGAAGCGCGCTCGGGGTGCGGCGATGTCAGGCCGGGTCAGCGTGGGCGCCGTCCCACTCGACACGCCCCTCGTGGTGGAGCTTATCCAGATGCGCGCGAACGGTCGCGCCAGCGAGGTCTTTCACGCCGCTGAGGTCTTTTTCGTAGGCGGCATCGACGATTTCGGCGACGGTTCGATTGCCGGCCCGAACGGCCTCCAGGACGCGCTGCTCGCGGTCGAGGCGGTGATTGATGAGCCGCTCGCAGGTCGGTCGAACGTCCTCGATGACGGGCCCGTGACTCGGAAACAGCTTGTCGGGGCTCATCGCTCCCACCCGGCGCAGGGAGGTGATGTAGGCGCGCATGTCGCCCTCCGGTGCGCCGACGACGACGCTGCCGGCGGCGACGGCGAGGTCGCCCGTGAGCAGCGAATCGGCGGCCTGGAAGGCGACGTGCTCTCGCGCATGGCCGGGCGTGTCTCGGACGGCGATGGTTCCGTCGCCCGTCCGGATGGTCGTCCCCTCGCGGAACATGCGGTCGGGTTCGATGTCGGTGGCGGCCGTGAATGACTCCTCACGCCCATAGCGACACCAGACGGTGGCGTCGGCGAGGCGGGCGTACTCGGAGACGGCACCGACGTGGTCGGGGTGATGGTGGGTGACGGCGACGTGGCCGACGCTGTCGAGTTCACGTTCGATGCGGTTGTCCGGGGCCGGCGGGTCGACGAGCAAGGCCTCGTCGCGGCCGACGATGTAACAGGCGGTCTGTCCGGTCGGCGCCCGCGTCGGGACGTCTACGGGGACGCGCGAGACGTGCATAGCCGACGATAGGACGGCGACGGTTTAGGTGAAGCGGTGCAGGCGCTAATCCCCCTTCCTCCACGGAGCGACCGAAGGGAGCGGAGTAGGGAGGGGATACAGCGCCGTCTTCGTTCACTTTCACTGTACGGCGCGACCTTACTACCCCGGCGGTCG
>NZ_JBLGBY010000029.1:0-28073 GCF_047616845.1 Natronomonas sp. | reverse complement strand
GGGAGCGCAGCGACCCGCGAGCTGCGGGGGGTGGCAGTGCCAGAAGTGAGGAGTCTCGAGAGCGAGCGGGGAGCGCAGCGACCCGCGAGCTGCGGGGGGTGGCAGTGCCAGAAGTGAGGAGTCTCGAGAGCGAGCGGGGAGCGCAGCGACCCGCGAGCTGCGGGGGGTGGCAGTGCCAGAAGTGAGGAGTCTCGAAAAAGCAAGCGCCGACGCTGAAAAACAGACCGTCGCTTACCGCCCGCGCCGCGCCAACAGCGCACCACCGAGGAGCGCTGTAGCCGCGACCGCGGCGCCGAAGCCGGCGCCGTCACCGTCGCTCGTTCCGGTACCCATCTCGCCGGTCGGCTCGGCGACGAGCTCGAAGCCGCTGAGGCTCGTCCCCGCCTCCCAGGATGCGGTTCCCCCGCCAGTCGTGGTCGGCTCCGGTGTCACCGACGCGACCTCGTAGTTCTCCGGCATCTCGACCGTGAACGTTCGGTTCGGTTCGAAGCCGCTCGCGAACGGTTCGGTCACGGTCAGTTGCTCGCCGTCGACGGCGGCGAGGTTCTCCCAGGTCACCGACAGTGTGATGATGCCGACGCTGTCGGTCGAGTCGACCTCGACGTTCGCGTCGGTCACGGTCATCTCGCGGCCGGTCGCGTTGCCCGCATCGTCGGCGACCGACTGCATGCGGTTCCGGAACCGCGTTGCCATTTCCTCGCGGGCCGTCTCGTTCGTCCGCAGCTCGTCGAAGGCTGCTTGTTCACTATCCGTCTCAAGATCGTACGTGTACGTCACGGCGATATCCGCGTTCCCCTCTGCGTCCAGCTGCACGAGGAACTCCTCGCTCGTGTGCTCGGACGCGGCCACGGGCGCTGCTGCCATCGACGACACCAGCGCCACGCAGAGAAGCACGCCGACAACCCGTGTCAGGACTCGTCTCCGTTGCATTCGTGTGTAAATTATACCAGGATTCTGCTAAAACGATTCGCCTGCACGCAAAACTACGGTGCGGTGCCGACCTTACGATTCCGTCTCCGTGGTGCGGTCGTCTTCGTCGTCGGTGTCTTCAGTGTCCGTTTCTTCGGTGTCTTCGGTTTCAGTGTCCGTTTCCTCGGTGTCTTCGGTCTCTGTTTCCTCGGCCTCTGTTTCTTCAGTTTCACCCTCTTCGGTTTCTGTCTCCTCGGTCTCCGTTTCTTCGCTGTCCTCCTCGTCGTCGGTCTCTTCGCTATCGTCCTCTTCTTCCTCACGCTCCTCACGCTCTTCTTCGTCCTCTGCGTCCTGTTCGCGGGCCTCTTCAGCGGTATCGATGGTCTCCGCGGCTTGTTCGTTCGCCTCTTCGGCTAACTCGAGCGCCTCTTCCTCGTTGCCCGCATCGAGGGCGGCCTTCGAGTCGTTCAGCGCGGCGCGGGCTTCATCGAGCGACATCCGCGCTTCCTCGAGCGCTTCGGTCGTCTCGTTGCTCGCGTTCTCGCCGGTGCGGTTCTCGGCAGCGGCAAGGCGCTGCTCGGCGATGCTAACGTGGTCTTCGGCGAAGGCGATCGCCTCGCTGGCGTTCTCCGGTTCGTCCTCGCGTTCGACCTCGACTTCGCGCTCGCCGTCCTCGCGTTCGACTTCGACCTCGACGACGCCGTTGCTGCGCTTGATGGTGACCTCAACGTCGACCTCACCGCGCTCGTTGCCGGCGATGCTGCGGGCGATAGCCGACACTTCGGCGCCGCTCAGGTTCTCGGCGTCCTGCTGCAGCTTGCGAATCGCCGTCGTGTTGACGCCCTGCTGTTCGAGCGTCTCCTCGGGCAGTTCAGAGGCTGTCTCGTTCGTCTTGTTCAGCTGTGTTTTGGCCGACTCGACCTCGGTGCCGAGCTTCGCCATCCGGGCGCGGTACTCGCCTTCACTGATCTCGCCCTCCTCGCGCTCCTCTCGGAGTTCGGCGCGCTGTTCTCGGAGGTCTTCGAGCCGCTCCTGGAGCCGCTCGACGCGCTCACCGACGCGTTCGGCACGCTCCTCGTCGCTGTCAGCCGACTCGACCTCGATCTCGTATGCGCGTGATTCGATCTCATTCTCGACCTCGGCTTCCTGCACGCCGACGACGCCCGAGAGGCGTTCACCCGGCGCGACTTCGTCGGTCTGTTCCTGTTCGTCCTGTGTCACTGCGCCGACCGCCGGGGCACCGACCATCCCGACGACCAGCAGTAGCGCCACGAGTAGACTCGTTCGCTTCATTACATCCCTCTCTTCCCCCGAGAGATACCTATAAATGGACGGTCGTTACGTCCAGTACACCCTAATCAAACTCGATTAAGCCGGATTAAAACCGACCGCCTGCAGCCAGTTTTTTGGAAGAAAACTCACAGGAGCCGGTAAACAGTAGATAGCTTTATGTATCACTTTCGCCAGGGAGTTCGAGGACGTTCTCCCGGCCGAGCCGGAACGCATCGAGCGTCCCGTCCTCCCGGAGCTGCGTCGTGACCTGGCTCGTCTTCGCGGCCGTCCAGCCCAACTCCTCTGCGACATCGGCCTGTTTCATCCGTCCGCCCTGCTCTTCGATGAGTCGCAACACCTGCTCTTCGTTGCTGCGGAGGTCGCCCGCGGTCGGTGGTGGCGTGGCCTCGTCGTCCACTGTGGAGGCTGTCTCGCCGCCATCGCCGCCGAACGGCCCGATGTCCCGCCGAATCAGGATGCCGACACTACCGAGTAGCGCGACCACGAGGAGCGCGATGCCGACGAGCGGGAGCCGGCTTCCGGATTCACCGGTCGGTTCGCCCCCCTCGTCGACGTCGCTTTCCGGAGCGACTTCCAGACGCGGTTCGCCGGACGCGAACCGTTTCGGCCCCTCCCACAGCACCGCGTTCTCGCGAACGTCGTCCGAATCGGGCCGAACGCCCACGAGCGCGTACCCGTTCGGCCACTCGATCAGCAGTTCGGTCTCGTTGTCGAGAAACAGGCTATCGACTGCGTCGCCGGCAACGAGTCGGTCGCCATCGACGGCCGCGAAGTTCGTCCACTCGAAGGTGTAGGTGACGACGCCGTACTCCTGGGGGAGGTTCTCACGCGAGGCGTCGACCGAGACGTCCCGGATCGCCATCTCGCGGCCGGTCGCGTTGCTCGCGTCCTCGGCGGTCGCGTTCATGCGGTTGTGGAGCCGCTCGCGGTACGTTTCGGGGGTCGATTCGAGGTCAGCGCGATACTCCTCGAAGGCCGTCTCGTCTTCCTCGCTGTCGAGTCGCACCCGGTACTCGATGGCCCACTCGGCGTCGCCGTCCTCCGCGAGCGATATCGACAGCAACACGTCGTCGGGGTCGAGGTCACCCTGCGTGGTGCCGGCCGTCGCCGTGGCGACCGGTACGGTGCCGAGCAACGCGATGGAGAAAAGCGCAACGAGGAGTCCCCGCTTCACGTTGGCTCCGTCGCGGCCGTCGCACATATCGTTTATTGCCGCCTGACGGCCAACAGGACGAGCGCGACCGGGACGAGCGCGATGAGAAGCGCCCGGAGGAACGTACCGAAGCCCTCGAAGCGGCTATCGCTCGGGGTGGCCGTCGCCGTCGCTGCGGTGGTCGTTTCGGCGTCCGGGTTCGTGAACTCAGCGTAGAACCCCGTGAAATTCACCGTCCGGGGGTTCCAGAGGGCGCTGTTTGCCTGGGCGCGAATCGGGCTCGGGTCGGTTCGTGTTCGCTGGTACCCTTCGGGCCCGTGAATCGCGATCCTGCCGTCGGGTTCATAGCTGCTCCGGAACGGTTCGGTGACGACGACTTGCCGCCCGTCGCTGTAGGCGAGGTTATCCCAGTCGCCCCGCACCTCGACACGGCCGTAGTTCTCCTTCTCGTAGGTGACGACCGAGACGTTGTGAATTCGCATCTCGCGGCCCGTCGCCTCGCTGGCGTTTTCCGCCTGGCTGCGTAACTCTTCGAGAACGGACTCCCGTAACTCGGCCTGCTTCGTCTCGTTGTTCGCGAACGCCTCGTATCGCTCTCGCCCCTCCGATTCATTCAGGTCGAAGGAGGTGATGTGGAACATCCGGGCGTCCCCGCCCTCCTGCAGTTCGAACGCGAGCACGGCTCTGTCCGGGTCTTCGTGGGACGCCGCCCCGACGCCGACCATGAGCGTCAAACAGAGGCCAACGACGGCAACGAGCGCGAGGGTTCGTCGCATCAACCGTTGGTCTGTGACGCGCTGTCAAAGCGGTTTCGCTCTGGAGGGACGATGGCCGTATCCTTTTTGCGCTCGCCGTGTGCAGCCTCCGTTATGCTTCCCGACAGAGCCGCCCTCGAGGTCGAGGATCTGCTGAAGATCATCCTCGCTTTGGTCATCATCTGGATCGCCGTCGAACTCGTCATGGAGATCCTGCAGTTCGCGTTCGGCGGCCTCAGCTCCGTCGTCGGACTCATCATCATCGTCCTCATCGTCGCGTACTTCCTCGATTACATCTAGTGTACAGCGTCAACGCGCCCGTCCCCCCGGAGGTGTCCCGGCTCGCGCGCGGGCTCGCAGCCGAACTCATCGACGCGACGCCCCGCGACCGCCACACGCTCGTCATCAAACGGCTCGGTGAGGGCGACCCACAGACACTGACCCACCAGGTTCGGGACGCCATCGTCGGCACCGAGCCGTTTCAGGTTCGCATCACGGGCACCGACGTGTTCCAGAACCCGATTACGGGCCACGAACCGGTCGTCTATCTTCGCGTCGAGTCACCGGAGCTTCTGAGCCTGCATCGGCGGCTCTGCGAACGCTTCGGCGCCATCGAGCAGCTCGAAGGCGATGATTATTCCCCGCACGTCACCATCGCCCGCGGCGGCGATGCTGACTCACTGGTCGGCCGGGACGTCGACCTCGAGTGGACGATCGACTCCCTGTTCGTCTGGGCCGCCCGGTACGACGAGCCCGCCGAACGAATCTCGCTGCCGGCCTAGAAGAGGTAAAACGAGGCTGCCACGCCGAGCACGATGAAAAGCAGCGTGAATCCGATCGGATTGAGCAGGTACCGAAGCGGCGTGTCGTACACTACTCGTTCGAAGGCCGTCCGCGGCGGCCGCGCCGCCCGAACGGGGCCCGAGGCGAGCATCACGGGCCGAACCGGCGCCTCGTCCGCGCGTTCCTCCAACGTCTCGACGTCGATATCGCCGGCGACCTCGAACGCGTCGGGGTCGTATCCGGCGTCCAACAGCGCACCGGCACACGGCTTACAGAGCACGTATGGGCTGCCGTTCTCGGTGTAGGCGGCGAGTTCCCTCGCCGACTCGGCGACGTGCTGGCAGCGCTGACAGACGTGTTGCCGCTCCGAGCGCATCGTCGCGACCGAGGCCGGCGCCTCCGGCTGGGGGAACATCGGTGCCTCCTTCCGCAGGTCGCCGTAGGCTGGGTCGTCAGCGTGCAGCGTCGCGTGACAGGGGCCACACAGCGTCACCAGGCGCTCGGCGTCCTCCAGTGACGGGGTGCCGTGGGCCAGCGTGTAGTGGGCTTCCAGCCGTCGTTCCGGTTCGCCACGCTGTGGCTGCTCGTAGCCACACCGCTTGCAGGTGAACTCGTCGCGTTCGAGCACCTCATCGCGGAGCACGTCCCAGCGTGCCCCCTCACCGTCTCGGGTGCGGCGCTTCTCCGCTCGTGGTTCCCAGTTCCTGCTCATGGTTTCGGTGGTGTTCCGTCCCAGGCATCGGCGTCAGTGAAGAAGTTGAGCATCGCAAAGCGGAGCTTCTCCGGTGCGATGTCGATGTGTTCGTTCCGCTCCTCCGGCGGGAACGACGGATACACGCTGTAATCACCCAGTTCGACGCGGTTCGACTGGGTGTAGCGTTCGTCGACCAGGACGCGCACGCCGAAATCCTCCGGCGAGCGGATGACCCGCCCGAGCGCCTGCCGCGTCTTCCGAACGGTCGGGATCTCGACCGCGTAGCGCCAGCCCGCCTCGTCGTCCTGGCCGGCTTCAGCCTCGCCGAAGGCGTTCTGATACGCTCGCTGGACGGCCTCCATTCGGTCATCCAGATGCGGATACGGAACGCCCACGACGACGACGCTTCGGGCATCGTCGTCGTCGAAACTGACGCCCTCCGCGAGCGTCCCCCAAAGCGACGTGAACAGCACGGCGTCATCGTCTGCGACGAACTCCTGTCGCAACTCCTCGGCCCGTGTTCCGGGTTCGTCGAGATACGGCGTCGAATCGCCCGAGAAGCGGTGGTAGTACCGCTCGGCTTCAGCGTAACTCGGGAAGAACGCCAGCGTGTTGCCCGGTGTGAACCGAACGACGTCCTCGATGGTGTCGCCGACCGTCTCCTGTGTCTCGGGGTCGTCGCGTTTGCTGGCGAACAGCGCCGGCGTCTCGACGGCGTACGTGCGCCGCCGCTCCTCTGGGAACTGCTCGCCGTAAGCCATCGTCAGCGGGTCGTCGAGGCCGAGTACGTCCTCGGTGACGTCGAAGGGCCGCAGCGTCGCGCTCATCAGAATCGTCGAATGGAGTTCTTCGAACAGCGGTGCGGTCACCTGCTGCGGCAGGCAGGTGTACAGTTCCGCACGGCCAACGACGCCCGTCTCGGTGCGCCGGACGCCCAGGACGGGGTACTGGCCGGGTTCGACGCTCGATTCCATCCACGTCTCGATGAAGCCGGCGGCCGAAAGCGTCGGGCAGTCCCGGCGCGTCGTCGCCTCGCCGTCCTTGTACGCCTGCTCGTAGCGGCGGTCGAGTTCCTCGCCAAGCGCCAGCGCCTGCTCCAGGTCGGTCTCGAACCCCTGGCCGGTGTAGGCCTGCAGGAACGCCACCGAGAGGTCGTCGCGGCCGCTCTCGTTGTCGATGGGAACGTCCTCCCAGTCCTCGCCGATGGCCTCGCGGTCGCCGAAGCCGAACGACTCCTCGTAGGTGTCGACGAGCGCCGTCCGGAACGCACGGATGACGTTCGCTGCCGGCTCCGCGCGGGCATCCTCGCACTCCTCGAGCTCGTCCAGGGCGCCGTCGAGGGTCTGCTCGGTCAGCTTCCGGCTCGCGTGATCGCGCGCCGCGTCGGCGACGTTGTGCGCCTCGTCGAAGACGACGATGATGTCTTCGGGGTCGCGGCCGAGCCACCGGAAGAACTGCTCGCGAATCATCGGGTCGAGGAGGTGGTGGTAGTTGCAGATGACGAGGTCGACGCCCTCCATGCCGTCTTTCAGGAGTTCGTAGCCACAGAGGTTCATCTCGTGGGCGTGTTCGTAGATTTCGTCCGGCGTCCGCACGTCCTCGTAGAGCCACGAGTAGAATTCGTCGGTGTCGGCGGTGAGGTTGTTGTAGTACCGGTCGCAGACGTTCCGCTCCTCGCGGAGCGCCTCGATGCCGGCTTCTAAGTCGTTGATTTCCTCCATCACTGCGCCGCGGGCTTCGGCGGCCTCGCCGTCGCCCTCCTTGCTCGCATCGAGCAGTTCGCCTTCCCGGGCTTCCAGTTCGGCGATATCCTGCTCTTTATCCACGAGGTCGCGGGTCGTATCCCGGAGCGCCTGACACTCCTCGTAGCCGACGTCGATATGGCACATCGACGCCTTCCCGCGGAAGACGACCGACCGAATCGGTTCCTGGGCGTTGATGGCACGGGCCTCCTCGATGAACTGCCGGGTCTGTTGGTGGACGTTCGTCGTGATGACGACGGTCTTGCCCGCCGCGCGGCCGTACTCCAGGGCGGGCACGAGCGATGCCAGCGTCTTGCCAGTCCCGCAGGCACCCTCGAAGAGCACGTCGCGTTCCTCGACGAGGGCCTCACGGATGCGTCGCATCGCGTCGTCCTGATGGTCGTACGGCTCGTCGTAGGGGAAGAACCGCTGATAGCCGTCCGACTGTGACACGGCGACTACTCAGGCTTTTTGGGATAAAAGGGTTCGCCGGGCGGAGTGAACGTTTTCGCGTTCGTCCCTACGCGCCAGCCTTGCTCAGTGCGCCTTCGATGTCGTCACGCTGGGTGACGCCGACGAACCGCTCGACGATGCCGTCGTCTGTCTCGATGATGAGCGTCGGCAGCGAGCGTACCTGATACTCGTTTGCGACGTCCTGCTCTTCGTCGACGTTCACCTTCTCGAAGTCGACGTCGGGGTACTCCTCCTCCAGCTCCTCGAGGATGGGGTCTTGGGTTTTGCACGGGCCGCACCAGTCTGCATAGAAGTCCTTGAGGGTAACGGGCATGACTATCGAACGTATTTCAGCCGCGCGCATAAGGGTTTCCCAACCGGTGGTTCACCGCGCTATCTGCGGCGCTCGACTGGGCCGAAACGCTTAGGGCCTCAGCCACGAATCGACGTGTATGAGCAGTGGAGAGAACTCTGGCGGGCTGATGTCCAGTGCCGGTCTCGTCCGGTATTTCGACAGTGAAGACCGGAACGCACCAACGATGGATCCCCGGACGGTCGTCGCCTTCGGCGTCCTGCTGGGCGTCTTCGTCCTGATGCTGAACGCACTGGCCTGAGCCGGCCGTTTCACGGACTCGATTCTTCGGCTGTCAGCGCCCGCATAGCCGACTGCTCAGTATTTATCCTCGAGCCACTGCACCACGTCGGTAATCTCCTGTGGTGCCGTGCCGTGGCCGACGCCGTACTGTTCGAACCGGATGTCGGCACCACCCTCCTCGAATAGTTCGGCGGCCCGCTCGGCGCGCTGTGGCGGGATGACCTGATCCATCGCCCCACACCCGACGAACACTGGCTTCCCTTCGGCGTTATCGACCTGGTCTTCGTGGGATTCGGCGAGATAGCCGTTCAGTGCGACGACCCACCGATAGGAGTCGGGCCGTTCTACCAGCGCCGAGAGGCTCGTTATCGCCCCCTGGCTGAAGCCGAGCAGGCCGACGCGGTCGGGGTCGAGGTCGTATACGTCGATGGCGCCGTCGACGAACTCGTGAAGCAGATCAAGGCTCCGGCGGAAGCCGTTCGGGTCGGGTTGGCTCGAATGGAGGCCGCCACCGGAGAGGTCGAGGTCGTACCAGGTGTAGCTGTCCGGGCCACCCATCGACTGCGGCGCGCGAACACTCAGGACGTGCAGTTCCTCGGGCAGTTGTGAACCGATGGGCAGGAGGTCACGCTCGTTCGTCCCGCGGCCGTGTACCAACACGACTGCTGGGGCGTCCGATTCCACCGTCCCGGGGCGACTCTCGTGTACCAGCGGCAGCTCCTCCGAGGCGTCCATACGCCGAGTACGGCTGGCGTGTTCAAAAGCCGTCGGTACCCCTCGTGGCACGACACCAGCACCCGTGACAACCTCTACCACAGGGTTTATTATGCGGCTTCTCCAACGGAGTCCTGTATGGCGACCGCAAACGACGACGTTCTCGACGAGTTCCTTGACGAGCGAGATCACGAAACCGATTCTCCGTCCTGGGAGCGCGAGTATAACAAGAAACAGTGTCCCGACTGCGGCGGACTTCACGGCCTCGACGCCGTAGCGTGTTCGGTCTGCGGCTGGCAGCCAACATAATCCGACCGCTCTTTCGGGGTTGTCCCGTCGTCGTTTTCGGCCGCTGACTCGTCCCAACAGCGGCGCTGCCGTTCCTGTTCGATGCACGTTATTTATACGCCATCGTGCCGTTAGACGAGTAATGACTGATTCCACCCACGTGACACGACTCTTCGGCGGTCCCGGGAGTGGGAAGACGACGGCGCTTCTCGACCGGGTCGACGAGATGCTCGACGAGGGTGTCGAAGTCGACGATATTCTCATCGTCTCCTACACTCGTGCCGCCGCTGCCGAGGTGCGTGAACGCCTCGCCGAACGGCTCGACTGCAGCCCGAAATCCCTCCGCGGCAACGTCTGTACGATGCACGCGAAGGCGTACGAACTGCTGAACCTCTCGCGTGGCGACGTCGTCGGCGAGAAGCACAAAGAGGGGTTCTGCGAGGACTACGGCATCGAGTTCGAAGACGAGAACAAGTCCGCCCGCCGCCGCTCGGCGAGTTCGACCACCCTCGGCAACAAGATCATCGCCACCTCCCAGTGGCTCCAGCGCACCGAGCGTGACGTTGCCGACTGGTACGACGTGCCGTTCAAGTGGAACGACGAGGAGGTTCGGCTCCCGCCGGATATCGACGAGAACGCCCAAGTAGGGAACAAATACACCCCGACGTGGCCCTCCGACGACGACCGCGTCGACATCCCCGAAGTCATCCGCGCCTGGCGCGCCTACAAGGGCGAGGAAGGTATCGTCGGCTTCGCCGACATGCTCGAACGCGTCCAGCAGCGCTCACTCATTCCGAGCGTCGACCACCTTGTTATCGACGAGTTCCAGGACATCACGACGCTGCAGTACGGCGTGTACGACGAGTGGAAACCCCACGTCGACGCCGTCCTCATCGCCGGTGACGACGACCAGGTCGTCTACGCCTGGCAGGGCGCCGACCCGAACCTGCTGCTCGATGAGGAGGTCGACGATGATGTCGTCCTCCCGAACTCCTACCGACTCCCGTCGAAGATTCTCAACGTCGTCGATGTCCAGATCAGCCACCTGAGCAAGCGCCAGGAGAAAGACCTCAAACCGCGCAAACAGGGTGGCAACGTCGAAGCCGTCGCCTCGCCGTCGATGCTCGACCTCGTCCGAAACGTTCGCGGCACCCTCGAAGAGGACGATGAGGGCAGCGTCATGTGTCTGTTCCGTGCCCGCTATCAGATGTTCCAGTTCATGGACGAGTTCATCGACAAGGGCATCCCGTTCACGTCGCTGACCGACCAGCGGATGTGGACCGACCGACTCCAGGGCTACGTCAGCGCCATCGAGGCCCTCGACGACGACGAGCCAATCCACGGGCTCCAGGCCCAGCGGCTCGGCGAGATGCTCGCCGACAGCGCCTTCGGCACTGGCGAACGCGACGATTACTTCGACGCGCTCGATGAACTGCAGGACGAGGAGGGCGTCGACGACCGCACCGACATGGAGGTCGACCCCTCCTTCGTCGACGACCACGCGCCCTTCGCGCCCGGGCCGGCCTCCGCCGGGGATATGCTCACTCGGGTTTCGAACTTCCAAGAGCGCTCCGTCGAGGCGTACTTCGACGGCGACTACCGCGGTATGGATCCCTCCCGGATGCGTGTCGGGACGATTCACTCCGCGAAGGGTCGTGAAGCCGACCACGTTTTCGTCGCGACCGACCTCACCGAGAAGGTCGTCGAACAGATGGCCGCCTCGGTCGACGACCCCACCGACGTCGCCGGCGTCACCGAATTCACGAAGCACTCAGACCCCGTCCCGACGATGACCGACAACGAGCGCCGTGTCTTCTACGTCGGCATGTCGCGGGCCCGCGAACGGCTCGTCCTCCTCGAGAACCTCGTCGACGGCGCGCCGACGCTCCCAATCGACGTGCTGTTGCACAACGAGCCCGTCGAGCTGCCGCTCAGCGATGTCATCGAGCGAGCACAGGAGCGCGGCGAGGAAGTACGGGCCGACTGAGCGGTTACTCGTCGCCCCGACCGCGGATGTTCTTGAGCCGTTTGACGCGGCCCACGGTTCGATTCGTCAACTGCACGTAGAGGTATTCGCTGATAGCGACGAGCCCGATGGCTGCGACGAGGAAGAAGACGCCGTAGGGGTACCGCCCCTCCAGGAGATTGAGGATGCCGACGAGGCCGACCGGCCCGGCGACGACGAGCGTCGCGACGAGCTGCAGCGACCGGATGATGCCGAGCGCCACGGTTAGGCCTCGGCCTCGTCCGTGTCCGCCGTCGGTTCGTCGCTTTCGGGCTCCGGGGCGACTACGCCGAGGACGCCTTCAAGGGCGCTATCGAGGCCAGGCACGCCGATGTAGTGTTCGGCAACGACGAGCGCGGCGGCGACGGCGAGAAAGCCCACGCCGACGAACAGGCGGCCGCCGGCAACGAACTCGACGCCGAGCAGCGCGATCGGCGCGACCACGATGGCCGTACCGAACATCGTGAGCGTGTCGATGAAACTCATTGTCTGTCAGTAGTCGTTCGCGGTGAAAAGCCCGCCGCTCGCGGGACGGGCCGAAACGCGCGCCCGACCGCCGCACGCTACCGATGACGACACGCTTTCGTCGCCGCCGCCCGAACGGCGTGTATGTTCACCGGTATCGTCGAGGAGACGGGCGAAATCGTCGCCGTCGAAGACACCGAGGAAGGCCGTCGCATCCGCGTGTCCGCCTCGTTCTGTGACGAACTCGAACACGGCCAAAGCGTCGCCATCAGCGGCGCCTGCCTGACCGTCGAGGCGTGGGACGAGGAGAGCTTCGAGCTCTTCTGCTCGGAGGAGACGCTCGACCGCACCTATCTGGACGACGTCACGGTCGGCGATGGCGTCAATCTCGAACGCGCGCTGCCGGCCGACGGCCGCTTCGACGGCCACTTCGTGCAGGGTCACGTCGACGGCGTCGGCGAGGTGACCGAAATCGAACAAGTGGGAGACGGTTCCGCGAGCGAAGCGAGCGGCGCCTCGCCGGACGAGTCCGGCGGTGACTGGTATTTCGCCTTTTCCTTGCCCGAATCGCTGCGCCGATACGTCGTCGAGAAGGGGTCGATAGCGGTCGACGGCATCTCCCTGACTGTCGCCGACCTCGAGGACGGTGAGTGCACGGTCGCCATCATTCCGGCGACGTACGACCTCACCACGCTCGCAGAGAAATCGGTGGGCGACCCCGTCCACCTGGAGGTCGACGTGGTCGCGAAGTACGTCGAGAGCCTGACGGACGGCTACGTCTCGTAGCGACTCGGGCTGGTCGGCCCCCTCGACGCCGAACGCCGCTTGCAGGTGGTCGTTTCCATACCCGACGGTTCCGGGTTCGATGTACGGGCGGTACTCTTCACGTCGCCGAGGCGTCCGGCCATCCGGAGGTTCAAGTAGGGGAACGCGGCCACCCATCCCATGCCGACGCGAACGCAGACGCACACCATCGCCGGCGACTGTATCGTCCGTTTCGACGGCCAGCGCGAGCGCCACCAGCGCGGGCGCGTCCTCATCGTCGTCAAACCCGACGACACCGTCCTCGTTCACGACGCGGATGGCTATCAGCCGGTCGCGTGGCTCACCCGGCCGACTGACCTCTCGCTCACCCACGACCCGCTGTGGCTCGTCGCTGTCGATGGCGATGAGACGCTCCGGGTCGAAGCCGCCGGCGACGTGACGGTGGCCGACCACGACGTGAGCGATGCGGGCGTCCCGGTCGGCGACTGTCGCTGTGGCGGGCCGCTCGTCCGTTCCAACGGCAGCGTCGTCTGTCTCGACTGTGACGACCGATTTTCGCTCCCGGGCGGTGCGACCGTCATCGAGGATGCCTGCGAGTGCGGCCTCCCACAGTTTCGAGTCGAACGCGGCGACACCTTCGAGTGCTGTCTCGATTACGACTGTGGGTCGCTGCTCGATGCCGTCAGCGACGCGTTCGACCGCGCGTGGGACTGTCCAAACTGCGACGGCGAACTCGAAATCCTCCGCCGTGGCGGTCTCATCGCCGGCTGTGAGAACTACCCGGAGTGCGACACCGGCTTCGGGATCCCCGACGGCACCGCCGTTGGCGAGTGCGACTGTGGCCTGCCGCGCTTCGAGACGACGAGCGGCGAGCGATGCCTCGACACTGGCTGTGAGCCGGCGTAATGGCGGGGGACACGCGGATGGCGACCGCAGGGGCTAAACGGCAGCAGGAGCGAACTCAATCCATGCAGGGCCACCTCACCGACGGCGTCGTCGAAGTCGGCGCCAACGGCCGCGAACGCTACTACGATTCGCGCGGCTATGGCCGCCCGCGCGGTGACGGCGTGGCCCTCTCGCGCGTCGAGGCCGCCCACCTCCTCTATCGCGGCGACCTCGATGCAGTCGACGGGGAGGATTTCGCCGCCTTCCTCGCCGCCAACGACGACGTCGTCGTCCCCTTCCTGGTCTACAAAGACCTCCGCGACCGGGGGTTCTATGTCTCGCCGGCCCGCGACGGCTGGGTCGACGACCCCGCAGGCGTAGATTTCATCGTCCATCCCCGCGGCGACGGGCCGTGGGACGGGACGGCCGAACACCGCGTCCGCGTCGTCGGCGAGCGGGCGTCCGTCTCGCTTGCCTCCCTCGGCGACGTCGTTCTCGCGGTCGTCGACGAGGAGAGCGAACTCACGTATCTGGAAACCGGCCGCTCCGAGGTGTCGGGGTCGAGCGAGCGCTCCTTCGACGGCACCGTGACGGGACACCTCCTCGACGAGCGCGTCCTCTGCTGGAATCCGCCACCGGAGCTCTACGAACGCGGCTTCTATGGCCAGCAGATGAGCCGTGACGACGACACGCTGCAGCTATCGCTGATGGAGGCGGCCTATCTCGCTGCCGAAGGCGCCCTCGAAATCGAGGGCGGCGTCGACGCGGTTGTCGAACGCGGCCGCGCGGTCGAGGGTGAGCGATTCGACCGCCGGCTCGCCGTCTACCGCCACCTCCGCGAGCAGGGGGTCGTCCCAAAGACGGGCTTCAAGTTCGGCGCCGATTTCCGAACCTACGCCGACGTCGAAACAGTCGAAGATCTCGGCCACTCCGAGTTGCTCGTTCGTGTGCTGCCCGCGGAGACGACCCTCTCGCCGCGCGATCTGGCGCTCGACGTGCGGCTCGCCCACGGCGTCCGCAAGGAGATGGTGTTCGCCCTGGTCGATGGCGCCTCGATTCGGTGGCTCTCCGTCTCGCGGCTGACACCGTAGCAGCAAGCGGCCGCAAGCGCCGACAAGCGAACGGTTTTTGGGCGAACCCTCCCGACGTGCGACCATGGCAGACGACGAATCCCACGCCGAAGAGGGTGACTCCCGATCCGACAGGACCGTGACGGGAGCCGACGCCGAGACGCCGGCAGCGCCCCGTGCGGACGGCGGCGCCGTCGACGACGTAGCCCTCGACCCGTGGGGTTCCTCGACGGTCGCGGACTACCGCAAACTGTTCGAGGAGTTCGGCATCGAGGAGTTCGATGACGTCCTCGATTCGGTGTCGGAGCCGCACTACCTGATGCGACGGGGCGTTATCTTCGGCCACCGCGATTACCGCCCCGTTGCGGAGGCGATGCTCAACGACGAGCCGTTCGCCGCACTGTCGGGGTTCATGCCGACCGGCGACCCTCACATCGGTCACAAACTCGTCTTCGACGAGCTCATCTGGCATCAACAGCAGGGCGGCGACGCCTACGGCCTCATCGCCGACCTCGAAGCCCACTCGGCGCGCGGGATTCAGTGGGACGACATCGACGAACACGCCGAGAGCTACCTCCTCTCGTTGCTCGCGCTCGGTTTCGACCCCGAGGAGGGCGAACTGTATCGCCAATCGGAGAACGAGGAGCTTCGGAACCTCGCGTTCGAACTCGGGTCGAAAGCCAACTTCTCGGAGTTCCAGGCCATCTACGGCTTCGACGGCGAGACGAGCATCTCGCATATGCAGTCGGTCGTCACGCAGATGGCCGACATCCTCTATCCGCAGCTGGAGGAGCCGAAACCGACCGTCATCCCCGTCGGCCCCGACCAGGATCCACACGTCCGCTTCGCCCGCGACCTCTCGACCCGGATGCGCTTCTTCAAGGTCACCGAGGCGTACGCGAGCTTCGAACTCGACGACGCCGAACGCGAGCTCGTCGCCATCGCCTACGAGGCGCTGGCCGACGGCACTGATGACGCAGAAACCGACATCCGCTGTGAGGAGGCTGCCGAGTGGCTCGAAGACGAGGCGCCCGATTCGACCGCGTTGTGGGATACCGTCGAGACGCTGAAAGCCGGCGGCAAGGAGCCGCTTCGCCCCCGCGTCCGGTTCTTCGACCGCAACGCGACGGAGGACGCCTTCGAGGCGCTCATCGAGGCCATCGATGGCGAAAAGCGCGTTTACGAGGGTCACATCGACACCTTCGACCTCGACCGCGAGGCGGCCGAAGAGCTCGCCCGCGAAATCGAGGTCGACAACGGCGGCTACGGTTTCATCGCGCCCTCCTCGATCTATCACCGCTTTATGACCGGACTCACCGGCGGGAAGATGTCATCGTCGGAGCCGGCCTCGCACATCAGCCTGCTCGACGACCCAGCCGACGGCTACGACAAGGTGAAAGCCGCGACAACTGGGGGCCGCGAGACGGCCGAGAAACAGCGCGAACTCGGCGGCGAGGCCGACGAATGCCCCGTTTACGAGCTCTATGCGTACCTCCTCACCGGCGACGACGACGAGTTCGCGGCCGAGGTGTACGAGGAATGCGTCAACGGCGAGCGGCTCTGTGGTGGCTGCAAGGAACAGGCCGCCCAGCTGATGGAGGAGTTCCTCGAGGAGCACCAGGAGAAACGCGAGGAAGCGAAGGAGCTCCTCGACGACCTTGATATCCAACTGGAGAGCAGCCGGAAATAGCGGTTCGACCGCCGTCTCCGTCGCCGTATCGCACCGGAGACATTTATACTGGCGACACAACCACGACGTATGGACGACGGCATCGAGACGACGCGAACGACCCTCACCGACGGCGTCACCGTCCGGAAGACAATCGAAACCGGGCCGGACGAAACCGCCACGGTGACGCTCGAAATCACCACGGAGCTGGCGGCGCCGGTGACGGTTCGACTCACCGAGACCGCGCTTTCGGATATCCCGAACGAGGATATCGGGCTGCACTCGAAACACGGCGCTGACGACTGGGAGCTCGGCGAGGAGGCCGTTCTCGAACGCGAAATCGACCCTGACGAGACGTACAAGGCCATCTACCGCGTGGCGGATCTCGATGACGACCGCTTCGAAGCCATCGACGAGGAGCCGCGTGTCGAGGTTCTTGGGGGAGACGGTCTCTCCGAGGTCGTCGATCAGGAGGACTCCGAGGCCGTCCGCGAACTCATCGAGGGCGACCGCGATTCGATGAGCGGGGACGCGACCGGCGCCGAGGCCGAGTCGGTCGACGCTGCCACGGAGACCGAGGCCGAGGAGATATCCGCCGACGGCGTCGCCCGCGCTCTCCTGTCGGAGCTTCGTGCCGGAACCCTCGACGAGGAGGTCGTCGAGGGGCTCCGCTCGGAGCTTGAACCCACACGAAGCGACGAGGTGCGCATCCAGCATCTCCAGAGCCAGGTCAGCGACCTGGCGGCGTTCGCCGACACGCTGGAGTCGTTCATCGACAGCCACGGCACGCCCGAGGACGCCTTCGACGACATCGAGGCGCGGCTGAACGACATCGAAGAGACAGTCGTCTCCGTTCAGGGGGGAACTGAAGCCCTCGAGGACGCCGTCGAGACGGTCGAAACGCTCGAAGACGACGTCGACGACCTCCAGTCCGGCCACGGCGACCTCGAAGACCGTCTCGAGACTATCGAGTCGAAGCTGGAAACCGTTTCCGAGCGGCTGGACGACCTCGAGGCCTTCGAGTCGCGGCTCTCTGGTGTGTTCGAGGGGATGGGTGGCACCGACGACGACTCGTAACGTCGGGCTTGCTTACCGGAAGATGCCGGCGATTCGTGAAAAGAAGCCGTCCTCTTTCTCGGCGTCCGGCTCCGCTTCGACGGGTTCTGCCTCGGATTTCGTCGTCGCCTCGGTTGACTGGCCGTTTTCGGCGAGTTCGGTTTCCTGAACCGCGGTGTCGCTTTCGGCTGTCTCGGCTTCATCCAGTTCGTCGGCTTCGGCGCTTTCGTCGGTCGTTTCCTCGGCTGGCTCCTCAGCCTCGCTTTCCGCCGTCGCTTCGTCGGCCGAATCTTTGGCGCCGATGGCGTCCGATTCGGGCGGTTCCAGCGGTGCGTCGGTTGCCTCGACGAGCGTCGCTGCGATCCAGTCGTACGCCTCCGCGGCGTCGCTATCCGGCGCGTGGGCGGCGATGGGTTCCCCTCGCGCTGCACTCTGGGTGACACGTTCGTCTCGGGGGACGCTGCCGAGGAACGGCACGCCGAGGCGGTCGGCGATTGCCTCGGTGTCGGTCTCGGCCGTGGCGTGGGTGACGATAACTCCACGGACGGGCACGCCGAGGCGGTCGGCCAACTGTTTGCTCTTCTCCGTGTCACCGACTGCGGCAGGGTCGGGGGCGGTGACGAGAAGCACCTCGTCGCCGAGTTCGAGGGGGAGCACGCCCTCGTAGCTCAGGCCGCCGCCGGTGTCGACGAGGACGTATCGGTACTGTTCGGCCAGCGCGTCGACGACCCGCTCCAGTTCGTCCGGGTCGGCGGCAGCGAACCCTTCCAGCGTCGTGTCTCCGGCGAGAACGCCGAATCCCTCGGCGATTTCAGTGGTGGCGTCCTCGACGCTGGCTTCGCCTGAAAGTACGTCGTGCAGCGTCGTTTCGGGGTCGATGCCGACGACCGGCGCCACGTTCGGCATCCCGAGGTCGGCATCGAGGACGGCGACGGAGTGGCCTCGCTGTCGGAGCGCCACGGCGAGGTTGACGGCCGTCGTCGTCTTCCCAACCCCTCCCTTCCCGCTCGTTACGGTGAACACGTCGCCGGCCATTGTTTGCTGGATAGTCGCCCCTCGGAGGATAAAAAGAGTCGGGCCGAATCCGGCGCCGAGGGATGGCTGCCGAGCGTCTCTGTGTATCGAACGGCGGTGAGAGACGGCGCGCAGTCCTTGATGTCATCGAGAAGACGGTAGCGGCCCGCCCGGAACCCGAGCAGGCCATGACAGGAGCGTTGGGCCACGACCCAACGCGAAGGCTGATGGCCGGAGTCGCATACGAAAACCGTGCCAGAGCGTACGGATGTTGTGGTTCACCAGGTCTTGGTACACACCTCACGCCGGGCTGTTATTTCGACAGGACTCCACCGCAGCGCCGCTCCCGGCAGGTCGGAATATGGGGCACATGCTGCCGCCTTGACGCGCGGTGAATCTCCTGCGAACATTACGTTGACGACTGTGTGCTATAGTGTATTAAATATTTCGTTTCATTGTCTTCGTCACCTATCTATACTGTGAGTGTCCATAGATACTCGCAGGAAATTGAAAATCTCATCTAAAATTGCCGCGTCTCATGCCTTCGAGAGATAGTGCGGTAGGAATTGATTGAATGGCCAAATTTGCTCGATATAAGGAGACAAGCTTAGTCTATATTCTAAAATATATCCTGATACGTAGTCCTAGAACTAGTATTATCCCATTATCCAAAGCACTTATCCGGTGTTGGTTCCTGTTCGTTCATGTATGAGCGCAAAACAGTCGTCATTCGTCAGTTCAGCGAGCTTCGCACCCTGTCCCCGCTGCAACGAGGGCACCCTCACGTGGGATTCGACCAAAGAAGAATCGACCTGCGTCGTGTGTGAGTGAGACGAGCTGCGACTCGCATGCCACGTCAAAAGAACCGTTTGGATGGACGGGCGTCGGATGGGTTCCGTGACGACCTCGCAGCCGCCGAAGCGGAGTGTATCTCGTTCATCCAGAGCCACACCGCGGACGCGAACGCCGATGGCGTCGTCGTCAACCTGAGCGGCGGTCTCGATTCGACCGTCACGGCCGCACTTGCTGTCGAGGCGCTCGGCAGCGATGCCGTTTATGGGTTCGTCCTCCCCGCCAGCAAGCTCGGCGGCACCGACGCACAGGACGCCGAAGCCATTGCGGAGTTACTCGGTATTGATCACGATACGATACACGTCCAGCCGCTGCTCGCACATCTCGTCGATCTCGTACCCTCGTGCATCAACCTCAACGGCAATCCTGTCGTCCGGGGAAATCTGACCGCCCGACTACGGATGACGTTCGCGTATCTCGCGGCCAACGACATGGGGCGGCTCGTCGCCGGAACGACGAACCGGAGCGAACTCCTCCTGGGATACTTTACGAAATACGGCGACGGCGCGGCGGATTTCCTCCCACTCGGCGACCTCTACAAGACGGAGGTTCGAGCCCTCGCCCGCGAGCTCGACGTGCCGGAGTTCATCATCGAAAAGCAGCCGACTGCAGGCTTTTGGCCCGAACAGACCGACCGGAGCGACCTGGGCGCATCCTACGAAACGCTCGATGCCGTGTTGCATCGCTACGTGGACACCGGATGCACTCCCGAGGAACTTCGGTCGGCGCTCGATGTCGACGAAGAAAGGATCGAACGCATCATCGAGCACTACGAGATGGCCGCGCACAAACGGTCGGTTCCGCCAACGCCGACGAGGAACTGACCGAAACGCGGATTACGGATACTCCGGCAGCCGCCGCGAGTGGGCCGATCCATCAACGAACGGCAGTGACACCACGTCGGCCTCGATGTCATCGCCGTCGACGCGGACGGTCACCGACTCGGCATCGAGACCGTACTCGAGGAGTGCCATCGCGAGGGGGGCATCCAGCGCGGGACTGTGGTCGCCACGGGTCACCTCGCCGACGTGGCTGTCGCCGTCGAAGACCGCAGACCCACCGACTGGCACCGTTTCGGGTCGAAGCCCGACGAGCCGACGCGAGGGCTGGCCGCGGTTCTCGATCTTCGAGACGATTTCCTGGCCGACGTAACAGCCCTTCTCGAAGTCGAGGGCGTTCCTGAGGCCGAGCACGTTCGGCACCGCTCCCTCCAGTTCCGTCTCGAAAAGCGGCGTGCCGGCCTCAAGCGTCAGATAATCCAGCGTCCGGTAGCCGAACGGCGCGGCGTTGAGCCCGTGATTGACCAGGGCGTCGAAGACGCCGTCTGCGTCCTCGGCGGCGCAGATGACCTCGTATCCCTCCTCGCCGGTGAGATCGTCGGTTCGGATGACGGTCGCGCCCCAGTCGCCGATGGTGCCGCGCACGAACGAGAGCGGTTCGTCGGGCGAGCCCGGCCCGGTCAACACCGAGGCGATCTTCTCGGTGGCGTTCGGCCCGTGGATGCCGAACACGCCGAAATCATCGGTACCGACGCGAACCTCGACATCCTGAATGAACGTCTTCTCGGCCCACTCCTCGGCGAGGTCGTCGGCGCGCTGTGGCGGGACGAAACAGAGCAGCCGTTCGCCGGCGTTGTACACGTACAGCTCCGTTTCGATTTTTCCCTGTGCGTCGAGAAGCAAGGCGTAGACGCCCTGGCCGTCCTCGGCAGGGACGCGGTTCGAGACGGCGTTATCGACGAACTCGATGCGGTCGTCGCCGGTCACCTCGACGATGCCGTATCCCATCTCGATGACGCCGACGACGTTTCTGACGGCACGGTGGACGCGCTCGGGTCGGCCGTAGTGGGCGACGACCCGGCGCCCGCCGCGCTCGGTGAACGTCGCGCCGTGGGCCTCGTGGAGTTCCGCGGCGACTGTCATTGCCAAACTCAAGGCGGCGTGGCGGTAAAACAGCCGCGAATCCGCTCGTGGCTTAGAGCCCCAGTTTCTCCCGGAGTTGCTCGAAAAACGACGGGCTGTCGTTCTCCTCCTCGCGGTCGGGGCTCGGAACGACGCGTTCGTCCGGGTAGATGCGCATCTGGTCGTCGTCGTTCTCGACGGTGATGAGCCCCGCTTCCTTCAGGTCTGCGAGCGCGGCCTCGAGGTCGTCGATGTCGGTTTCGACGCCCGACCGCAACTCGAAGACGGTCATTCCCTCTTCGCTCCGGTCGACGAGAGCATCGAGCACCGCGACCTGCGTGCCGTCACGGTCGCGATACTCCCGCTTCGCCTGCATACCCGGCCGTTCGGACGGGGGTGTCTTAACCGTTCGCAGAGCTGCGATCGACTCCTCGGCGTCGGCTGTCGCACCTGTTGGTGTCTCAAGTTTTATACCCTCTACACGGTGACGTGATAGCAATGGGACTGAAGTGTTCGCTACTCGGCCACGACTTCGAGCCTGCCGACGTCGAGCGGGAGCGCGAAAAGCAGGGCAGCGAAGTCGTGACCGTCGTCCGCGAAACCGAAGAGTGTGCCCGCTGTGGCGCCGAACGCGTCGTTTCCGAGAACACCGAGGTAGCCGCCGTCGTCGACGCCGACGATGTCGAGGGCGATCTCGACGAGGAAGCCCCGTCCGACACCGACGTGTCGGAGTCGGCTGACGCCACCGGGGAGACGGGCGGCGTCTCCGGCCTCGCCGAGCGGAGCGGTGCTGTCGATGCCTCGGAGGAGGATGCGGCGATTCTCGACGAAGACGAGGACGAGGATGCGGCGGCGGCCGAGGCCGCTGCTGAAGCCGCTGCTGCCGTCGACGAACTCGCGGAGGGCCCCGAGGAAGCGGAGGGTGTCGACCTCGACGACGTCAACCCCGAGGAGGAAGACGCCGAAATCCTGACCGACGAGGACGAACCGGAGCGAGGCCCCGGCGAGTGGCCCGAGGAGACTGACGAGGAGTCCCCCGCACCGGATATCGGCGAGGCGGGCACGGTGCTCGACGCCGACGAGGCCGACCTCGACGCCGACGAAACGGAGTCGGATACGGAGACGGAGTCCGAAACGCTCTCCGGCATCACCGTTCCCGAAGGGACAATCGTCTGCCCTGAGTGTGGTTTCCAGGTCGACGCGGAATCCTCCTACCGGGAGGGTGACCCCTGTCCGAAGTGCAGCGCGTGGCTGACCGCCGAGCGAAATCGGTAAACCGAAGCGTTTCGATACCACCTCTATGGAAGAGTACAAGATGCGTCGAGGGGAGTATCTCGACGAACGCGTCCCCGACCTCGAAGCGACCATCGAGGAGTATTTCGGCTCCATCACGGACACCGAGGAGTTCAAAGGCAGCGACCTCTACGTCGTCGAAGAGCCCGACAATCCCGTTTTCGACCACATCGTCGCCGGCGCTGTCTCCTACTCCGGCAAGAAGGACAAACTCGCCGTCGACTTCCACGAGCGCGGGCTCGAAGACCTGATGGAAACCGGCGATGTCGACGCCGCGGGCGATGCGAACAACGCGAAGAACGATTTCCTGCTCGAATGCACCGGCCGCGACGCGAAAGCACGCCGTGAATCGCTGAAGCGGGAGGTCGAGGACGAAGCCGAAAAGCCGGACGACGTCTGATTACGCCTACATCACCGACGGCTCGTTCGATTCGTAGGCAGCCTCCGTGAGGAGGGCCTCGAGGTTCTCGTAGGGAACGAACCCCAGCAGTTCGCCGTCATCGTTGTACAGCTCGACGCCCCGCTCGCCTTCGTCGTACGATTCACACTCTAGCTGCCCGTTCGGGAGGATTGCCCGGTACATGAGCGGCTGTTCGACGCCCACCGTGGAAGGCGTTTCCCCGCGACCACCACCGATTAGTATTCACCGTCGGTATCGACGGCTATGAACACGCCGACACGCACTCCTGCGCCGGTCGAGAAGCCGGTCGTGCTCACGATTGCGGGCAGCGACTCCGGCGGCGGCGCCGGCATCCAGGCCGACCTCAAAACCATCGAGGCGATGGGCGGGTTCGGCACCTCCGCCGTGACCGCCGTGACCGCCCAGAACACGCTCGGCGTCGACTCCAGTCACGTCCTTCCCATCGAGGAACTGGAGGCACAGCTCGACGCCATCCTGACGGATTTCGACGTTCGTGCGGTCAAAACCGGGATGCTCGCGACGACCGAGGTCGTCGAGACGGTCACCGACTACGCCGCCGATTTCGACCGGCCACTCATCGTCGACCCCGTGATGGTCGCGGCGAGGGGCGACCGCCTGCTCTCCGAGGACGCCGAGGCGGCCTACGAAGCCCTCATCGCCGAGGCGACGCTCGTGACACCGAACGCCGACGAGGCGGACGTTCTGACCGGTGTCGATGTCCGTGGCGGCGGCCACGCGGACGAAGCGGGTGCACGCCTCGCCGGCCAGCGACTCCTGACGATGGGCGCCGACGCCGCGCTCGTCAAGGGCGGCCACATCCCCGGTGACGAGGTGCTCGACGTGCTCGTGACGCCGGACGACATCGAGACGGCGCGACACCCCCGCGTCGAGACGGACGCCACCCATGGCTCGGGGTGTGCACTGTCGGCGGCCATCGCCACGCGTCTCGCCCACGGCGAACCACTCGTCGACGCCGTTGGCCGCAGTGTGGCGTTCATGGAGCGCGCCGTCAGGTACCACCACGACGTCGGTGAGGGCCCTGGCGCCGTCCACCATCTCGCGGCGTTGCGCAACGAGGCCGCGAAGAACCCCACCGCGGAGGCCGTCGAGGACGTGGTTCGGTGGGTCGTCGAGCAGAACGTCCGCGCGCTCGTTCCCGAGGTGGGGATGAACGTCGTCGGCGCGACGCCGTACGCCGAGGAGACCACCGAAACCGCTGCTGTCGAGGGCCGCATTACGAAGACGATGAGCGGCGTCCAGCCGAACCGCGGCGTCCGGTTCGGCGCGTCGAGTCACGTCGCCCGCTTCCTCATCGAGGCTCGGGAGTTCCAGCCCGACCTGCGCTTTGCGGTCAACTGCCGGTTCGACGACGACGTGGAGGCGGCGCTCGATTCGCTCGATTGGACAGTCGCCGAGTACGACCGAGACGACGAACCCGCCGACGCCGAGGGCACGATGAACTGGGCTGCCCGAGCGGTGTTCGGTGACGCCGCCGACGGTTCGAGACCTGTCGCCGTCCTCGACCGTGGGTCAGTGGGGAAAGAGGCCATCGTAAAACTCGTCGCCGAGTCCTCGGAGACGCTGGCCGAGCGCGCGCGCGAACTCCACGGCGCTTTGGGCACGTAGCCCATGACATTCCGGGCACGTAGATTGAAGGATCGAGCGTCGAACCACCCTCCATGAGTTTCGACACCGACCACATCGAGACCATCACGGTGGACTCGTACGGCACACTCGTCGACCCGTACGCGACCGTCGGCAAACTCGCCGAATACGTCCCCGAGAACCGCATCGAACGCATCGCGACCGAGTGGCGCTCCCGGTCGATCCTGTATACGATGGTGGGCAACGCCATCGGCTTTTATCAGCCGTTCTACGAGATGAACCGCGACGCGCTGGCGCATGCGACGGCGACGAACGGCGCCGACCTCACCGCAGAGGAGATCGACGAGGTGCTCGCGGTGTATCACGACCTCGATGTCTACCCTGACGTTCGGGACGGCATCGAGCGGCTTGTCGACGGCGGCTACGACGTGTATGTCCTCTCGAACGGCAACCCCGAGATGCTGGCTTCGATGGTCGAGACCGTCGGTGTCGGCGACGCGATTACCGACACTATCAGCGCCGACGAGATAGAGCAGTTCAAGCCACGCCCCGAAATCTACCGACACGGCGCGGCCCGGACGGGCACCGCAATCGACCGCGTTTGTCACGTCGCTGGGCCCTCTTTCGACGTGCTCGGCGCCTCGAACGCGGGGATGCAGACCGTCTGGCTCAACCGCGAGTCGGGGCCGTGGGAGTCCTTCGCCGGGGGCTGCCCCGGCCTAGAGGCCGAAACGTTCCACGACGTTGCGGACGCGCTCGACGTCTGAGGTAGGGGAGCGTCATCAGACGGCGGTGTGGCTGTGCTTTCGGGACGCGGCCGGTGATGGCCGCGGAACTGTCCGACGCCGGTGCCGACGTACTGATTGAACTGTTGACGTTCGCACCATGCACATCGCGTTCCGCTATGACCCGAGCGGAGCGCGGGTCGAACTGCTCGAGGAGCTGTAGTTTCACCCCGGTTCCGTCACGTTTTAGCGCTCCGCCGTCGCCGGTAGGCACATGGCTTCGGGCATCGTCGGGGAGTTCTTCGAACTGAAGGCCGAAAGCGAGGCGGACGTCCTCGCGATGCAGATGGGCGATTTCTACGAGTTCTTCGGCGAGGACGCCGTCACCGTCGGTGAGGAACTCGACCTGAAGGTCTCCGAGCGGTCGTCGGGTGGGGAGGCCTACGAGATGGCCGGCGTCCCGGTCGACGACCTCACGCCGTACGTGACGGCGCTCGTCGAACGGGGGTATCGCGTCGCCGTCGCCGACCAGCGGAAGGACGACGGCGAGGTGTCACGGGAGATTTCCCGCATCGTCACGCCGGGGACGCTCATCGAGACGGATGCCGGCGACGCCCAGTATCTCGCAAGCGTCGTCGTCATGGACGGAAATCACGGCCTCGCCTTCTGCGACATCACGACAGGCCGATTCCAGACGACGGCGCTTTCAGGCCCGGACGCGGCCGCTCGCGCGCTCACGGAACTGTACCGGTTCGCGCCGGTCGAGGTGCTTCCCGGCCCCGAGGTGCGAAACGACGACGCCTTCCTCGGCGACGTCCGCGAACGGCTGGATGCTCGCCTGACGCTGCACGAGACGGAGGCGTTCGCGTCCGGTCGCGCCCGGCACCGCCTCCGGGAGCAGTTCGGCGACGCCATCGACAGCGTCGGACTGGAGGACGAAGCGGCCGTCGCCGCAGCCGGTGCTGCTGTCGATTACGTCGACGAGACTGGTGTCGGCGCGCTCGCCTCCGTCACCCGCCTCCGGTCGTACACGCCGGACGACCACGTCGCCGTCGACGCGACGACCCAGCGCAACCTCGAACTCGTCGAGCCGATGACGAGCGGCGGCCGGACGCTTTTCAACACCATCGACCACACCGAAACGAGTTCGGGTGGCCGACTGCTCCGGGAGTGGCTCACCCGCCCACTCCAGAAGCGCGGGGAACTCGAACGCCGCCAGGCCGCCGTTGCGGCGCTGGCCGACGATGCGCTCGTCCGCGAGGGGCTGCGCGAGGTGCTCGCCAACGCCTACGACCTCGAACGGGTCGCGAGCCGTGCCGTCTCCGGCAGCGCCGACGCCGACGCGCTGTTGCGCGCCCGCGAGACGCTCGCACTCGTCCCCGACCTCCGCGAGCGAATCGAGGGTGCACCGCGCCTCGCCGAGTCGCCGGTGACGGCCCTCTTTGCGGAACTGGACAGCGACGCCATCGCCGGCCTCCACGAGGAGTTACAGGCGCTTGCCGACGACCCGCCGAAGACGCTCCACGAGGGCGGCCTCATCCGGCGCGGCTACGACGAGGAACTGGACGACCTCGTCGCGCGCCACGAGGAGGCCATCGAGTTCTTCGAGACGCTGGCCGACCGCGAGAAGCGCCGGCACGGCCTCACCCACGTCACCGTCGACCGGAACAAGACGGACGGCTACTACGTCCAGGTCGGCAAATCCGAGGCCGATTCGGTGCCCGACCACTACGAGGGCATCAAGACGCTGAAGAACGCCGAGCGGTACGTCTTCGACGAACTCCGGGAGAAAGAGCGGGAAATCCTCCGCCTGGAGGAAGAGCGCGGCGACCGCGAGTACGAGGCGTTCTGTCGACTCCGGCAGTCAGTCGCCGACAGTGCCGACATTCTCCAGCAGGTGGGCCGCGCCCTCGCGGAACTGGACGCGCTCTGTTCGCTCGCGACCCACGCCGCGAAACAGGGGTGGACGCGCCCCGAGCTGAGCGAGGAGCGCGTCCTCGACGTCCGCGCCGGCCGCCACCCGGTGGTCGAAACGGACGTCTCGTTCGTCCCGAACGACCTCTACTTGGGCGAGGCGGCTACCGCCGCCAGCCCGGAGCGTGTCAGCAGGCAGGCGAACCGCCAGTTCCTCCTCGTCACCGGACCGAACATGTCGGGCAAATCGACGTACATGCGACAGGCGGCGCTCATTACGCTGCTCGCTCAGATGGGGTCGTTCGTCCCCGCCGACGAGGCGACGGTCGGGCTCGTCGATGGCATCTACACCCGCGTCGGCGCTCTCGACGAACTCGCCCAGGGCCGTTCGACGTTCATGGTCGAAATGCAGGAGCTGTCGAACATCCTCCATTCGGCGACTGACGATTCGCTCATCATCTTAGACGAGGTCGGCCGCGGGACGGCGACGTACGACGGCATCTCCATCGCGTGGGCCGCGACCGAGTATATTGCCAACAACGTCGGCGCGCGGACGCTTTTCGCGACGCATTATCACGAACTCACACAGCTCGCCGACGAGCTACCGGGCGTCGAGAACGTCCACGTCGCCGTCGACGGTGAGCCACGCTCGCCGTCTGCAAGCGGGGCGGAGTCCCGCCCTGCTAAAGAGCGGGATGGCGAGGTGACCTTCCTCCGAACCGTCGAGGAGGGCCCGACAGACCGCTCCTACGGCGTCCACGTCGCCGACCTCGCGGGCGTCCCCGAACCGGTCGTCGACCGCGCGCGCGACGTGCTCGGGAAGCTCCGCGAGGAGAAGGCACTCGACGTGCGCGGCGGGTCGAGCGGCACGAAACAGGCCGTGTTCGACCTCGGGTCGGGGCAGTTCCACGGTGAGGCCAGTTCCGACGGCGGCGAAGCCGAACTCCCGCCCGGAACGAAATCAGTGCTCGAGGAACTCAAGGAGACGGACGTCGACGAGACGCCGCCCGTCGAACTGCTGGGGCGGGTACAAGAGTGGCAGGAGCGACTGGAC
>NZ_JBLGBY010000028.1:0-28120 GCF_047616845.1 Natronomonas sp. | reverse complement strand
ATTCGACATCCTCCCGATCCATGTACGCCGCGATGATCGAATCGACGAAAGAGAGTTCGCTGTACCGGCGGAAGAGGGCCTGCGCGGCGTTGAAATCCGACTTCGGGGCGTGAACTATCTCGAAGTGCGCGCCCTCGATGAGCCGGTTCAGCATCTGGTTCGCGGCGTCTACACCGAGTTTCTCGCCGGAGAGGGTCAGCGTCTCCGCGACCACGTAGTTCGTGACGATGGCTTCCGGAAGCTCCCCGTGGTCGATACCTCGGACGATCTCCCGGGCGCGGTCGTGGTACTCGTCACGGGCGCTGGCACTGGCGAAGAGAACGTTGGTGTCCAGGAGGGCGACCGCCATCACTCCGCCCCGAACTCGCCCTCAACTTCTACGGCGTTCGTCTCACCGACGTCCACGGGATCGAAATCGTCGAAGACGCCCTCGCGTTGATGGACGATTTCTACGTAGAGGTTCCCCTCTTCGCCGGTCGTCCAGCGGAGTGTATCACCCGGTTCGATGTCGAGACGACGGCGGAGATCCGCCGGGATCGTGACCATCCCTCGGTCGCTGACCTTCGTTTCCTCGGGCACTTCTCCAGTTGCCATACGTGTACGTACCGGCTCACCCAGTATACATGTTGCTCCACATGTAGGGCGTTCACGGCGTCTCAGCCGCCAGGAGGTACCGCTCGGCGGTCACAGATGTTCCGCGCGGTGTCTTGTGTACGCTCGTCTTGGCCGCCACGTCCCTCCACGAGAGCCCGTTCTCCCGCGCCGGACGACATCGATGCTCCCGGACTCGATGTTGTCCAGCATCCGCATGTACTTCTCTCGGTCGGCGTTGCGGTCGGCGGCGCGGCGGTCGTAGTGGGCGGTGTGGCTCCAGACGGCGAACAGGTGGGCACACGGGCCGTCGTCGTACGTGTGGCCCTGCAGCGGCCGGCTGGGCGCCATGCTCCAGCCGGAAGCAGCCGCCTTCATCATCCGGCCACCGCAGTGGGGACAGTACCGGCTCATGCCGACCACCCCTGTCTAACCGATTTTATGCAGCTTTCAGAATCAAATAATTTGGATTCTGAGTTGTGTCTACTGCTCGATAATGACGTTTGCGATAGTAAGTAGTGGGACCGCCGTGATTCGAACACGGGTCCAACGGACCCCATCCGCAGAGGATACCACTACCCCACGGTCCCAGGCATTTCGACGGAGGGCGCTTTGACGTTTAACCTCTTCGTTTCCCCCCGACCGTCAGACGAAGACGCGCTCGAGGTCGACGACCACGCCGGCGTCCGCGTCGGGGTCGCCCGCGAGGTGGCCGAGACACACCGCCGCGCCATCAGGGGTGTAACAGACGACGAGGTCACCCATCGTCGCGTCGTCAAGATCGGTCTCGATGATGCCGGGTGCGTAGAGCGGCGCCCCCTCGGCGATCTCCGCAGCGGCGGAGGGAGCGGCTGTCAGCGACGGGAGATGTTCGAGCGCGCGTTCGGCGGGCGAGACGACTTCCCGAAGCAGTTCGGGATCGTCGTTCTCGCGCCAGAAGGCCAAGCCGTCGGCGAGGTCGTGCAGCGTGACAAGCGCGCTGTCGTCGAACGTCCCAGTCTTGCTTCGGCGGAGGTCACCCATGTGTGCGCCGGTGCCCAACGCGAGCCCGAGGTCGTGACAGAGCTTCCGGACGTAGGTGCCACTCGCACATTCGATATCGATGAGCGCGCGGCGTTCCTCGGTTTCGAGCGCCCGCAATCGATGAATCGTTCGGATGCGAAGGCGCCGCACGACGGCGGATTTCCGCGGCGGTTTCTGATACAGCGGCCCTTCGAACTCGGCGAGCGTCGATTCGAAGTCGGCCGGGGCAGGGGCGTGCAGTTCCAGCACCGAAAGATATCCCTTTCGGCTGTCGTCGAAGACCTGCGCGGCACGCGTCGCGGTGCCGGTGAGAATCGGCAGACAGCCGGTCACCTTGGGGTCGAGCGTCCCGGCGTGGGCCGCCCGCTCGACGTCGGCCATGTCCCGAACCCAGGCGGCGACCTGGTGGGCGGAGGGGCCGGCCGGCTTGTCGAGGTTGACGACGCCGAACTCAAGCAGGGTGTCAGGGTCGCGGTCGTCGGGCGGCCCACGTTCGTGCATGGTTAGAACTCGTAGTCGGCGCCCTGAATCGGCATCATCCCCTCGTCGGCGTCGGGGCCGTACTCGTCGATGGTCGTCAGGATGACTTCCATGACGCCCTCCGGCGAGAGTCGAGCGGTGTTGAGCACGAGGTCGTAGATATCCAGGTTCTCGATGTCGATGTTGTAGTATTCCTGATAGCGGCGCGCTTCGCTGTTGCCACGCGCCTGGGTCTCCTTGCGAGCGAGATCGATCGATTTGTCCTCGCGGTCGGCGATGCGTTCGGCGCGAACGTCGAGTGGGGCATCGAGCCAGACGCGGAAATCAGCATGCTCGCCGGCCATCCAGCCGGCCAGCCGGGATTCGAGAACGAGGTTATCCCGCGATTTCGCGATTTCTCGCAGCCGTCGGTCAAGGTCGCGGTCGATCTGGCCGTCCTCTTCGGCCAGTTTGTTCAACTCGAGCGGCGTGAGGCCGCGCTCGTCGGCCAGCTCCCGGAAGATGTCACCACCGCTTACGTGGTCGTACTCCAGCGCCTCGGCCAACGCGTCGGCGGCAGTGCTCTTGCCACTGCCGGCGGGGCCGGAGATGGTTATCAACATATCAGTACTGCGCTGCTGCGATTGAAAGAGGTTGCCCTTCGAAGCGACCTGTGGCACGGAATCGCGAACCGCTGGCGCCGATTACGTCGGCGTCGTCTGGATGTTCAGCGACTTCCGGATGACCTGCGTGAAACACATCGAGCAGACGAAGTACCAGACGATCCACACGCGAATCGGGCCGACGAAGCCGTCGTTCCAGCCCACCTCGCCCACGAACGGCAGCACCATGTTGGTGAGCGTGCCGTCGTAGATGGAGGCGCCGCGGAAGCCGACGATTGCGTACATCCACAGGAACACGGGAATGGTGAGGAGCATAATCCACACCATCGGCCGGAACTGCTCTTTGAACATCCCCATGTTGTCGGCCATCGCGTCCATCTGCTCTTCCTGGATGCGTTCGAGCGCCTCGTCGTCGCCGCGTTCCTTTGCCTCCTTGCGCTTTTCCTGGATCTCGCTCATCCGATCCTGGTATTTGCTCATGACCTCCATGTTCATGAGGTTCGATTGCAGGAGCGTCGAGTACAGGCCGGTGAACAGCGCAAGCACCATCACGACGGCGAAGAACGGCAGGACGCCGAGCAGCGGCCCCAACACGATGTCGAGGGCGTTGGCCAGCGGAATCCGAACGGAGTCGAACGTGTAGCCGGCGAACATCGAAACCGCGCCGACCGCGGCCATCTTGTCCCATTTCGTCCACGAGGAGTCCTCGTCGGGCGCGTCGGGCAACTCGGTGTCGTCTTCGAGCGCCTCCCGGACGCCGTCGGCATCGGCGAGGTCGAAGCCTTCGCCGTCGGAGTCGACGAGCACTCCCTTCTCGATGAGGCGGCCCCACTGGCCACTCGTGAGTTCGTCGGAGACGTCGCCCCACGAGACGGTGCCTTCGTCGGCCCGTTCGAGGACGTACTCGATGGCCGATTCCATCTCGGGGTCTTCCCGGACGAGTTCTTGCACTTTCGAAGCGGTACGTGCCATTACCCCTCTTTGGCAAGGGCGGGTAATCAACCTTTTACTCTGCTGCCGGGTGAAAACGCCTCCGAGTCACGTGTCGTCGTCCAATCGCTCCGAGAGTCGGTCGAACCGCTCGCGAAGCCGCGCTTTGCGCTCCTCGGTCGATTCCGGCAGTGGTTCGATGGCGGCGAGTTCGCCGTCATCGAAGGTGCACTCACAGACAGTGCCCTCCGTGACACCCTCTGGTAGCTCATCCGCGGGAACGAGTCGCTCGGCGACCGTTTCGCCCTCCGCCTCGACCAAGAGGACAGCTTGCCCCGCTTCGATTCGGTCGACCGTTCCGGTGTAGACGCCGTCGAGCGTCATGCGCCGGCTGTCACCCCGACTGGATTGTACCGTGCGCTGGCCGCCTCGGCATTCAGGACGAACTGTTCAGTCGTCGAATCAGTCGTGTTGGCGGTCGCCGCCGACGCGTCCTGGATTTCGAGCGGGTCGGCTGTCGCCTCGTGCTGGGCACGAACTGATATCGTCTCGCCGTCGCTGACGAAGACGACGGTTCCGTGAACGGCCGTCCACAGCGCCCGAACGTCCCGTTCCGCGAACCGCTGGAGCGGTTCGTCGTGTGGATGGCCGTACTGGGAGTCGTACGCCGAAGAGATGACAGCGACCTCTGGGGAGGCAGCATCGAGCAGCGCCGGGCTAGAGGAGGTATCGGAACCGTGGTGGCCCGCCTGATACACGTCGGCATCAAGGGAGGCATCGTGTTCGTCGACGATTCGCTGTTCCGTCTCCCGCCCTGCGTCACCGGTGAAAAGGAACCCGTTCTCGCCGAACTGGAGATGGACGGCGACCCCGTCAGCATGGAGTTCGTCGCCGCCCGACGATTCGGGATTGACGACGCGCGCGCGGACGCCGTCGAACGGTATCTCGTCACCATCCGCGACCTCGAAGAGGTCGACGTTGTGGCGCTCGACGGCATCGAGATATCGCTCGTAGGTCTTCGAGGTGTGCGGCACACCGGAGTCGTAGACGGCGCCGACGCCGTCTTTCTCCGTCTCGTAGTAATCGATGACGGCTTCGTGGCCGCCGATGTGGTCGGCGTGGGCGTGGGTCGTCACGAGGTGGTCGATGCGTTCGACGTCGTTGGCTTCGAGATACTTGATGACCGCCTCGCCATCATCGCGCCAGTCGCCGGAGTCTATGAGCATCGTCTCGTTCTCGGTTCGGAGCAAGGTCGCATCAGCCTGGCCGACGTTAATGACGTGTACCTCGAAGGTTCCCGACGCCGCAGTCGTGGTCGGTGTGTCGCTGGGCTGGCTTTGGCCCCCATCAAGGCCAAGCTCGACGCCGGCCTCGACACAGCCGGCAGTCACGAGGAGGCCACAGAGCGCGATGACGGCGAGGTACCGACGCATAGGCTCAGCTACGCCTGGTGGCCACTACGGTCTTTTGGCTCTCGGCACGGCGTGGAAAAGCTCGATCCGGCCTCAGATGGCGTCTTCGATGGCGTCCTGCAGGTCGTCCCAAACCTCGTCTGGGCTCTGCTCGCCGTCGACGCGGACGAGTTCACCCTCGTCCTCGTAGTAATCGATGACGGGCTGAGTGTTCTCCTCGAACACGTTGAGGCGCTCTTTGACCGTCTCCTCGGTGTCGTCATCGCGCTGGATGAGTTCGCCGCCGCACTCGTCGCAGACGCCTTCCTCTTCGGGCGGGGCGAAATCGACGTGGAAGTTCGCACCGCAGTCGTCACAGACGCGGCGGCCGGTCAGGCGGTCGACCAGCTCCTCGCGGTCGACATCGAGTAGCGCGACGAGGTCGAGGTCGGTGATGTCGTCGAGATACTCCGCCTGCGAGAGGTTCCGGGGGTAACCGTCGAGGACGAAGCCGTCGGCGTCCTCGATTGCGGCCTTGACGATCTCGTTGACGACCGGGTCGGGCACGAGTTCGCCGGCTTCCATGAACGAACGCGGCGTGCCGTATTCGGTCTCCATGTCCTTGTTCGCCCGAAGCGCATCGCCCGTCGTGATGTGATCGACGTCGTACGCCTCGACGATGTTGCTGGACTGTGTCCCCTTTCCGGCTCCTGGCGGGCCAAGCACCAGAATCTTCGGCTGGCTCATACACACCGGTTTCAGCCCACTCCTAAAAGGCTTGTATGAACGCGGCGAGCGCCGCCTTCATATCGGCCGGCACCGACGCTCCGGTATGGCACGGGCCGAGACGCCGTCAGAACGGCGGCAGCTGCTTGTCGAATCAGTCGTCGCCCATCGGAAGGGCGGCGATGAGGCCATCGTCTTCGAGGGTGTGGATCGACCCGTCGAGTACGACGACCAGCGCCTCCGACTGGAGCTCGATGCCGACGAGCGCGACCGGCTCGACTCGCTGTTGTCGGAGTACCACGTCTTCAAGATCAAACAGCCTGAGACGCGGAAAGCCGACGATGGCGTCGTCTATCTCTCCGCGGTCACCGACCCAAAGCACGCCGCCGACTTCATCGAGGCACTGTTCCGGGACGTCTATGCGGCCGCCAAAACCTACGAACTGCGGGTCAGGGATACATAGCGGTACTTTTTCATCTCGACCGGGAGAACTGCAGTTGAATGTATATCGTCATCGTTGGTGCTGGTGATATCGGGACACCGCTCATCGAGATCGCGACCCGCGGCGGCAACGAGGTCGTCGTCATCGAAAAGGACGAGGAGCGCGCCGAAATCGCTGCCAGCAAGTTCGACTGTCTCGTCCTCAACGATGACGCAACGGTCAAGGAAACACTCGCGGACGCCGATGCCGACCGTGCGGATGCCGTCATCTCGACGACTGACCGCGACGCCACGAACATCATGGTCTGTCTGCTTGCCATGGAGTTCGACGTGCCACACATCGTCTCGGTCGTCCACGACCCGAACCACATGAACATCTTCAGACAGATCGGCGTCCATACGATGCAGAACCCCCAGCGGCTCATCGCCGAATACCTCTATCGGTCGGTCGAGCGGCCATCCGTCGTCGACTTCATGCACATCGGCGATGAGGCCGAGGTGTTCGAAATCGTCGTCGAGCGGGGCGCGCCGATAGCCGGCAAGACGATAGCCGATGCGGCAGCAGCGGAGTTACTGGGGGATGATATGCTCGTGGTCGCTATCGAACGGGAGGAAGGCGAACCCCCGATTACGCCCCGTGGAGGGACGACGGTTCAGGCCGGCGACCTCGTGACGGTGTACTCCGCGACGGGCGTCACCGAAGACGTCCTCGATATCTTCGTTTCATAGTATGGGGCGAACACGAACGCAAGACCTGCGGACGGTCGTTCGCGACGTCGGCTCGCTGCTGTTGATAGAGGCACTCGTGATGACCGTGAGTTTCGGCGTGGCGCTACTTTTCCGCGAGTGGTACGCGGCACTCGCATTCCTGATTTCGGGCGGCATCACAGCCGGCGTCGGCGGCCTCTCCCGGTGGCGGTTCCTCGATGCGCCGGCGCCACTGATGAAACATGGTATGGTCATCGCGGCCGCCGGCTGGTTTGCGACCGCGGTGTTCGGAACGCTGCCATTCCTGCTGACGGCACACCTGACACCACCCGAGGTCGCGGCGGCGACGGCGACGGCCGCCGGCTTCGAAACGTCGAGTCTCCGGTATTTCCGACACCCGCTACACGCGATGTTCGAGTCGATGAGCGGCTGGACGGGAAGCGGCCTGACGATGGCGGTACACGAACCGACGCTGCCGCGAACGCTTCAGTGGTGGCGGTCGGTCATCCAGTGGGTCGGTGGCGTCGGCGTCATCGTCCTTACGGTCGCCATTCTCGCCCGGCCCGGAAGCGGGAGTTACACGCTGTACAAAAGCGAGGCGCGCGAGCGGAAAATCCACCCGAGCATCGTCTCGACGGTGCGGACGGTCTGGAAAATCTTCTTTCTGTACACCGTCATCTGCATCGCCGTGCTGTTCGTCGCGATTCGGATGAGTGCCTATGGGAGCAATCTCACGCTGTTCGAGGCATCCTGGCAGGCGCTCAACCACGCGATGACGGGCCTTGCGACGGGCGGGTTCAGCGTCACCGACAACTCAATCGGGACGTACAATTCGCCGCTCATTGAGGGTGCGTTGCTCCCCATGATGACGCTCGGCGCCATCGCGTTCCCGATTCACTACGCGATGCTTTCGGAAGGTGACCCGACGGAGCTGTTCGACGACCTGCAGACGCGATGGCTATTCACGTTGCTCGCTGGTGGTGTCGTTTTGTTGTCGCTGCAGAACGTGCTGTTCATCGAACAGACCGGCGTTCTCGGTCGTGGCGTCGACCTCCCGGCGTGGCTCGCACCGATCGTGACGCCCGCAGAGGCGGACGCGGTTCGTGATGCCAGCTTCCAGTTCATCAGCGCGTTGACCTGCACCGGCTTTCAGTCGTCGCCCATCGGGAACTGGAGCAACGGCGGCAAACTCATCATCTCCGGAGCGATGGTGCTCGGCGGCGCAGCCGGGTCGACAGTTGGCGGTATCAAGATCATCCGAGGGTACATCATCGCGAAAGGCATCAGATGGCAGTTCTCGCGGGTGTTCCTGCCGGCAAGTGCGGTCGCGACAGCGAAGGTCGGTGACCGAAAGCTCAGTCGCGACCAGATGACCCGGGAGTTCAGCGAGGCCGCCATCGTCGGCGTGCTGTGGTTGTCGCTTCTGGCCGCCTCGAGTCTCGTTCTCGTGAATCTGGCGGGGGCGGACTTCACCTACGCCGACGCGCTGTTCGAGGTCGCAAGCGCACAGGGCAACGTCGGGCTCTCGACTGGCATCGTCGGCCCGTCGATGCATCCGCTGGCCGAAGCGATGTTCGTCCTCAATATGTGGATCGGCCGTCTGGAAATCATCCCCGTGCTGGTCTTCGGACGGGCGCTGCTGTACGGGTTCCGACCCTAACGCTCCGAGACCCCGACGAAGATGGCCAACACCGGCACGATTTCGAGCCGTCCGACCCACATGAGAAACACCATCAGGAGCTTCGAGGAATCGGGGAAAAGCAGATAACTACCGAAGGGGCCGAGCGAGCCGAATCCCGGCCCGATGTTTCCAAGCGTCGCAATCGAGGCGCTGATGGCCTCGTACGCTGTCAGCGCGTATCCGACGCGGCCGGCGTCGAGTTGAATCAACACCGTCGAGACGCCGAACAGGATGAAGTACAAAAGCGTGAACGACATGACGCCGCGAACGGCGTCTTCCTCGACGACCTCTCCGCCCAGCCGAACCGGGCGAACTGCTCTCGGACGGGCCGTGAGGAACAGCTCACGTCGGATGGTTTTCAGCACAACAATCCAGCGAACGACTTTCACACCACCACCGGTCGACCCTGCGGAGCCGCCGATGAACATCGCGAAGAGGAGCACCATCTGGGCGTTCGGCCCCCACTGGGCGAAGTCACTCGTGGCGTAGCCGGTCGAGTTCAGAAGCGACACGACCTGGAACGTCGCCTGCCGAACCGAGTTCTCCGCGACGCCCTCGGTCGCGCCACCGAGTTCCAGCACCGGCGCCGACCCGGAGAACAGAAGCACCGAGAGGACGCCGACGACGGCGGCGATGGCGCCCGCATACCAGCGGAACTCCACGTCGTCGGTGAGGGTTCGGAACTCACCCTGCAGAACGTGCCAGAAGAGTGCGAAGTTGACGCCGGCGATGAACATGAATGGGATGACGACCCACTGGACGGCCGCCGAGAAGGCCGCGATACTGTCGGCCTCCGGTGAGAAGCCGCCGGTCGGCAGCGTTGTGAAGCCGTGGGCAACGGCGTTGTAGAAGGTCATGTTCGGTGCCAGCCCCGCGAGATGCAGCGCGTACAACAGTGCGATGTAAACGACGGTGAAGCCGAGATACACGAGCCAGAGAGCGCGTGCAGTTTCGGCGATGCGCGGCGTCAGTTTCTGGAGGTCTGGGCCCGGTGCCTCGGAACTCATCAATTGTGCACCGTTGACTGCCAGCTCCGGCAGAATCGCGATCATCAACACGATAATACCCATCCCACCGAGCCACTGGGTGAGCTGTCGCCACATCAGAAGGGCGTGTGAGTGTTGTTCGAACGAGATCTCGCCCATCACGGTCGCGCCGGTCGTGGTGAAGCCAGACATCGACTCGAACAGCGCGTTGACCGGGTGAGCGAGCGTCGAGTCGGTGCCGATGCCGGCGAGGATATACGGAACAGCACCAACGATAGCGACGGCGAGCCACGAGAACGCGACGAGTGCGAGCGCCTCGGGCGCACCGATATCGGGATCCGTGTCAAGCTGCTCCAGCACGAGGCCGATTACGACAGCGAACAGAAGCGAGACTCCGAACACCCAGACGTCTTCCATGTAGAGTACCGCGATGAAGAGCGGAATTATCATCGAGACGGCCAGATATTTGATTATCGTCCCGATGAGACTCGCGGTTGCACGCCAGTCGACACGCAGACTCACACTCACCCAGCGTCACCGTCCATGTTCGCGTTTCTCACCTGTTGTGTATATATCGGTTGTTCTGCGTGGTCGCGTCTCTACGCCATCGCTGTCAGTTCACCGACAAATTCGGTTTCGACGAAGACGATGACGTGGTCGCCCGGCTTCAACACCGTATCACCACGGGGTGTGATGTACTCGCGGTCGCGCGTGACGGCGCCGAAAACGAGGTCGCCGCCAATGTCCGCCGCAATCTCCCGAATCGGCCGGCCAACGAGCGCACAGCCCTCGGTGAGTTCAAGCTCAAGCACTTCGGCCTGGTCGTTCTCGAGCACCGAGATGTTCTCGGCGACGCCTTCGTGGGTGAACCGCGTTATCTCCTCGGCGGTGACCTGCCGCGGATTGATGGCGACGTCGACGCCGATTTCCTCGAAGAGCGTGACGTACTCGCCGCTGTCGACGACCGAGACGACGCGCTTCGTGCCGAGCCGTTTCGCCAGCACGGAAACAAGGAGGTTCTTCTCGTCGGAATCGAGCGCAGCGACGAGGATATCGGCCTCGTCGACGTGTTCGCGCGCGAGAAACTCCGTATCCGTCGCATCGTGCTCCATGACGAGCGTGTTCGGCAGTTCCTCAGCCAGGTAGCGTGCGCGCTCGTGGTCTTGCTCGATGAGCCGCGGTTTCATCCCGCGGTCTTCGAGCAGACGCGCGGTGTGGTAGCCGATTTCCGACCCACCGATGATGACGATTTCCGTCGCTTCGCCGGGGGTCGCTTCGGGAGCGATGTCGGTTGCGAACCCCTGGACGCTCTCGGGGGAACCGATGACGACCGCGCGGTCGCCGGGGCGGATTTCCGTCGACCCCCGAGGGAGTATCATCTCGCCCTCCCGGAACAGGCCGGCGAAGGTCAACGATTCGAACCGGTCTGCCTCCGCGATTGTCTGGCCGGCGACGGGACTGTCCGCGACGATTTCGAACTCCGCCATCTGTACCTGTCCTCCAGCGAAGGGGTCGACGTCGATGGCCGCCGGCAGGCCGACGACGCGGACGATGTTCTCCGCGCTCAACAGGTCGGTACAGACCATGAAGTCGACGCCGAACGCCTCCTCGGTGCGTTCCCACGTCCGGAGATACTCGACGCTTTTCGTCCGGGCGATAGTGAACGGGTCGGCGACGGTCTTCGCGGTCGCGCAGGCGATGAGATTCGTCTCGTCGTCGTCCGTGCTGGCGATGAGCATATCCGTCTCCTCGATGCCCGCTCGCTGGAGCGTCGACATCGACGTGCCGTCGCCCGCAAGCGTCATCACATCGAGTTCGTATTTGAGCTGCTCGGCGCGTTCCTCGTCGATATCAATGACGACGACGTCGTTGCTGTCGTCAAGACTCTCGGCGATCGAGGTACCGACCTCGCCAGCGCCGATGATAACGACGTGCATGAATTTCACGACTCGGGCCGGCGGTAAGTGGGTTACTATCGGCCAGTTGGGAGCTGCCATGCCGCCAAAAACGTGAATCGGTCGAGGGGGTTAGCCGCCGAACATCTCGCGCATCATCGGATGCATCTCCATCATCTGCTCTTCTGCAATCTCCTCGTAGAGCTTGTAGGTGATAGAGACGGTCAGCAGCAGGCCCGTTCCGGAGACCTGCCCGATGGTACCGAGCATGTTCGCCATGACGGCGAGCAGCCCGACCAGGGCACCGCCGATGACGGTGACCTGCGGGATGTAGCGTTCGAGCACCTTCTCGGTGACGCCGGGCGACTGCCGGAAGCCGGGAATCTGCATCCCGGAGTTCTGAATCTGCTTGGCCGTTGCGTTCGGCCCCATACCCGTCGTCTCGACCCAGAAGACGGCGAAGATAGCGCCGCCGATGACCATGAACGTCAGGTCGACGCCGACCCGAATCATGATCTGCCACGGTTCGCCCGTGGCTTGGCCGAGCCACCACATCCAATCGCCGGGCGAGTAGATGGGTGCGACGTAGTAGAACAGCCCGCCGGTCGGTTCGGCGAAGCCGCCAGCCGACGGCGACGTGTAATCACCGAGCCACGCCGGCATCCCGGCCCACTGGGCGTTGAGGATGCGGCCGAGAAACTGGATGTTGGCCTGCAGGGCCCGAACCAGAATCATCGGTAGGACGCTGGCGTAGATGAGCTTCACCGGGAAGCGACCACGGGCGCCCTTCACGCGGGCGTGACTGAGCGGAATCTCGACGCGGACGGATTCGGCGTAGACGACGATGCCGAAGATGAGCAGCGTCGTGAACATCATCAGCAGGCCGTTCGCGCCGTCGGCGAGCAGGATATCGGAGATACCCGACCGCGTCAGCGGCGAGCCGACGGGAATCTCGCCGGTCAAGGCGAGATACCAGTAAGCGAAGAAGCCGTACTGGCCGGTCAGCGACTGCCAGCCGATGAGCCCACCGATGAGGCGCTGGCTGATACCGGCGATGATGAACAGCCCGATACCGGAGCCGACGCCCCACTTCGAGATGATCTCGTCCATGTAGAGGATGAGGAGGCCGCCGACGAAGATCTGGGCGAACATGATCCAGCCGAGTGCTGTCGTACTGATGCCCAGCGAACTCGCGATCTGGGCACTCGGTTGGAGGAAGCCAGCAAAGACCATCGGTAGCGCCGTCAGCGCCGTCATCACGATCACGAGCGTCTTCTGCAGCCCCTGATAAAGGGCCTGGTCGCGGGGGTTCTCCTCGGTGTCTAAGCCGAGCAGGTCGGCACCACCGAGCAACTGCAGCACGATGGATGCCGTGACGATGGGGCCGATACCGACCTGCAGCAGTGACCCCTGCGAGCCCGCGAGAATCGTCCGGAACTGTCCGAAGATGTCAGAGTTCTGTCCGAGCCCGTAGATCCCGACGTTGGTCAGGAAAAAGTACAGCACGAGCACACCCGCTGTCCAGCCGAGCTTCCGACGGAACGGAACGTGTCCCGTCGGTCGCTTGACTGCGGGTAGGCGCGTGAGTACCGGTTCGGCGGCCTCCTTCCAACTCATTACGCTTCCTCGTTGTCCTCGTCCGTTGTATCTTTGTCGGCCTCCTCGGCCGCCTCGGCGAGTGCCTCACCGCGCTCCGAGAGCACTGCCTCGCCGCCAGCGTCTTCGAGCGCCTCGCGAGCGCTCTCCGAGAAGTCGTCTGCGACGACTTCGAGTTCGTTGTGGACGCTACCGGCACCGAGCACTTTCACGACGTCTGCTTCGTGGCCGTCATCGACGAGGTCGCGGGCGTCAAGCGTGTACCCGCCGTCGGTCTCCTCGGCAATCTCGTCGGCCGCGAGGATGACGATATCCTCGTCGATTTCACGGAGGTTGACCGTCTCGATGTCCCGCTTCGTCTTCTGGGGACGATTGAACCCGGATTTACCGAGCGGTTCGTAGTTGTGGAACTCGTGTTTGTCACGACCGGCACGACCACGCCCGCCACGATGGCCGGCGCCGCGGCGGTTCTTGTGCGTACCGCCGCCGTGGGTTCGAGAGCCTCGCTGTCGTCGTTTCTTACTGGTCATTATCGCATCGCCTCCAGGAGTGCGTCGATATCTTCGGTCGAGTGGGGGCCGAGCTGGCCGCCAGCCGTCGTCGGCTTTTTGATGCCCTCGTGGCCGCCACGGGGCGGATGCAGACGAAGCGTCGGCGAGAGACCCTGCGCTTGCAGCGTCGTCGCCTCCTCGACGAGCGCCGTCGCCAGCGCCGAGATGTCGTCGTAGTCGGTGTTCGCTTCGACCCACTCGTCGTCGATGTCGGCGTCGCCCACGGCGGGCTCTGCGCGACTGGCGATGAGCAGCGCCACGACGTCCTCGGAAGGTTCGCCGTGGGCCACCCAATCGTTCACCTTCGACACCATGCCGCGGTAGGCGTCGGTATCGGGGATGAGCGTCGCGTGGTTGATACGCCCGAGGTTGAGCATATCGATAGTGTCGCCAACGCCACCGCTTTGGTTGACCTCACCGCGAACCTGCACGATTGCGATCATTCGACCACCTCACGCTTCTCGAGCGTGCGCTCTGGGACGCGCGATTCGGCCGTCGCGGTCAGGGCGTTGAACGTCGCCTTCGCGAAGTTGACCGTCGTTCGCGTGTTCCCGCTGGAACGCGTCCAGATGTCCTCGATACCTGCGAGGTCGAGGACGTGACGCACCGTTTCACCGCCCGCGAGACCGAGGCCTCGTGGGGCGGGCTGGAGTTCGACCTCGACGGAACCGGCCTTGCCGGTCGTCCGGAGCGCGACGGTGTGGGGTCGGCCGCAACCGCACTCCCACGACCCACAGCCACGCGAGACATCGATGATGTTCAGCTTCGCGACATCGATGGCTTTCTGAATCGCACCACCGACCTGGTCGTCACGACCCTGCGCGTAGCCGACGAAGCCGTCGCGGTTGCCCACGACGACGACACAGCGGAACTTCACTCGACGGCCGGAGTCGGTCATTCGCTGGACCATGTTGATGTCCAGGACTTCGTCGTCCAGTCCGGGGAGGAGCTGGTCGACGATCTCCGGTTCCTTCAGCGGGAGCCCGGTCTGCAGGGCATCCCGCATCGAGGTGATCTCTCCCTCTGCTACCTGTCGTCCGAGCCGCGTTCGCGGCTCCCATCCGTTACTCATTGTTCATCCTCCAGGCGCTCTCGCACCTCGTCGAAATGGGCCGGCAGTTCCGTCGCATCGAAATCGCCAGCGTAGAGGCCGCCCTCTTGCTCTGCGTACTCCGCGATGTGGGAGCCACGCGTTCGCTGCCAATCAGCGAACACGTCTTCGTTGTGCGGAATCTCCAGCCCTGCGTCGATTGCACCTTCCTGTACTGCGAACGCCTTGTTGCCGGGCGTCGCGGTGTTGAGACCGATGTCGAGGACGGCCTGTTCGAGGCCAGCCTCGACCGCGCGCTTGCCGGCCAGCAGGCCGGTCAGATACGCGGCGGGCAGATTGCCCGTGGGCGCTTCCCAGCCGAACGCTTCGAGGTCGGCCGAGGAGGCGCTTACGACGGTCTCGTCACCGTGCGGGCCAGTAACTATCAGCTGCGCCCTGGTGTGGTTGTTGCTCTTGCGAGCGACCAGGCGTGGTTTGCCGGATTTCAGCAGGCGCAACCTCTGGTGGTAATTCGTTCTGGCCTCGCGGCGACGCCGCATAGGCACTTTGTATCGTGGTCCTGTCGCCATCAGATTTCACCGTAATGTTTGTCGATGTACCGGTTCAGATCCGCGACGCTGTCGAACTCGCCACCGCTGGCTTGGTTGTACAGTTCGCGGTACTGAGCGCGGTCGATTTCACCGTCATCGCGCAGTTCGCGGAGTTCGCGACGCTGAGCGCGGATGCGGCTCGTCCAATCCTCCTTCTCGTTTTGCCGTGCGCCGGCGCTTCCCTTCCGGGTACCGTGACCCTTCTGGTGGCCGTAGGAGCGCTTCTCCGCGCGCTCGCGGGCCTGCCCGCGGGAGTTGCCATCGGCGCGTTCGGCATCGATGACGCCCTCGTCGATGAGCTCGCGAACGTCGTCGCGAGTGATGGCGTCAGCGATGTCGGCCTGCGCGTCAGGGTCGAACCAAACGCGGTTCTCCCCGACGTCAAGCACGTCGGCAGCGAGTCGCTTCTGTGCTTTCAGGTCAGTCATTCTTCGACCTCCACTTCGACGTAGGTCGGGTTGAGGACGCGGATGTCATTCTCCTCGGCGACCTCTTCGATGCGCTCGCGCTTGCGGGCACCGACCGTCGAGCCGATTCGAGCGGCCTCGACGTCACCGTCGATGCCGTCGAGGTCGTCGACGTTCATGACGCGGACTTCCTCGAAGCCGCTGGGGTGCTTGCCGCGCACCGCCTTCGGCGTTCGGAAGCCAGCCTCGACCGTGTCGCCTTTGCCCTTAATTCCTCGCCGCTGCTTGGAGAGGCCACCACGGGGACGGCGCCACGATTTGGGCGTCCGCTTTTTCTTGTGGTAGTCCTGCCGGTTGAACTGCGGTTTGCCTTCGTGCAGGCGCCGAGTGAGGAGTCGCTGTTCCTCATCGGAGAGGTCGGGCGTCTTGTCCGCGAGCCCACGGGGCTGCAGCTCCGTTTCGACCTCTTCTTCGGGCGCCGCTTCGGCTTCTTCCGGCTCTTCCTCTTCGACTTCCGCTTCGGTCTCCTCTGCGACTTCGAGCCCGCCGACGTCGGCTTTGATACGCGCCGCAAGCGCGTTCCCGATACCGTCGACTTCCGCGAGCTCCTCTTGGGAGGCCTCACGGACATCGTCGATGGTTTCGAGACCGGCTTCACGGAGCGCCTCCGCCTTCGAGGGCCCGACGCCGCTGATGTCGGTCAGGTCTTCGTATTCCTCGGAACTCATCAGGCGTCACCTCGCTCCGGCGTCGCAGTGATGTAGACGCCGTCCTGGAAGACACGCGTGTCCTTGTCGGTCACGCGCGTCAGTTGTTCGATGTCGGCCGCCGTCTGGCCGACGTCTTCGATACTCGGGCCGCTGATGGTCAGTTCCTCGCCATCGATCTGTACCTCGGTGTCGCCGCGAACCGGCGTTCGTCGCGGCGCGCGCTCGCCGAGGAAGTTCTCGATGACGACCTCGTCATCCTGCACGGAGACCTGCATCGGGAAGTGAGAGTAGAACACTTCCATGTTGTACTCCCAGCCCTCGGTCACGCCGTGCACCATGTTGGTGACGTGGCTCTCGAAGGTACCGACCGTCGATTGGGCCTTCGCGTTCGTCTCGTCCGTCTCGACGATGACTACGTCGACGGTTTCACCGTCTTCTCGTTCCGGCTCCGCCGGAACGCTCTCGACGCTCACGCTCACGTCAGGGTACCAGAGGCGTCGCGTGACGCTCCCGTTGGGCCCCTCGACGGTGATATCGAGGTGATCCATCGTTGCCGTGACATCGTCCGGAATGTCGATTTCTGTGCGCATTGTTCAATAGACGTACGCGATCACTTGGCCACCGATGCCCTGGTCGCGGGCCTCGTAGTGGCTCATGACGCCGTGGCTGGTCGTGACGATGAGCGTCCCGTAGTCACGGGCAGGGAGGAACCGCTTCTCCCATTTCTCGTACTCGTCGGCGCCCGCCGAATAGCGGGGCTTGACCGCGCCACATTCGTTGATCGCACCTTTCAGTTCAACCTCGAATCGACCGGCTTTGCCGTTCTCGACGAATTGGAATCCGTCGACGTACCCGCGGTCGTAGAAGACCTCGAGTACGGAGCCGATTTCATTCGAGGCGGGCTCTATCGTCTGCTCAAGATGGCCGACGCTCTCGGCGTTGTCGAGTCCCGACAGCGCGCTGGCCAGTGGGTCGTTGTCCGCCATTGTTAGCTGTACTTGTTGAAGCCCATACCACGGGCGACTTCGCGGAAGCACTGTCGACACAGCCAGATATCGTACTTGCCGACGAGTCCTTGCTCGCGCCCGCAGCGCTGGCATGCTTCGAGCTGGCCGGTTCGCTTTGCGGCCTGCTCGCCTGTCTCTTGTTCGGATTCGCTCATTCGGACACCTCCACGTCGAAGTTCGATTCGAGGAACGCGATTGCGTCCTCGGCGGTCAGTCGATGTCGCGACGGAATCGGTCGGGACACCTTCGCGCGTTTACGCACTCGGTAACCCGGTCGAACCATGTTGACCGTCACGTCGAGCCCGAAGATACCCGTCTGGGGGTCGTACTCCTGGCTCGGGAAATCAGTGTGTTCCTCGACGCCGAAACTGAAGTTGCCGGTCTCGTCGAACTGCGACGACGAGATGTCGGAGAACTCCAGTGCGATATCGAGGAACTCCTCGGCGGCCTCGCCGCGAAGTGTGACCTTCGCGCCGATCGGGTCGCCTTCCCGGACGTTGAAGTCCTGGATCGTTCGCTGGGCCGTCGTTCGAACCGGCTGCTGACCCGTAATCTCGCCGAGGATCTCTTCGGCGGTCGCGAGGGGTTCACCACCCTGGCCGATGCCCATGTGGGCAACGATCTTCTCGACGGTGGGCTCTCGCATCTCGTGGAACTCTTCGGCGTCGGATTCAGGTTCGGAGCTCATTCGCCATCACCGTCCGTGAAGTTCTCGTCGATGACGACGACGTACTCTTCGACCGTTTCGAAGCGGTCGTCGCCGTCCTCGGCTTCGATGAGGACGTTGTTCGCCGCAGAGCCGGGCGTCACCTGAATCTCGTCGATGGTGCCGATCTGACCCGCGTGGGCGCCACGAACGGCCGTCACCAAGGCACCCTCCTCGTAGGTGAAGTGCGCGACGACTTCCTCGCCGTCGTTCGAGACGACGATGGAATCGTTGGTGTTGTAGTCGGCGTCGTCGTCGACGAGCAGCGTCTGCCCGTCGTGCAGCGTCAGCTGGGTGTCGCCGCCAGCGACCTGCGTTTTGCCGGCGATCTTGCCGAGCTTCGAGCCCGCCGCATCGGCGTCGATAGGAGTCAGGGAGAGCCGGCCGCCCTCGTCGGGGAAGACACGGTAGTACTCCTCTCGCTCCCGGAACGCCAGGATGTCGAACATCCCGATGGGGAGTCGCTCGTCGGAGACAGTCTTGCCGTTGACGAGAATGCTGTCCTGGTCGAGCGCGTAGCGGGCTTCCTTCTTCGAGTTGACGTAGCCGAGCACGTCGCGCAGCACGATGAGGAGCGGCACGCCGTCCTCGCCGTGCGGCCCTGCGCCGGCCTTCGTCGTGTACGTCTCTTCTTTCCGTTCGACGGGCCACGACTTCGGAACCGCCAGTCGTTTCTGATGTTTCGTCATTCGTTATCCTCCTGAAGGCGCGCCTCGCGCACGTCGTCGCTCAAGTCCAGGTCAGTGACCTGCACGTTGCTGGCTTCGAGTGCTCGGGGCACTTCCTCACCGTCTGCCGTCTCGAGCGTCACGTCTTCGACGTGAATCTCGGCGGCGCGGAGGTCGACACGAATGACCTCGCCGGTCTCTCCGGCGAAGTCACCGCGCTGAACCTCGACGGTGTCGCCCGCGTTGACGCGGACGCTCCGCTGGCCGTACTCCTCGCGGAGTTCCGGCGACAGCGGCGCACGAACCTGCTTTTGCTTCTCGTGCAGTGAGGCGCGCTCCTGTCGATTGCGCTGTTTCGTTGGTTGTCGTGTCATAGCTATACGATCATCGTCGCCGTGCTGGCGATACTACCGAACCGCTCTGCGACCTCGCGAGCGATAGGGCCTTTGAGTTCGGTACCGCGGGGGTCTTCGTTCTCGTCGACGATGACGGCCGCGTTGTCTTCGAACTTCAGCCGCGTGCCGTCAGGGCGTCGAACCGGCTTGCGCTGGCGGATGATGACCGCCTCAAGCACCTGCCGGCGCATCTCGGGCGTTCCTTTGGTGACCGAAACGGTCACTTTGTCACCGAGACCCGCCTTCGGATGGCGGTTCTTGGTGCCGGAGTAGCCCGAAATCGAGATGACCTTCAGCTCGCGAGCGCCCGTGTTGTCGGCACACGTGATGAGTGAGCCCTTCTCGAGGCCCTGCGTGACGTCGGCGTTAAGCGCCTCCATCACTCCTCACCTCCACGCTCGCGGTTGTCACCGTTCGCGTCCGTGGCCTCGGATGAGGCCACGCGCTCGACAACGACGTGGCTCTTCGTCTTCGAGAGCGGTCGTGTCTCTGCAATCTTCACGTCGTCGCCGACCGAGAGCGGCTCCAGTACCTCCGGCACGTGGGCCGGAATCCGCGACCGTCGCTTCATGAGACGGTCGTATTTGGGTACCTTCACGTCATACTCTCGCTCGACGACGACGGTACGGTCCATGTCGGTCGAGACGACCGTTCCCTCGATGACCTGACCCCGAACGGGGAGGTCACCGTAGAACGGACACGTCTCGAAGTCGTACTCCTCCGGGTTTTCGGGCTCCGGAGGCTGTGTTACGTCGAGTCCTATTGCCATAGTGAACCACCTTGTGTTTCGGTACGTCGGGCGGGCCGTGCGACGAGCCGAGACCCATCGATGATGACATCCACGCGCGGTTCGTCACCGCTCGTGTTCGAGGCGCCGGGCGCCTCGCAGTCATCCAGCTGGAACCGGAACGTCGCTGCTGCCTTCGGCACCTGTTTGACCCCGTCGCTCGTCGCCACGAGCAGCGTCTGCATCGTCTCGTCGACGACACGCCCCGCTATCCCGACCAGTTCGGGTGCGGTCGCGTCTTCAACCTCGACATCGAGGCCGGCGAGTTCGTGGCGAGCGAGCGTTTCGGGGTTCATTCGTCGAAGTCGCCCTCCTCGTTCTGAACGGTTTTGAGTCGAGCGATCGTTCGTTTAAGTTCGCCGATACGCCCCGGGTTCTCGGGAGCACCACCGGCGGCCAGGACGGCCTTCTCGTTGAGAAGTTCCGTCTCCAGCTGTTCGAGTTCCGCCTCTCGTTCGGCGGGCGTCATGTCGCGAATCTCGTCGACGTGCAGGATGGCCATTGTTATTCACCCTCCTCTTCGTCTTCAGCTTCGGATTCGCTTTCGGCTTCTTCGCCTTCCATCTCTTCGACGAGTTCAGCCGCTTCGGCTTCGACGTCCTCGTCGAGGGAGTCCGGCTCTTCCTCCTCGGTGGAGTCAGGCGGCGACGTCGGCGAGGCGCCTTCTTCGGCTTCGATGTCCTCGTCGACGATTTCTTCTTCTGCGACCTCGTCGGCCGTCTCGGTCTCGGTCTCCTCGATGACTTCTTCGGGGTCGGCACCGACCGATTCGGCTTCCGCGTCCTCGGGCTCCTCGAGGAGCTCCTCGACTTCGCCTTCGGGTTCCTCGATGTAGTCTTCGACTTCGACGTCCTCGTAGACCTCGAAGTCGTCGGGGAGTTCGGCATCCGGCGGGATGATCTTCACACGCACGCCGATGGTACCGAGCTTCATGACCGCCGTACCGACACCGCTGTCGACGATGGTCTCTGCGGGTTCGCCGTTGTGCTTGACGTAGCCGCGGTTGAACTTCTCCACGCGCGAGCGGGCGCCAGTGACCTTACCGCTCAGGATGATCTCGGCACCGAGGGCGCCGGAGTCCATGATGCGGTCGATGGTCGTGTGGCCCGCCTTGCGGAAGTACCAGCCACGCTCGAGTGCGTTGGCCAGTCGGTCGGCGACGATCTGGGCGTTCAGATCCGGCTCCTCGACCTCCTGAACGTCGATCTGCGGGTCTTCGATGTTGAACCGCTCTTCGAGTTCAGTGGTGATCTTCCGGATGTTCTTCCCGCCCTTGCCGATGACCATACCGGGCTTTTCGGCCTTGAGCACGATCTGGGTGCCCATCGGCGTCTTCGCGACGTCCATGCCGCCGTAGCCGGCGCGACTGAGTTCATCCGAGAAGAACTCGTCAATCTGGGTTCGCTGAAGCCCGTCGTGGATGAATTGGTGTTCGTCTGCCATTATTCGGATTCCTCCGTTTCTTCCAGGACGAGTTCGACATCGACCTGCATGGTGTTCCAGGGAGAGGCACGGCCGAATGCGCGGGGCTTCTGGCCCTGCGATTCGCCGACCTTGTGGGCGGCGACGTGGGCGATGGTCATCGATTCACCATCGAAGCCCTGGTGTTCGGCGTTGTTCATACCGTTCTCGAGCAGGTCGAGGAAGGCCTTCGAGGCCTTGTCGGGGTAGCGACCTGCGTCCCAGCCCTCGATGTCGCTTCGGTGACCGACACCAGTGTTGTGGGACTTGAAGGGAACCGACCGGTCGCCGTCGATGACGGCTTCGAGGTAGTCGACGGCGTCGCTTGCCGTCTTCCCCTTGATCTCACGGGCGATCTCCTTGCTGTGCTTGTGGCTCATGTGACGCTCCCGAAGCATGGCTTTCGCCGTCGTGTCCGGGTCGGCGTCGACGCTGTAACTGATTCCCATGGTCACTTGAGCGGTACGAACTTCGAGGAGCGGGTGGCCCCGATTCCTGCCTGTCCGTGTTCGACGGACGTACGCGTGAGCTGGAACTCGCCGAGATAATGCCCGATCATCTCGGGTTCGACCTCGACGCGTTCGAAGCTCTGGCCGGTGTACACCGCGAACGTGAGCCCGACGAACTCCGGCAGGATCGGCATATCCCGCAGGTGGGTTCGAATCGGGTCGTTCGCGGTCTCTTCGGCGCCGCGTGAGCGTGCCTTCTCGAGCAGTTTCTGCTTTTCAGTCGAGAGGCCCCGCGTGATGGTTCGCCGCTGTCGAGCGGGAAGCAGTTCCGCAACCTCGTCGAGCTCCATATCCTGCAACTCGTCGAGCGTGTGACCACGGTAGGAGAACTCCCCTTCGTGGCCGATCTGGTATTCCGAACTCATTCTTTCCCTCCTTTGCCGCCCCGACCGGTTCGCTTGGAGGCGATGTCGCCCACCTTACGACCCGGCGGCGCGTCACGGGAGATGCTTTTGGGTTTGCCGGGGTGCTGTCGGCCGCCGCCACCGAAGGGGTGGTCGACGGCGTTCATCGCGACACCACGGACGCGTGGGTATTTCGTCCCGCGCGATTTCATCTTGTGATGTTTGTTGCCGGCTTTGACGAACGGCTTCTCCGTTCGCCCACCGCCGGCGACCACGCCGATGGTGGCGCGGCATTCCGGCGACAGCCGGCGCATCTCGCCGCTCGGCAACTGGACGACCGCAGCGTTGCGGTCGTGAGTGAGAAGCGTCGCGCTCACGCCGGATGCGCGGGCGAACTTCCCACCGTCACCGGGCTGGCGTTCGACGTTACACACCGGAACACCCTCGGGAATCTCTGCCAGTGGCATCGTGTTCCCAGGGGCGATTTCGGCGGAGACGCCGATCTGAATCTGGTCGCCGACCGTCACGCCCTCGGGGGCGAGAACGAGTCGGCGGTCACCGTCATCGAACTGAATGTCGGCAAGCGGTGCCGACCGAGCGGGGTCGTGCTCGATGCCGACGACCTCGCCGCTGATGACATCGGTGTCTTCGACGTTACGGTGCGAGAGGTCGGCTTTGTAGCGGTGCGACGGCGCACGGAACGTGGAGGTTCCGCGACCACGTCGTTGACCTTGGATTCGTCGTCCCATTGTTAGAACACCCCGATCCGCGAGGCGACTTCTTGGGCGTCGTCGTCCTCCGAGAGTTTCACGGTGGCTTTCTTCTCCCCGTCCATCGTATTCTGCGTGTTGACCGAGTCGACGACGACATCGAACTGTGCCTCGACGGCGTCAGCGATGTCGCCTTTCGTCGATTCGGAGGTGCAGATGAACTGCATCTTGTTGTCGAAGTCCATGGCGTTCATGGCCTTCTCGGTGACCAACGGATGTTTCAGCGTCATCGGTCGGCCACCTCCTCGACGGCGGATTCAGTCCACAGCGTGAGGCGACCGGCATCCGTGCCGGGCGCCAGGTCTTCGGTGTTGACCTCGTCGGCAGTCGCGATGTCGGCGCCCGCGAGGTTGCGGGCGGCAAGCGACTGCTCTTCGGAGGTCACGACGAGGATAGATTTCGGCTGCGTGTACTTGCGGCCTCGGGTCGTCCCCTGGCCGGCACGAACCGTCTTGCCCTCCTCTGCGCGTTCGATGTCGTCTGCGACACCGAGCGCTTCGAGGACGTCGACCGCTTCCTGCGTCTTGACGAGGTCTTCGAACTCGTCGCTGATGACGATCGGGAATTCGAGGCCGTCGTCGAACGCGTGGCCACGGTCGGCAACGCGGTCGCCGTCCGTCGTCGCCGCGATGGCGCTTCGGGTGGCGAACTTCCGCTCTTTCGTGTTGATGTCGAGTCCGCGATCCTTCTCCACCTTCGGCGGGTGGGCCGGACGGCCGGAGACGGCCTGCGGAACCTCGCGGGCACGCCCGTTCTGTCGGGGGATGTGCGCCATACCACGGCCGCTGCCGTGGGATTCCGCCGGCGTTCGAAGGCCTGCGTACTCGTCTGTACCAGCGTCCTGTGTTCGGTTAGCCTGCGCGGCGAGGACTGCGCGCTTGATGAGGTCGGGCCGGAATGCCGTCTCGAAGACGTCCGGCAGCTCGACCTCGCCCGCGTCGTCGCCGTCCAGGTCTCGTACTGTTGCCTTCATGCTTTAGCCCTGGTTGGAGACGGTGGAGACGTAGCGCACCTCGGGATCGAGGCGCGGCTGGTCTGCAGGTCGGACCGCCGGGCGGAAGCGCGTGAGGCGCTTGTTCGGGCCCGGAACGGAGCCTTTCACCAGTGCGTACTGACCGTCGATTTCGCCATAGTTGACGAAACCGCCGTCGGGCGTCACGTCCTCGTCGCCGAGGTCGATGAGCCGCTTGTTCAGTTCGGTGCGCTGGTGGTAGCCGGTCTGTCCCTGCTGTGGGACGGTCGACCGGACGCGCGAGGGGTTCCAGGGGCCGAGGTTGCCGATGCGTCGGCGCCAGCCCTGTCGGGCGTGTTTGCCCTTCCGCTTCTGGACGCCCCATCGCTTGACGGGGCCCTGCGTACCTTTGCCCTTCGTGATACCCGCGACGTCGGCGTACTCGCCGGCGCGGAACACGTCCGTCATGGAGTGTTCCCCGCCGTCGTCGATGAGGTCGAGACCGAACTCGAATCGCTCATCGAGCGAGCCGCCGCCGACGCGCGTCTCCATCACGTCAGGGCGCTTTTTCGGGACGCTCGAAAGGCCAGTGGGGACGGTGTGGGTGATGACCCGCACGTCACCGAGGTCACCCGCGTCGAGTGCCTCGCGAATCTGGCCTTCGGCATCGCCGTGCTGTTCGTCTGGGACGGAGAGCGCACGCTCTAAGTCATCGTGAACCTCGTTGGTCCAGACCTCGGTAAGCGGTCGCTGTCCGTATGGTGTGTCTTCGTAGGCTCGAACGGCGACAGCCCGCATCGGTGGCGTCTCGACGACGGTCACCGGGACGGTTTCCTCCTGGCCCTCTCGGGGGGAGTTGGGCTGGTCGTTGATCGAAACGACGTGACTCATTCCGGCCTTGTAGCCGGCGAAGCCTTGAAGCCCGGGCTGTCCTTCGTCGTCCGGCCAGGAGTTGAAGCGCGGGACCTCACTGGCCGCACGGCTACGGGGGCTGAAGCCCATCGAGCCTTTGCGTGGTCTGCTTGGTTGTGGCATTTTGTCTCACTCCAGTGTGAGGGGCGCGAGGGAGGCGAACAGAGCTTCCTCGGTTCGCACGACCTCGCTACCCTGGTTTGGAACCGTATTGAGCCAAAGGTCGAACCGCGCTTTGGGTTCGTCGTCGTCGATAGTCTCTGCGCCCGCTTCACAGTCGAGGATTTCCGGCAGCCCCCGCTCGGGGGCGCCGAAGGCGACTGTGAAGCCGTCGTCGGTCGTCGACTCGACCAGCTGGCCGAGACGGTCGACCGAAAGCACCTCACCGTGCCGGGATGCTGCGATACGAACGCCTGCATCCGGTTGTGTGAGGGCGTCAGTGATGGTCGCACGCTCAACGGAGAACCCCGGAAGGGGTTCGTCCACGAGTTTCGCGCGAACCGGCCGTCGCGAAGAGACCCTGATGGTGACGCGCTCCCCCTCCTCGACCGCCATCGATGGCGGTGCGTGGAGAGAGATCGGGTGTTGCAGTCCGCAATTGACCCGGACGCGCCCTTCAGGTCCGACCTCGGTCACGATTCCCTGTCTTAACGACCCCGAACCATCTGATCCGGAGCCGGTCTGCGAGCGGATTCGGAGCGGCGGCAACACACCGACGTACTCCAGTTCGTCCCGCTTGCCCCACGCCTCCTTTCGGAGGTATGGTGACGTTGCGGCGTACGACAGTACGGTACTGACGAACCCGTCGCCGAACCGTCCGTCATCGCCCCCAGAATCGGGGTAGACGACGAGTCGGTCGACCCGAAAGACGACCGCCGCGCGTGCGACGTAACCGAGTTTGCGAGTCGCCTCGCGTTTATCCTCGGCCTCTCGGGACAGAGACGACGGCACGAGTACGCTGCGTGTCATGCCGTGACGCTTCCGTGTCCGCTCACTAGACTGTGCCGATTCTACCGAACGCTACCGTAAAAGTATCGCGGTATTGAACCGTCGTGCGGGCCGTTGACAGCCGACTGCCGTGTGGGACACTACCGGGGAGCGAACTCACACACGGGGCGTGGTTCCGCAAGCCTTTTATCCATCTCGCCGGTACGATTGATTGCGAAGGCGCGCTGGTAGTGTAGTGGTATCACGTGACCTTGCCATGGTCACAACCCGAGTTCAAATCTCGGCCAGCGCATTTCTGTTGCGACCACTCACCGAGCAGGCCTCGCTGGTGCTCGGCACTGCTCGCCAAACGGGAGCCACGAAATCGTAATCGGGATTTGAATCCTGGAAGACGCAGCCCGCACAGCGAAGCGAGCACTCCGGAACGTCTCGATCCGGCTCAAATCTCGGCCAGCGCAGTTCTCCACGGAGCAAATCTGTGAGCGACGCAGCCGTCGTTTCCGCAGTTAGTCCCCATTCGTGAGCCACGAGACGATCTCGTCGCCCACGACATCGGGGCGTTCCTGATGCATGAAGTGACCTGCTTCGCGCACGCGCACGACGCGACACTCCTCTATGACCTCGCCAGCGTGGTCGAAGAGGCCAGGGCCGATACAGCCGTCCTGTTCGCCACAGATGACGAGCGTCGGTGTTCGGACTGACGGAACGTCTTCGATATCCGGGCGCTCGCCCCGAAGCAGGTCGGAGATGGAGGGGCCGACCGTATCCCGGTAGTACTGAACCGCGTTCGAGACGGTGTCGTCGGTGCGGAACGTCTCTTTGACCGCCGCGATTCGTGCGTCCGGATACTCCCAGTTCGGGCTCCACAGCTCCCAGAGAAATTCGATGAGTCCGTAATTCCGCCACCGTAGCGCTCGCTCGGGCACGTCGGGTACCTGGAAGAGCCACATGTACCAACTCCGGAGCAACTGCTTCGGATATTCGAGCAAGAGCGCATCGAACCCCGGCGGAACCGCCATGGTAACCATCCGCGAGAAGGCGTCGGAGTCGACCTGATCGGCGGCGTAGGCGGTGACGGCACCCCAATCGTGGCCCACGAGGACGGCGTCGTCGGTGTCGAAGCGGTGTTCCAGTGCCACGGAAAGCGCGACCGCGTCCTGCCCGAGCGCTGTCGCCGAGTAGTCGCCGTCCGGCGCCGCGTCGGTGGGGCCGTAGCCACGCATGTACGGCGCGACGGCGGTAAAGCCCGCATCCGCGAGCCGCGTCAGAATCGGCACCATCGACCCGGCGTCATCCGGGAACCCGTGGAGACAGAGTGCGAGCCGGTCGCCCTCACCAGACCGGAGGCACTCGAAGGACAGTCCGTTCGCCTCGACGGTGTGCCGGCGAAGGCGAGGTTTCGTCGTATCCGAACTCATACGCAAGCGCACGTCCGGGTCACATATAGTGGTTCCCGGCGGAGCGGGTAGCGGCTGTTCGGTCTGGGCCAGGCAAGGCCTATTTTCCCCGACACCGAATGGTGCCCATGAGCGTCATCGCATTACTCAGCGTCGCACCGGTAATCGAAGACAGCATGGCCACCGAGGTGGCGAAGGCGGTCGAAGCGCTTGATGAGTTCGACGTCTCTTACGAGACGAACCCGATGGGGACGGTCATCGAGGCCGACGACATCGACACGCTGCTCGCGGCTGCCGGCGCGGCGCACAAGGCGGTCGACGCCGACCGAGTCAGCACGGTGTTGAAAATCGACGATAAACGGACGCGCGAGCAGAGCGCCAACGAGAAGGTCGACGCCGTCGAGGACGCCCTCGGCCGCGAGGCACGGAAGGAGCGGTGACGACCACACGACACTGTGGTGGAGCCGCGCCGCTCAGGCCGGCAAGGAAAAGGCATATCCCCCGCCCACCATACCTTCGAGCATGAGCACGTCCCCCAGCGAGTACTACGACGAGGAGCGGTGGAGCAACTGGCTCGACCGACTCAGAGACGAGGACATCGACCCCGAAGACGAGGAGTCGGCACGCCTCCTTCTGAACCTCCAGGACGACACCGCCATCGCCATCGTGAAGATCGTCGCTGATTACGACGAGGGCGAGCTCGGCGAAGACCCTGCCCTCGAAGAGCTCGCGACGGTGCGCGACATCGTCCTCTCGGAAGTGGATTTCGACGACGAGGAGAAACTCATGCTCATCGACGGCGTCCAGACCTCCCTGGTCTGTGTCTTCTACGCCGCCGAGGAGTACATCGCCGCCGGCCCGCCCGAGGAGGGCACCGTTGAGGAGTACATCCGCGCCGCCGCGGA
>NZ_JBLGBY010000027.1:0-28772 GCF_047616845.1 Natronomonas sp. | reverse complement strand
AGGAGTCTACTAACTTTCTAATCGTTTTTCTTGCTCTGCTGCAGTAACACAGCGAAAATATCGGGTCTCAAGAGCCTGAGTAGGGATTCGCTTGGTTTGAGGCCCCAATCTCAAACAGTTAGAAAAATATAATATATAACCAATACGGTACCACTTCTTTCGTATAAAAATGGAGGAGCGAATCGATGACATCGACGAGCAGATTCTGTGATTGACCGGGGCGAGGAGTGGATTATTTCTCGCGACCACCAAGCTATAACTCCACGGCCGGTAACAGTCCATGCCATGCAGCCCGACCCGAACGACCCCGATCTGGCGTGGCCCCTCTCTGTCGGCGAGCCCGGCCGTGAGGTGTGGTATTCGCTCGTCAGCCCCCACGACGGCTCGCTCGCCTTTTGGTATCGCTACACGCTGCTTTCGACGGCGGACGGCCTCCAAGAGGGTCGGCTGTGGGCGGCGCTGACCGACCACGAGAACCCCGAGAACTCCCAGTTCGTCACTGAATCGTACCCCTTCGAGGAGGTCTGGCCCGACAGCGACCCCTTTGGGCTGACCATCGGCGACGGCGCACTGACCTCGTCGTCGGCGACGGGCACCATCGGCGACGTCTCGTGGGAGCTCGACTACGAGCCGGACACGTACGCGTTCACGCCGCTGCGCAGCGAGACGCTGACGAATCTGCTGTCAGCCATCCTCGGGACAGGCAAACACTGGAGCCGGAATCAGTCGGTGTTCATGTCCGGCGAAATCACGGTCGGCGACCGCACCATCGAACTCGACGATGCGCCGGGTCATCAGGGCCATACGCTCTCCTCGAACCCACCGGAGGAGTGGACGTGGGTGCAGTGCAACGACTTCGAGAACAGCGACGCCGTGCTGGAGGCGCTTCGGCTCGACGACAAGCTCTCGCTATGTTTCCGCACGGACGGCGAGGTGTACGCGCTCAATCGGCTGAAACACGTCCTGACCATCAGCCCCTCGGCGAACAGCATCACTCACGACGAACCGGGCCACTGGCGGTTCCGCGGGGAAGGCGAGGGTATCGAACTCCAGGCGACCATCGAGGCCGATCCCGACCACTGGCAGACGGTCGCCTACATGGCCCCGGATGATACCCCCAGATACAACGCCCACTGCTCGCTGTCGGATGCGACGGTGACCTACAGCATCGACGGCGGCACGACGGAGACCATCACGAGCGACGCCGCACGCGCCGAATGGGTCAACACCGACCCGCCAGTGGGTGAAGCAGCCGATTACCGGCCGACGTGGGACTGAGCCGTTCTACAGCGTGTAATCGTTCGTCCCGTCCTCGCTTTCGAGGAAGGCGACGATGAGGTCGATGACGTCGCCCACGTCGTCTTCGTGGACGCTCTCGGTCGGGGTGTGAAGATACCTGGTCGGCACCGAGATGGCGCCTGCGGGTGTCGCGCCGGAGGTGCGCTGGAGGCCTCCTGTGTCGGTGCCGCCGGCCGGAAGCACCTCGAACTGGTGGTCGATATCCTCGGTTCGCGCGACGGTGCGCAGCCGGCGGTGGACTTTGTGATTCGTAATAACGCTCGAGTCTTTGAGCTTGATACCGGCCCCGTCACCCAGTTCGGTCACCCGTTCGCCAGCCTCGAAGCCCGGCACGTCGTTGGCCACGGTGGTGTCGAGTGCGAGGACGAGGTCGGGGTCTAAATCGACGCCGAGGGCCTCGGCCCCGCGGAGTCCGACTTCCTCTTGGGTCGTCGCCGCGAAGTGGATGGTTACGTCGGGGTCATCGATGCGACGGGCGGCTTCGAGCATCGCGAAGACGGAGACGCGGTTGTCGAGCGATTTGCCCGAGATGAACTCGCCGACTCGCGCCGTGCTCTGATCCATCGTGACGAGATCGCCGACAGCGACGTGTTCCTCTACGTCTTCGGCGTCAAGCCCCAGGTCGACGTTGACGTCCTCCACGTCCGGCGTCTTCTCGCGTTCCGCTTCGCTGAGCGTGTGCGGCGGCACCGAGCCGATGAGGCCGGGGAGGTCGCCGTTCTCGGTGTGGACGGTGACGCGCTGGGCGCGCAGAATCCGCGGATCCCAGCCACCGAGTGCGTCGAGTTCGAGGAACCCGTCGTCGCCGATGTGTTTGACCATGAAGCCGATTTCGTCCATGTGGGCCGGCACGACCACGTCGTAGTCGCCGTCGCCGACGCTGCCGACGAGGTTGCCCATCGCATCGGAGCGAACTCGGTCGACGTGTGGCTCCAAGGCCTCACGCACGAGTTCGCGCACGCGGTCTTCGTAGCCGGGGACGCCACGTTCCTCGGTGAGGTCGACGAGTAGGTCGTACTCGAAATCGCTCATGAAGACATCTGTGGCGCGAAGGCAGATAAACCGTGAGATATGCTCATACGGACTGCTGTATCTGTGTATCGCGACGACCACCCGCAGTCGGGCGGTCGATGCGGACATGACGTACAGCCGTCCGTATCATACGATTGTTGTACCAAATTACCGGCGAGCGGCCGGGACGGCTCGGCGTTCGCCGGGAAACGACTACAACAATCCGTATCAGAAGAACCGGCCGCTTTCGGGCACGACGAACGTCTCGAGATCGGCCGAATGTGAGAGCGTGACCGGGTCACCAGCGGCGACCGTCCGTTCGGTTCGACCGTCGGCGAGCAGCTCGACAGGCGTCTCGTCGCGCTCGACCGACAGCACAACCTCGTCGGCCGGCAGTATCCACCGGTCGGCGTCGGTCGCGAACGGCGCGACCGGAACGACCGAGAGAACGTCTGTTTCGGGGGCCACTGCCGGCCCGTCCGCCGCGCTGTTGTACCCGACGCTGCCGGCCGGCGTGGACGCGACGACGCCGTCGGCACGGAAGCGTGCGACCTGCTCGCCGTCACATCGCACCGAGAACTCCGAGATGCGGGCGGGCTCGGCCGCCATCAACGCGACGTCGAGAAGCGCGTCGACGGCCGCGAACGCCCCTCGTGCCGAGATGACGGGGTGACGTTCGGTCGGCGCCGCTCGCTCGAGCAGTCGCTCGAGGGCTGATTCGACGGCCGAACGCGGCACCGACCGGACGCCAGCGCCGGCATCGACCGGCAACACCGGCGCATCGACGGGGGCACGCGCCACCTCGACGAGTGCAGCCTCGCCCGCGGCGAGCACAATGGAGACATCGTCCAGTTTCTCGGGCAGGCCGACGACGGCTTCGCCGCCCGCAGTCTCGACTACGTCCGCGAGCCCGCCGTCCCCGATGATGCCGACACGCTGTCCGCTCATCTGTTCGGTGGAACGTCCGGGGAGGTCAAAAGTCCCTCGTCACGGCGGCCGCCACGGGAGGGTTTTTACCCTGGCACCGCAAGCCGGTGATATGCGCAGCGTACTCGACGAGTGGCGGCCGGTGGTCGATGAGACCATCGAATCGCTGCTCCCCCGAACAGTGGATGACGCCTATCTTACTGACTTCTTCGGTGATGCGACCTACGCGTACGACTCGACCGCGATTCAACACGCGCTCGCAGACCCCATCTGGGAACTGCTCGACCGCGGTGGGAAACGGTGGCGGGCCGTCCTCTTTCTGCTCTTCGTCGAGGCGTTCGACGAAGACCCCGAGGAGTTCCTCGAATACGCCGCGATTCCGGAGATACTCCACAACGGCACCATCATCGTCGACGATGTCGAAGACGGTGCGACACATCGTCGCGGCGAGCCCGCACTCCACCACACCCACGGTACCGACATCTCGCTCAACGCCGGCAACGCGATGTACTTCCTGCCGCTGAAGGTGCTTACGCGTGATCCCGCCGACCTCCCGCCGGACGCCCGCCTGGCAGCCTACGAGATGCTGACCCACGAACTCAACCGAACCCACCTCGGACAGGGGATGGATATCTGCTGGCACAACGAGAAGGCAGTCCGCATCTCCGAAGGGGAGTACCTGGAGATGTGTGCCTGCAAGACGGGCTGTCTCGCCCGTATCGTCGCCCGCCTTGCCGCCATCGTTACCGAGAATCAGGACGACGAGATGGCCGTCGCGAAGTACGCAGAGGAGATGGCAGTCGCCTTCCAGATCGCCGACGACGTTCTCGATGTCGAATACGCCCTCGAGGAAGGCGGTGATTTCGGCAAGGGCGTCGGGAACGACATCCGCGAGGGCAAGAAGACGCTGATGGTCATCCACGCGGCCGACAACGCAGCGCCGGAAGACATCGCCCGGCTCGAAGAGCTGCTGTGGAGCGAGGAGAACACCGACGAGGAGGTTATGGAGGCAATCGACATCCTCGAGGCCGCCGGAAGCGTCGAGTACGCGAAGCAGACGGCCCAAGACCTCTCGGAATCTGCCACCGGCCACCTCGAGGAGCTGGATTTAGCGCCCGAACCGACCGAGAAACTCACCGCATTCGCCGAGTTCGTCGTCGAACGGGAGATCTGATCGCGATGCTGCTGGTGAATGCCCCGATTTGGAAACACATTAATGATATCGGTGCCGACGAACAGACATGGATCCATCGGTGACGCTATTCGGTCCGGTCGACACCGTTCTCGGGCCGGTGATCGGCTACGTCATGCTGGGGCTCATCGTCCTCAACATGGTCGGCCGAGGCCTCGAGTACAATCGTATCGCAAGCCAGGCCGAAGCGGGCCCCGAGAAAATTAGCCGTCACCCGCTCCGTGTGGCGACGAACTTCCTGCTCGTCGTCGGCGGCTTCTACTACCTCACCGTCGAGCGCCACGCCGGCCTGATCGTCACGCTGCTCGTCCTCGGCGTCTTCCTCTCGGACTTCTTCGAGTTCGAGGCCCGGAAGGTCGAGTCCCGACAGGGCTGGGACATCGAGCGACCCTGGGGTTCCATCGGCGCCTCCGTCTTCGCGCTGCTGTACATCGCCTATCAGGCGCTGTTCTTCCTCGTCCGACCGTACTGGAGCGTCGTCATCTGACCGCGCCCCGCTGTTCGCGTCCGCGGCTCCTCGCTGTCACTGTTCTCTGCTGCTGCGCGCTCTTTGTCCACGAGGTCTCCCGCCGCATCCGAAATCACGTAGTCGGTGCTGTGTGAGACGACACGAGCGACAGCACCCGCTACTGGAGAACTGAGACGGCCGCTAAAACGTCGAACGGGCTACTCCGCGCTGCCGCTGCGATACGCCTGCAGTTCGCGGAACGCCGGAATGACGATCCAGAAGACCAACACGCCGAAGATCATGAACCAGCCGGTCACGTCCCGGAGTAACAGGGCGAGTTCGCCGTAGGTGCCGACGCTTTCCGGCGGCGGTGCGATGAGCTGTGTCCCCTCGAAACTCTCCGTCGTCAGCCACGCGGAGATGGCCAACCACACCAGCCCGCCGCCGGTGAGGATGCCGAGCCCCTTGGCGAATTCGTCAGCCATTATCTGATGGTTCGTCGGTGTCGTCTTTAGACTTTCCCATTCCCTCGGTTCGGAACCGCGTGGAGAACGCATACACCGCGCTCCCGACCACGATGAGCCCGAGCGCAAGCGCGACGAGCGGGAGGCTCACGTCCTCCGGTGCTGCCGTTGCCCGCTGTGTCCCCCGGTCGAGCAACACGAATCCGAGAAGTATCGAGACGATAGCGAAAAGCGTCGAGAAGACAGTAACCGTCTTGTATAGCCGCAGCGGGACGACGATGTCGCGGCCGCCGGGCGTCTCCGCCCCCGTGTCCGCTTCCGCCTCCGTCTTGCCTTCCTCGCCCGCGCTTTCCCCGGCATCGACATCGGTGTCAGCGTCGGGCGCCACGGCCGCGTCCGCGCTGCTCGTGTTATCGGCCATTACCGACATAACGACGGGACAGCGAGTAAAAGTGCCGAAACGCGAACCGCGAGCCGTACGTTACTTCGGCGGGCGCAGGCGGTAGTACCGGCGGTTCAGCTCGAACATGTACCCCTCACGCATCGTCTTCAGCACCGAGTACGCGATGAACCCGGCGACGACCGGCAGGAGGAACGTCAGGTCGAACAGTTCGTGGTTGCCGAGCGGGAACGTCGCCGTCACGAGGTTCTTCACCGCCAGCACGGCGATGGTGAACGCGAAGACCACGCCGCCGACGCCGATAGCCGCCCAGAACGGCTCCTCGACGGGCCGTCGAGCGCTTCCCTTGTTGAGGAACGGCACGATGGAGATGATGCCAACGACCACGAGGTTCGCGAGCACGCCGTAGACACGGTCGCTCATCAGCTTCTGGCCGCCGAGCAGCGTCAGCTCGGGGTTCAGCGGAACGAGCTTGAGCAGCCCGAACGACCAGTAGAGATACCAATCGGGCAGGATGACAGCCGGCGTCGAGTTGGGATCGGCCGGCCCCGGAATGTGCGGCGGGATCGCAGCCGAGATGAAGAACATCAGGCCGAGGAAGAACGAGGTCAAGGCGAGATTGCGGATCATCTCGTGGGGCCACGTCGGGAACGCCAACACGTCGCGCTCGACGTAGTCGGACTCCCGGCGCAGCTCCTCGTCCTCGCGGCGGGAGCGCTCGAAATACTCGTAGGTCAGCCGTGACAGCCCCTGCGTGCGCTCCTTGCGCTCCGTCCAGGTCGGCGCCTGGTCGTCCTGGGGGACGATGCCAGTGCCGCCGTCCGTCTGCGGTTCGTCTCCGTCGGTGGTGGATTCGTTGTCGCTCATTGTTTTAGTGCGGTTCCGCGATGCCCTGCATCCAGACGATGCCGATGTGAAGCGCGATGAGCACCGTCACGAGGAACGGGAGGATGAACACGTGCAGGATGTACATCCGTTGCAGCGTCGACTCGCCGAGCGTGAACCCGCCGAAGATGAGCTGGGCGACCCACTCGCCGATGAGCGGAATCGAAAGCGCCATCTCGACGCCGATTTGCCCGGCCCAGTACGACAGCTGGCTCCACGGCAGCAGGTAGCCGGTGTATCCGAAGACCATCGTCATCGAGATGAGGACGATGCCGAGGATCCAGTTGAGCTCACGTGGCTCCTTGTACGCGCCCGTGAAGTACACACGGAGCATGTGCAGGAACACCGCTGCCGTCATCACCTGTGCCGACCAGCGGTGGAGACTCCGGAGGAACGTTCCGAAGTTCAAATCGCCCATGATGAACAGGACGTTCGAATACGCGACCGTCCGTGCCCCCTCCGTCGTCGCCGCCGACGGAGCGTAGTAAAAGCCCAACAGCGCGCCGCTTATCGCGGCTACGACGTAGGCGATGGTACTGAACGACCCCAACGCATACAACGGGTACCAGTACCAGAACTTGTTGTCGAGGTTGTACTGTTCCGTGTGGCTCTTCGGCATCTGGAGGTTCGTCTTGTAGTACATATCCTCCAGCAGCTCGAGGTAATCGACGATACGGAGCCGACGATCCATCCAGATAAGCGCGGTGAGATACACCTCCTCGATCGGCGAGAGGTCTTTCGATTCCATCCACGCGTCGTGGTCGTGGTCGTCTTTGCGTTCCAAACTCATTGTCAGTCAGGCCTCGGAAGTGCGATGAACGTCTCGAAGGACGGCTCGAACGGGTCGTACGTCGACTGGTGGCACTGACAGTAGATACCGTTCTCGGCGTTGTACTGGGGTGAGTCCGGCGAATCCTTATACCCGGGGACACAGCAGAAGTGCGTACAGACGTTCAGGTACGCGATGGTGCCCTGGACGGACGCAGCGGAGTACCACTCACCGACCTCGCCGCCTTGGTTTGCCTTCTCCTCGATGCGCTTGCTGCGGATCAGCGTGACGGGGAGGACGCCTTCGGTACCCTGAGAGCGCCACGTCGTTTCGGCGGGCTTGCCGACGCCCTCGTCGCCGATCTCGTTGCCCCACGTCTCGTAATCCTCGAAATGGTCGAGGCGCAGGCGATCGCCCTCGCTGAGCTCTTCGGCCTGCCAGTTGTAGCTCGGCGAACCGACCGACTGGAAGTAGTTGTCCTGGTCGGCCGCCGGCTGGACGCCCGCCGCCTGCTGGCGCCCGCAGTACTGGAACCACTCGGAAGAGTACGTCTGCCCACCGAGTTCGGTGCGGGCGACGTCGTAGGTCTGACCGGCTTCGGTCACCGTCTCTGCTTCGGGCCAGACGCCACGGAGATAGCCTTCGTCGTCGAGCTCGAGCGGGATGTATGGCATCCCCCGCGGCGCCGGGCCACCGGTGTTCGTGATGCCGACGAACGGTGTCGGCCCACCACCACCACCGGTCGGCTGGGTTGCGAGGTTCACTGACGATGCGCCGCCGACGCCGACTCCGGCGAGGGCCGCGCTGCCGACGACTCCCTTGACGAACCGACGCCGTCCGGATTCGCTCGGATATTTGTCTTCGCTCATTGGTTATCGTTTGTAGTAGGGGTAGATGGCGCGTTTCAGCTTCTCAACGGCACCGTCCGTGATCTCTTCGCCGTGCATATCCTCTTGTTCGATATAGAGGTCTTCCCATTTGCGCCGTCGCTTCTTGACGACCATCACGTCCGGGAGGAACTCCTTGCGGTACAGAAGCAGGATGAACGCGAGGTTGATGAACACCGCCGCGAGCAACAGTCCAAGGAGGACGTTCCCTGCCTCGGTGCCCGTCGAGGTGCCAACCGCCCACCCAGCCGTCAGGCCGTAGGTGAACAGGCCGACGAAGATGATCTGGAGGACCGATAGGAGCACGATCGCAAGCGCCGCGACGGTGCTTTCACGAGCCGGTTCGTATCGGTGAATCGCGCCGTAGCTGTTGTCTGACATGGTCAGTTCGCCCCACTCGTGTGCGGTGATTCACCGTATTTGAGTGTGAAGAACGTGAACACCATCGACACCGACAGCATCAGCATGACAGTGACGCCGACCCAGTGTTCGTGGATGTCGACCCCGAACTCCGCGGGTTCCTTGATCTCGGGGCCGCCCGTCGAAACCGTTTCGACATCATCGCCGACTGCGATGCCGCCTTTCATGCCCTGCCCCTCGTGGGGCGTGCATTTGTAGGTCGTGATGCCGGCGTCCTCTTCGGTGAACTCGTAGGTGTAGGTGTAGCCTTCCTCACCGATGATTTCCTCGTGTTCGAAGCCGGCGGGGCCCTCATTTGGGACGGCGTTGTGGTTTCCTTCGCCGCTCCACTCCCACGTCACTGTCGTCCCTGGAGAAATCCAGATGGCCGGTGGGTCAAATGCGAACCCGTCGCCGGCGCCGACTTCAACTGTCACCTCGTCTTGGTCACGCAAGTCTTCCGTGGTGTCGTAGGCATTGGCATCGTCCAGATAGGGGCCGAATGCCGGCTCTACACCGCCGCCCTCACCGCCGGATTCCTCTCCGCCTCCGGCGGCGACGGCCGGCTGGGCAGCGCCCGCAGTTGCGGCTGCAGCGACGGTTCCACCGCCGGCAGCACGCATGAAGTCCCGCCTTTTCATACACCCGGGAATGAGGACTGTGACCGCTTAAACCCACCGATGGCGGGCGCGCGTACCGACGTTTTACGTCCGTTTCAGGGGCTGTTCGCCCCGTTCTCCTACTCAGGTGTGTTCGCACCGCCCAGGGCCTCTGTCACCGCCCTGAATCGTCCGATAGCCGCCGCTCCGCCGCCGCCTCATCCGCATCAATCGCCTCGCGATGGATTCGCTCCATCGCTTCCTCGAGTTCGCGGCCGCCCGCCTCGAAGGCATCATCGGGCATGAACGACGGCCGCTCGTCGGTGCCGGCGCCGACCGCACGCAACCGGTTGCGGTACTGCTCCGAACGCATCTTATCGGAGAGCCGAGCGTTCGCGACAGTCAGAAAGAGGAACACTCCCGTGAACAGGAAGACGAAGCCGAGCGTCAACACGATGGCGCCGGCGAAGCCGATGTCGATGAGGCCGACGATGCTGCCGAACCACACGAGGATGAACGCCACGCCCGAAAGCGATGTCGCGCCGGCGATGACCTGCAGCATCTTGTTTCCGAAGTCGCCGCTTCCCTCCGGCACTGCATCGGGGTGGGGCAGACCGGCATCTTCGTCCACGTCGGGCACGTCGTACGACTCCATCGAGCACAGCGCGACCATCGGCTCGACATCGCGGAGAATCGTTCCGGTACCCTGGATACTGCCGTCCGGGCGGACGATGACGTACCCCTCATCGGAGTAGGCGACGACCCGCTCATTTTCGCCCTCGCCAGCGCGTTCGATAACGGCGAACACCTCGCGTCGCTGGACGTTCGAACGCAGCTCCTGCTCGACGCGGTCAAGCAGCGCCGCACCCGTAATCCAGGAGTCCTCGTCGAAGACGGCCTCCCACTCCTCGACCGTCATCTCCGCCATCTCGCTGGCCCCGAAATCGTCGAAGTCGTACTGCGCTTCGACCTGCTCTCGGAGTTCCTCGGTCGACAGCGATGCCTCGTCGGCGGCCTCGGAACCGGATTTGGGGTCGTCCGGCTCCGCCGCGTCGCGGCTCGTCTCCGAGGACTGCCGGGAATCGGCCATTACCGTCAGTAGGGGCGTCGTCGGCTTACGTTTTCCGACCGCGGACGACACGGCACACTCAAGCGGGCGCCGCCCTAACACCGGACAATGGCCCCGGACGCGCAAGTCGCGACCGTCGTGCTTCTCTCCGTCGCAGCCAGCTTCCCCTGCTTTCTGTACGGCGCGTGGATCATGATCGACAACGAAAAGATTACCTGGGGCATCCTCACCTATCACCTGAAGTTCATCCTTGCGGGGCTGACGCTGACGACCGGCCCGCTTCTGTTCTGGATGGCGCCGCGGCTGCTCGAACAGCTCGGCGGGTTCGCGGCCGTCCACGCCTTCTTCGGGTTACAGGCCTACGCCTTCCTCGCGTTCGGCTTCACCGGCATCGTCCGCATCTTCAGGGCCAAATACGAACACGACCTCTACACCGAGTACGACGAGGACGTACTCCTCGATGAGATCGGCGACGAGAACATGACGTTCTGGCGGCGCCGGCTCCGAATCGGCGTGTTCGGCTACACCGCCTGCTGGATAGTCACCTTCCTTACCGGCTTCGCTCGGTACGTTGCGCTATACGCCTGAGCCTCACCACTCGCTGCCGTCAGCGAGGTCGATGTCGCTGTCAAGCTTCGAGGACGGACAGATATCCTCCAGCATGCAGTCGGAGCAGTCCGGGTTCCGCGCCGTACACGTCGCCCGCCCGTGACTGATGAGCAGGTGCGTGAGTTCCTTCCAGTCGGTCGCGGGGACGACGTCCATGAGGTCGTCCTCGATGGCCTCGGGCGATTTCTCCTCGGTCAGCCCCAGCCGGCGTGAAAGCCGCTGGACGTGTGTGTCCACGACGATGCCCTCGGTGAGGTCGTGACCGTGCTGGAGGACGACATTCGCCGTCTTGCGCCCGACGCCGGCGAGGTCTGTCAGCTCCGACATCGTGTCGGGCACCTCGCCGTCGTGTTTCTCGACGATGTCCTCACAGGCCGATTTGATGTAGCTCGCCTTGTTGTTGTAGTAGGTAATCGAGTTGATATCTTCGGCGAGTTCCTCCTCGTCGGCGTTGGCGTATTCCTCGGGGCCGTCGTATTTCTCGAAGAGGTCGGCGGTGACCGTGTTGACCCGCTCGTCGGTACACTGCGCCGACAGGACAACGGCGATGAGTAGTTCCAGACGATTCGAGAAGTTCAGCGAAATTTCGGCGTCGGGATACTGCTCGTAGAGGCGGTCGAGCACCTCGACGACCTGCGATTCGCGTGGCTCCAGTGGCGTTCCCATGTTCGCTTCGGCGTGGGCCGGCGTCTTTGCTGTTCGGGCTTCGAGTTTGTCGAGCGTTTCATCTGCTCGTCGCTGGCCCCGGAATCAACCGCTTGCTCGTCGGCGGCTACCGCGAAATCAGCTGTTGGCGTGCCAAGCGGTGACACGCATCCGGTGGATTAAATCCGAATGCCACCGTTCGCCGATGTATGCCCGGCCCGCCTTCCTCCGTGGCGACAACGTCGACATCATCCGCTATGGCCTGCTCGCCGACGAACGGTAACCCCTCCCACTACAGCACGCCCGTCATCGTCGCCGCCTCGATGGCGGCGGCCTCCTCGATGCCGTCGCCGAGAATCGTGTAGCGGTCACGGATTTCATGGGCCGTCGTCGTCGCCTCGATGAACTGCTCGTCATCGATGTCCAGTTCCGTGGCCGTCGTCGGCGCATCGATGCCAGCGAGTGCGTCCCGGACGCGGCGCCAGTCCCCGCCCTCACCGCTGTGGAGATACTCGGTGACGATGGAGGCGACGCCGACCTGGTGGCCGTGCAGTGCTGCGCCCGGTGCCAGCCGGTCGAGCTGATGTGAGATGAGGTGTTCGGCCCCCGACGCCGGCCGCGAAGAGCCAGCGATGGACATCGCCACGCCGGAGGAGACGAGCGCCTTCATGACGACCCAGGCCGACTCCTCGAGGCCGCGCTTGATGGTGTCAGATTGCTCGACGAGTAGCTCCGCAGTCATCTGTGAGAGCGCGCCCGCGTACTCGCTGTACTGGACGTTCTTGAGCCGATTGGCGAGCTGCCAGTCCTTGACGGCAGTGTAGTTCGAGATGATGTCGGCACAGCCCGCAGTTGTCAATCGCCAGGGGGCGTTCGCGATGAGCTCCGTGTCGGCAATGACCGCAAGCGGCGGGTCGGCGGCGACCGAATGTCGACTGTCGCCGTCGGGAACCGACCCGCGACCCGAGACGATGCCGTCGTGACTCGCCGCCGTCGGCACAGAGACGAACCCACAGCCGCGCTCGTCGGCCGCCATCTTGGCAATGTCGATGGGTTTGCCGCCGCCGAGCCCGATGAGGAAGCCGGCGTTGGCTTCAGTGGCCGTCTCCAGCACCTCCTCGACGGCCGAGAACGAGGCCTCCTCGACGATGGCGAGTGCGGGGTCGAAACCGGCTGCCTCGAAGGCGTCGAGGAGCCGGTCGGCAGCGAGCTCTTTCGGCGTCGGGCTGGTGACGATGAGCGGCCGCCCGTCGAGATACAGTTCCTCGACCGCCTCGACGGTGCGGTCGAGGACGCCGTGGCCGACGACGACGCTCCGCGGCAGGCGGATCCACGTCGATTTCTCGAACATAGCGGGAGTGCGCGAGGGCGCGGTAAAACCGTTTGGCCTACGCGACCGTCTCCAGAACCTCCATCAGCCGCTCCTCGGTGTCGCGCTCGGGGCCGTTCTCCCGTCCCGTCCGCTCCGAATCGCGATGATCGGCGACGGTTTCGGCCAGCGCCTCCTCGTGGGGCGTCGACTCCCAGCCCAGCGACCGGAGCTTGTTCGTATCGAGCAGATGCGGATAGCCACGGTAGATGGGAAAGTCGTCGAGCGATACGTCGACAGCACCGAGCTCGCGCGCGCTGGCGAACACCGTCTCGATGTCGGTGTCGCACGCATCCGCGATGTGGTCGACCCACTCGCCCAGTACGGGCGCGTGGTCGTCGCCGACGTTGTACGCCTCGCCTGCCTCGCCCTTCTCGGCGACCGTCCGCAGGGCGCTCGCAACGTCTTTCCCGGAGACGAGATGCCAGAGGTTCGTCCCGTCGCCCGGCACGACGATTCGGTCGTGGTTGTCGACGCGGTCGATCCAGTAGTCGAACCGCTCGGTGTAGTCGTGGGGGCCGTAGACGACCGGCGGCCGGACGGCCATCGCGTTGACCCCGCGGTTTGCGGCGGCGAAAACCGCCCGGTCACCCTCCGCCTTCCGCGGGCCGTATGTCTCCATCGAATCGTCGATTGCGTCCTCGGCCGAGCACTCACACAGCGCCGTCTCGCCCTCGCGTTTCGGGATGGTCTCCTCGTCGTAGGACGCCCCCGAGGAAATGTAGACGTAGGCGTCGACATCGCTGAAGATATCCGTCGCGGTGTGGACGTCCCGCGGATAGTAGGCGACACAGTCGATGACGATGTCCGGATCGAGGTCGAGGCCGGCCCGCCGGAGTTCGGCCTCGTTCGTGCGGTCGCCCTCCACATGGTCGACGCGGTCGTGGTCGGCAAAGGGGTTCTCGTGGTTCCCGCGATTGAAGATGGTCACGTCGTAGCCGGCGTCGAGGAACTCCTCGACGGTGTGTCGGCCGATAAAGCGCGTGCCGCCGATAATGAGTGCGTGCGTCATGCGGAACGCTCGGTGCCGAACTGCGAAAAGTGGTGCGGACCGCGCGTAGCGGTCGGGAAACGCAGACTAGGCGCCGGTCAGACGGTGGCTCCGACCAGCAGGACGTCCTGGGTGCTGGCGAACTCGACGGTCTCACCGTCGGCGACGACTTCGGCGGGACCGATCGAGTACACGTTGGAGTTCGCGACCCCCTCCGGCGTCTTGATGAAGTAAGTGAACGACTCGCTGTGGGACGGTTCCTGGCCATGTCACGAACTCTCATCACGCTACGCTTTTGTCGTCAACCACGAAACGACGCATTGCATGACGCTCGTGTCGACGTTCCTCGCGGGGGTCGTCTTCGGGCTCGCGCTCGCCGCGCCGCCGGGGCCGATGAACGCCATCATCGCCGAGGAATCGGTGCTCCGTGGGTGGCCGTCCGGATTCAAAGCGGGCCTCGGGGCGATGACGGCCGACCTCGTCTTCCTGGGATTGGCGCTATTCGGTGCCGTCGCCGTCATCGAGCGGGCGCCGACAGTCCGGAACGTGATGGTCGCCGTCGGCGGTGTGCTGATGCTGTATTTCGCCTACGGTGCCGCAATGGGTGCAAAAGAGCGTTTCAGGGCGACGACCGAGGGCGAGAGCCACGGCTTCTCGAAGGCGTTCGTACTCGCGCTGACGAATCCCTATCAGATTCTCTTCTGGCTCACGGTCGGCGTCGGGCTGTTGGCGCCGGGACGTATCGACGTGCTCGCGTACGCGACGGACGCGCTTTCGGGTCTCGTCGTCGTCGAGACAGGTCATCCGGCGCTGCTCGCGGGACTGTTCGGCGGGATTGTCGTCTGGATAATGGGGTTTCCGGCGGCACTCGTCGCCGCGGAGAAACGAAGCGAGGCGCTGGCGCCGGTCGTCGCTATCGGCAGCGCGTTCCTGCTGGCGCTTTTCGGCGTCTACTTCCTCTATGACGCCGCGAACGGCTTCCTGGCCTAGACATCGAGGTCGGGCATCGCTTCGGGCTCCATCCCGGTGACCTCGCTTTCGAGCCACTGTTTGAACCACCGGACGCGCTTGATGCGCTGGTGGGCGATGCTTTCGGCGGTGTCCGACCGCACCCGCGAGATGGCGTCTTCACCGCGTTCGAGCACGCGGCCGACCATCTCGTTCGCATCCATGTGGGTGCGTGCCTCATAGCCCATCCGGAGCAACATCAGGGTCGTTCCGTTCGCGCCGACTTTATCGAGCAGGTCGGCCTCCATGAGACAGCGCGTCTCGAGAGGTACCTCGTCGAGGTCGCCCTGAAACGAGTGCGTCTCGACGGCGTCACAGACCTGCTCGATGAACGACTCGGGGTAGTCGGTGCGCGAGCGGAGGTACTCGCGAGCGACGCGGGCGCCCGCCTCCGCGTGGACGTCCTGTTCGGCTTCCAGTTTCGCGATATCGTGGAAGAGAGCGGCAACGCGCGTCACGTCGATGTTCGCGCCCTCCTTCTCCGCGATCCGGGTCGCCAGTTCTGCCACGTTGCGGATGTGGTTGTAGCGGTACTCCGCGGAGTGCCACGGATACCACCGCATCCGGCCGCCTTCCTCTTCACTCTCCACGCTGGCGGCGAGATAGTCGTGGACGAACTCCTTCATGTCCTCGAACTCGTCTTCGGAGACTGGCGATTCCCTGATTTCAACACCCATGTATCCACCTCCGGGCGAACGGGTCGTATGCGTCGGTCATCTTACCCGAAAAAAGGTCGGTTCGACTCTTTAGACTTACGACACCCTCGGTTGGAGTTCTATCATTGATTCTTTCATGTATGAAGAAGCAAATGGAACATTGGGTATCGGCTTTCAGAAGCGTTAGCCTCGGTATCTCCAACCACGTATAACTGTGTCATGGGTATATACGGCTGCCGACGGTCTCATATCCACGAACCGCCTCCGTTCGGGTGTATGATGCTTCCGACGCATGCGCTCGTGGGGCTTGCACTCGCCGCCCCGCTTGCGCTGTACGCGCCCGGACTCGCCCCTGCAGCCCTGCTGGGCGCTCTCGTCGGCGGTGTGCTCCCCGACCTCGATATGTACGCGGGCCACCGGAAGACGCTCCACTACCCGACGCTGTACCCGGTGGCTGCCATCCCGGCGGCGCTCGCGGCGTTCGTCTGGACGACGCCGGTGAGCGTCGCCGTTGCTTTCGTCCTCTTTGCGGCCGCCGTCCACTGCCGGATGGATGTCTACGGCGGCGGGCTGGAACTTCAGACAGGCCCTCCCGAAGGACGCGATCCCGAGCGTCGACAACCCGACGTTCGGCGACCGATACGACGGCGACGCGTTCGTTCTAATTCTAAACCGTCGCCGGTGTTCCGACATCGCGCTGTCCAACTGCACGTTCGTACAAGATTCGCGCCTGGCGTTCGGTTTTATGGCACCTCCCTGTGTAACAGTTGCACATGGAAGTTCGCGAAGCCACGGCGGACGACGGCCCGGCAGTACGATCTATCGCGCTGCGGTCGATGGAAGCGTCCTACTCGCTCAGTCCGAGCACGATCGAGGGCGCCATCCGGCAGTGGTACGGCGTCGATAGCTTCACCGAGAAGCTCGAAGACGACGATGTTCTTCTGCTCGTCGCCGAGAAGGACGGCGAGCCGGTTGCCTTCTCCGAGAGCGTCCTCGTTGACGACCGCGGCGACATCCACTGGCTGCACGTCGCTGCGATGCACCGCGGCGAGGGCATCGGCCAGCAACTCTACGAGGAGACCCGCGAGCGGCTCGAGGACGCCGGCGCTGACCGGATTCGCGGGCTCGTCCTCGCGATGAACTCAGGAGGCAACCGCTTCTGGGAGAACCGTGGGCTCACGAAAGTCGGCGAGGGAACGGTCGAGATTGACGGCACCGCGTTCGTCGAGAACATCTACGTCGACGCGGACGCGGTCGAACTCCAGCCGGTCGTCGTCGACGACCGAGAGCTGTACATCGACCGAACCGACTCCGACCGCGGCTCCGACGGTGCCTTCTACACCGTCTACACCGACGAGGAGCGAGACAGCCAGTACGGCTACTACTGTGGAGCGTGTGACTCGCTCGCCACGTCGATGGACTCGATGGGGCGGCTGGTCTGTGACGAGTGTGGAAACCAGCTGAAGCCGACGCGGTGGGACGCAGCCTACATGTAGGCCGCCCCGTCGCTATCGACCCGCGCTGAATCTGACTAAGGTTCCCCGTCACTGACAGTCGATCCTGACACAATATTATTGCTCGCGCTCGTATGGGGGCGTGTATAGTGAATATTAAGGTCGCCGGGCGCCAGAGTGACAGTATGGAAACACGCAAGGTGCAGCGGCTGGGGCCGTCGACGCTGGCGATGACCCTGCCCGCCGAGTGGGCGAAAGAGCAGGACGTCGAGAAGGGCGATGAGGTATCGCTCCGGATGGGCAGCAAGGGCACGTTGACGGTCTTGCCCGAATCCGTCCAGCAGGAGGAAAGCGAGGCGGTCATCCACGCCCAGAACCTCGATGCCGACGCCGTCGAGCGCGCCATCGTCGCACAGTACGTGCTCGGGCGCCGTATCATCCACGTCGAGGTCGAGGAGGGTGGCACCCTCGATTCCGCCCAGATCAACGCCGTCTACAACGCCGAAACCCAGCTCATGGGGCTCGGCGTCATCGAGGAGACGCCCGAACGCATCGCCATCCGGTGTTCGGTCGACCCCGAGGACTTCACGCTCGATAACCTCCTTGAACGGCTGGAGTCGACCGGCTCGACGATGCGAAACGAGGCTATCAAGGCGCTTGCCCACGGCAATCCCGACCTTGCCCAGCGAGCGCTCAACCGCGAACGACAGGCGAACAAGATTTTCGTCCTCCTGCTGCGACTCATCTTCACCGCCTACCAGAACCCCAATCTCGCGCGCGCGGTCGGCCTCGACTCGGGCTTCCCGCTCATCGGCTACCGTTCCATCGCGAAGAACCTCGAACTCACCGCCGACAACGCCGAGGACATTGCCGAGATCGTCTTGGAGACGGAGGGGCACTCGCTCAACGTCGACCAGGCGACCATGCGCCGCATCCGGGAGTTCACCGACCAGGTCAACGAGATCACCGAACTCGGCGTCCGGGCCGCCGTCGAGCGCGACTACGACATGGCCATCGAGACCCGCGAGAAGTTCGCCGAGGTTCGCAACCGCGAAATCGAGATTCTCGACGACCTCGAGGAGATGCCGAACGAAGACCTCCTTCGCGTGCGTGAAGTGCTCGTCAGTCTCGGCCAGACCGCCCAGTACGCCGTCCGGAACGCCGAAATCGCGACGAACCTCGCGCTGAACGAACAGAGCGAGCACGTGAGTATCACGTAAACCCACTTTTTGCACGCGAGGCCGGGTCGCCGCGGGCGACCACGGCCTCGCGGCAAAAACTTGGGGAAAATATGCGCGAGCGCCTCCCTCAGGAAGACTCGCTTCGCTCGTCTTCCACGGATCTCGCTCGCTCCGCTCGCGAGATTGCCGCGGCGCCTCCGGCGCCGCGTTAGTCGGCTCTCGCTACGGCGACTCGCTTCGCTCGTCGCCGGGAACCGCGCTCGCTGCGCTCGCGCGGATGCTCGTAACAGGATTTCTTTGACTGGATTCTGCGAGACTGAGCTACCGTATCCAGCTTGCGTATCGAATCGATTTGTTGAGGATTGAATCCCGTCTGCTCAGAGTTCGAATATCGTCGTGTATTCGTCGCCTTGCCAGTCGATTTCTGTCGCGATAAGCCGTTCCGGGATTGACTCGAAAGTGATTCGAGCCTCGTACCCGTCAATCCCAAGTGCGTCACCGAGTCCGATTGTCCCCGCCCAGTGGTTGCTGACGATGAACGTCAGCGTATCCGCGTCGCTATCGTATCGTACGTCCTCGATACCGGCTTCGTTGTCCGTATCTCCAACCGCCAACACTCCTCTGATCTGGATGGTTCGCTCATCGATTTGTTCGATAAGTGGGCCCATCCCAGTGTGCGGTTCTTCACCAGGATGCGTCGGCTGATCGTTTGAGAACTCAATGTTGGTCACCGGCCCCGGTTCCGGCGGGCCCCTGAGTGTGGCAATACCAGCAACACCCCCAGCGATACCCACAGCGCCTGCCAACCCCTTCAGGGCGGTTCGACGTTCCATAGTACGCTCAGATGAGGTCGTCGGTCGGCGTCGGGGTCGAATCGTCGCCCGGTGTCGGCGTCGGCGTGTCGATGATACCGCCATCGGTCGGTGTCGGTGTGGTGGTCGGCGTGGGTGTCGCCTCTCCGCTCGGTGTCGGCGTTGCCTGCCCACTGCCACCGCCGCTTGCGTTCTTGTTCCCGAAGATGTCCGTCTCGATGGTCTCCTCATAGGTGAGTCGGTCGAGCGGGACGCGAATCGTGTTCCCAGTCGGGAGCTCAACGCGGGCGTAAAACTCGATTTTGAGGTTCGTCACCTGGTCGTTGCGGAGGTGTGAGACCCACCACTCGTCGAGTTTCTGGTTGCGGATGATGGCCTGAGCCTGGAGCGTCTTGGTGTCCCCGCCGGGGATGACGTAGGAATTGTCGGTCGTGCCCTCACCGACGTTGAGGTCGTTCATCGTGATCTCGTAACCGAGTTCGGTGATGACGTACGGCTCCAGTTGCGGATTGTACACCTGGAACTGCATGCCGATGGGCGTCTCCGTGTTCGTTGCCTGTCCCCAGTCGGCGCGGGTGCGGTTGATGTAGAGGATCGGATTGCTCGCCGTCGGCGGCGTGTTCTCGGCGTTGACGGGCCGCGTTTTATCGGAGTTGAACTCCCCGATGATGTTCGTCTTGACGTTCCGTTCCTGGGTGAGGTCGAACTGCCGTTCGCCGAGCACCGATGTCTCGACGGTGGCGTTGATGGTGACGGTCGTCTGCTCACCGTTGTTGATGTGGCTGGCCCACCACGGCGGAATCTGGCCGTTGTCCATCTTCGTGGTGAACGCCTCGGTCGAGTTACCGGTCGTGATCGAGAGTCCCTGACCGCCGCCCTCAGCCATCGGCACGTCGTTCATCCGAACGGTGTAGTTGATGGTCGTTCCGCCGAGCTGCACGCCGACAGGGTTCGGATTGTAGATGGTGAGGTTCGTGTTGATGACCGTCGTCTCCTCGGTCACCTCGCCGAAGCCGTTGTCGACGCCTTCGACCGACGGTGCGCCGATGGCGCCGAACGCGACGGCGCCGACCAGCGACGCCGCCAAAACGCCGACGACTGCGGCCGCGACTTTCAGCTTCGCGAACCCGAGCAACCCGCGGTCGGATGTCATTGGTATTTCATTCGACGGGAGCGCTCCGCATATATGCTATGGCCTCGGCCGACGGCGCGTGGTGCCGCGGCGCCGGAACGGCGGGATTTATGTTCGCCGTGCCGTACGGCCGGGTATGGAAACAGCCGCTTCAACGGACATGCGTGTCGGATTCCCGCTAGTGTTCGGCGTCATTGCCGTGCTCGGTGCGATCGCCATGACGGTTTTCGGTATCACCGGTGACCAACTCGCCTCCGGACTGGCTTTCGCGGCCGCGATGGTGGCCGGGTCGCTGTCGGTCGCCGCCTACCACGTCTATTCCTGAAGGAAGGGTCTTAAGCCGCTCGCGCCCCTATGTCGGGTATGAGCGAACTGAGCAAGGAGGACGAGCGCATCCTCGGCTATCTCCGGGAGCGCGCCGCAGGTGGTGACCAGTACTTCCGCGCGAAGAACATCGCCGATGCCATCGGGCTCACCGCAAAGCAGGTCGGCGCGCGCCTGCCGCGTCTCGCCGAACACTCCGAGGACGTCGACATCGAGAAGTGGTCGCGCGCGCGCTCGACGACGTGGCGTGTCACTCCCGAATAACGTGGCGTGTCATTCCCGAGTACCGCTGCAGAGGCCGCCGCAAGAGCCGACCTTTTAACCACCCCACACGACGTTTCCGTATGACTGTTCGCGTCGAGCGCTCCTTCGAGTTGCCCGCATCGCAGGCGGAGGTGTGGGAGTTCATCGCCGACCCGGAAAAGCGGGCCCGCCCAATAAGCGTCGTCGAGGATTTCGAGACGACCGGGGAGACGACCGCCATCTGGCACGTGAAGCTCCCGATTCCGCGGATCAATCGTACCATCACTGTCGAGACGCAGGACATCCGACGCGAGGAGCCGCGATACGTGAAGTTCACCGGTCGCTCGAAAGCCATGAACGTCCAGGGCGAGCACACGCTGGAATCGACTGACACCGGCACGCGCGTGATCAACGTGTTCGTCGTCGACGGCCGGCTCCCCGGCGTCGAGACGTACTTCAAACGGAAACTCGACGACGAACTCAAGAACCTCGAGAACGCGATTCGGGACGACCTCGACGTATGAGACTCGCACTCGCCCAACTCGAAATCGAGGCGGCCGACGTGGAGGGGAACCTCGGCCGCGCGGTCGATGCCGTCGCGACTGCCGCAGAGGCCGGTGCCGACTGCGTTGCGCTGCCGGAGATATTCGATGTCGGCTACTTCGCATTCGATTCCTACGCGCGCAACGCCGAACCGCTGGGCGGAGACACCCATCGCCGGATTCGCGAGGCAGCTATCGAACACGGCGTGGCCGTCCTCGCGGGCACCGTCGTCGAAGACCTGGCGGCCTCCGCCGCGGCAGGCGAGGACGTGCCGGCCGAGCATGGCCTCGCGAACACCGCCGCCCTCTTCGACTCGGACGGCAAGCGCCGGCTCGTCTACCGGAAGCACCACCTCTTCGGCTACGACTCCGCGGAGGCCGAACTCCTCGTGCCCGGTGAGGCGACGCGAACCGCCGACGTTTGCGGGCACACCGTTGGCGTCACGACCTGTTATGACCTCCGATTCCCCGAACTCTACCGACAACTGCTCGATGAGGGGGTCACGATGACGCTCGTCCCGAGCGCGTGGCCGTCCCCCCGCGTCGAACACTGGAAGCTCCTGCCGCGGGCCCGTGCCGTCGAGAACCTCATGTACGTCGGCGCGGTCAACGGCGCCGCCACCTTCGAGGAGGCGACGCTCGTCGGCCGCTCGACCGTCTACGACCCGTGGGGAACACCCGTGGCGGCTTCGGACGACGACCCGACCATCGTGTACGCCGACTGTGACCCTGCCCAGGTTGAGGCGGTTCGCGAGGAATTCCCCGCCCTCGGCGACCGTCGATAATCCCACATTGGGCGCGGGCGAAACAAGGGTTTATCAGGGAGCCCGCTGTATGTATACATGCCAGAACGACGCTTTTCTCGTCGTGACGGCACAACACAACGCCCGCCGCAAGCCCGTCCACCCACCCAAGCCGGGTCCGCCCGGTGCCCGGCTACCCACCTCGTCCACTCCTCACCGCTCCCGTCTTCGAACCCGACACCCAAGGAGTGATTACTCCTCTTCGGTTTTGATGTCCGCGGAGAGGCCCTGTGCCATCTCGATTTCCGTGCTGTTGTTCAGCGTCCAGGCCGTCCGCTCGGTGACGGTTTCGATGGCCTCGCGGGCGTGCGGTTGGCCCTGTCCGGATTTCTTGACACCACCGAACGGGAGCTGCACTTCCGCGCCGATGCAGGGAAGATTGCCGTACGCGAGGCCGGCCTCGCCGCGGTCGCGGTAGCGGTTTATCTGCCGGTAATCCTCGCTGACGACGGCGCCAGCCAGCCCATACGGGACGTCGTTGTGCAACTCGATTGCGTGGTCGATGTCGCCGTCGTACTCGATGAGGGCGACGTGGGGGCCGAACACCTCTTCCTTCAGACACCGCAACTCGGAGTCGTAATCGATTTCGTAAACGAACGGCCCGACCCAGTGGCCGTTCGCGTAGCTCCCGCGACGCTCACTATCGGCGGCAGCAGCTGCCCCCTCCTCGTGGCCGTCCGGAATCTCCTCGGGGCCGAGCTCCTCGCGGTCGACGAGGACGTTCGCGCCCTCCTCGCGCGCGAGATCGTTGTAGCGGCTGAACTTCTCGATTTGGTCTTCGTCCACAACTGGCCCCATGAAGGTATCCTCCTCGAGGGGGTCGCCGACGGCGATTTTCTCGGCCACGTTGACGAACCGCGCTTTGAACTCGTCGTAGACGTCGGTGTGGACGATGAGTCGTTCCGAGGAGACACAGCGCTGGCCCGTCGTCTTGAACGACGACATGACCGCCGAATGAACGGCGATGTCGAGGTCTGCGTTCTCCGTGATGACGATGGCGTTTTTCCCGCCCATCTCACATGAGGTGTTCTTGTCGGGGTCGTTGGCGACCTGCTGTGCGACCGTGTGGCCGACCTCGGCGCTGCCGGTGAAAAGCACCGTATCGACGCGGTCGCTGTCGACGATGGCGGCGCCGGCATCGCCGAACCCCTGTACCATGTTGAACACGCCGTCCGGGATGCCCGTCTCGTCGAACATCTCGGCGATGACCTGCCCGCACCACGGCGTCTGTTCGGCGGGCTTCCAGACGACGGTGTTGCCCTCCACCAGCGAGACGGCCATATGCCAGAACGGAATCGCGACGGGGAAGTTCCACGGCGTGATACAGCCGACGACGCCGCGAGGCTTCCGGCGCATGTAGGCGTCCTTCGACGGGATTTCGCTCGGCACGACGTCGCCGTGGGGATGCCGTGCGTTGCCGGCGGCCCACTCGACCATGTGCCAGGCTTCGGTCACGTCGGCCTTCCCCTCCGAAATCTCCTTGCCGCACTCTTTCGTGACGACTTCGCCCAGTTCCTCGTGTCGGTCGCGGAGCTCGTGGTAGATCGCCCAGAGGTACTCCGCACGGTCGATGTACGAGAGTTCGCGCCACTCCTCGGCGGCCGCGTCGGCGGCGGCCGTCGCCAGCCCAACCTCGGTTTCGGTACCCTGTGGGAACGTGCCCAACGGCTCGCCCGTTGCGGGGTTCACGCTTTCGAAGGAACCGCCGTCACCTGCGACCCACTCGCCGTCGATGTAGTGCTCGTACTCCGCCATGCGCAATATTTGCGCACCTGGGGCAAAAATACCCGGGTCGGGGGCTGTCGAACCGCTTACGTCCCACGGCCTCTCACCACGGTTCGTGAAGGAGTTCGGTTTCGAGTTGCGCGTGTGTGCGTGGGCGGAACGACACTGGCAGCCCGCCGACAGCGACGGCATTGCCCTCGTTGCCCGACAGCTCGGCACGCGAAGCCGGCGCTGGGACACCGTCATCATCGAGACGACCCGGGAGGCGCTCGACCACAGAGCCCCCTTCGGCGAGGAGCGTCTCGACTCCGACCTCTTGCACGTCGCCCGACACGCACCTGCTTCCTGGGCGTACTACCGGGAGGCACTCCCCGACCCTGGGTATCCGTGGCGCTACGTTCGTGAGGCAGTCCACCGGGCTGCCGACCGCAGCTTCGTCGAAACGCGGCGCAACGGCAACAAAATCGAACTCCGGCGGCGCTACCGCTATCCCGACTGGATCGACCGCATCGTCGCCATCGAGAACAAGCCGAACCTCGACGCCTCGGCGGCCCGCGTGCTGGCCGAGCAACTGGAACACGACGTGGCGCTCGGGCTGGCCGACGAGGTGTGGCTTGCGACGCGGGCGACCGGCGAGGCGATCGAGCCGGCGCTTCTGGAGGCGATGCCCGTCGAGGTCGGTATCCTCGCCGTTTCGGAGTCGGCAGACGGCTGGCAGGCCGAGCCGGTGTGGCAGCCCCGGTCGCTTTCGGTCGCCACCCCCGGTACGCGCATCCTCGAACGGCCCGACGGCGGCGACCACGACGCCTCCGCGGCCCGCTTCGAATACGCCGCCTCCGAATGGAAGCGGGACAAGCGGCTTGAAATCGCCGAACGCGCCTACGAGCGCGGGTGGCGCTCCTATGCCAACACGATGCGGCCCGACTGCCGACACTTCGAGCTCCGCGAGCCGGCAGGGCCGTTCCCGTGGTGTGCGGCGAAAGGGCGCGAGCAGACGGCTGCGGAGTGTTCGGCTCGCTGTGGGCAGTTCGAGCCCGAACCGCCCGCCTGGCGCTCGAAGGGCTGGCCGATAGCAGGCGGGCCGGGAAAAGCGGTGAAACGGTTGCTCGACGAGCAGCGGCAGCGGCGGCGCTGAGTCGGTACGATTACGCCGAAATCGGGTCGTCCAGCACTTCGACGTCCAGCGTGTCTCGGGCGACGGCGAGCCGGAACGTCGGGACGGTCTTCTGAATCACCTCGACGATACCCTTGTCTTCGAGGCTTCGGAGGGCCGAGCGGACGGCGTCCGGCTCCGTATCCATCCCCGATTCCTCGATGTCGTGAAGCACGGAGACGACGCTTTGGGGCTCCTCGTCGGGGCCGGCCAGCACGTTGACGACCCGCACTTGCAGTTCCGGCACGCGAAGCACCTCTTCGTCGGGGTCGATGCCGACGAGCGTGGCGGCTTCCGGCGTCGCACAGATGAGGCTGTCCTCGTTGCGGTAGTAGTATTCCTTGAGCTCCGATTCCAGATACTGGTGTACCTCGCTGCCGCTGTCCATGCCCCACCGCTCCTGTATCTCGCTGTTCTTCGTCGGCTGCAGGGCGACGAGGTCTGCAAGGCGTGATTTGGCCTCCTCCGAGAGCGTCATTGGGGGTAGTTACGCGCGGTCGGGTACAAAAGTGGGCGGTCTCGGCGCACACACCGAGTCTTATGTCGCCGCCGGCCGTTGGCGAGGATATGAGTTCGGTTCGTCTCGACACCGATAGCGGCGTCGGCACGCTCACCATCGACCGCCAGGAACAGTACAACGCGCTGGATTCGGCGACGCTTGAGGCGCTCGAGAGCGCACTCGAAGAGGCCCGAACCGCGGATATCGGTGCGCTCGTCGTCACCGGCGCCGGTGAGGAATCCTTCTCGGTCGGCGCCGACATCGCCGAGTTGGTCGACGCGTCGGTGCCGGAGGCCGACGCCTACGTCGAACTCGCCCAGCGGGTCACGCGAACGCTCCTCGAGTTCCCGGTGCCGACCATCGCGGCCATCAACGGCTACTGTCTCGGCGGCGGCTGGGAGCTCGCACTCTGTTGTGACATGCGAGTCGCAAGCGAGCGCGCCGTTCTCGGCCACACCGAACTGGATCTGGCCGTCGTGCCGACGTGGGGCGGCATCCGACGACTCGTCCGATTGGTCGGCGACGAAACCGCTCGCAGGCTCGTCTTCTTTGCCGAGCGACTCGATGCCCAGGACGCCTACGAACTCGATCTCGTCGGCGACATTATCGCCCACGGCAACATCGACGAGTACGCCCACGGGCTGGCCGACGACCTGACAGCCCAGCCGACGTTCGCCCTGCAGGGCGCGAAGGAAGCCTTCGAGTACGCCTGGCGTGAACGGGAGGCAGACCTCGGCTTCCAGCGGCGACTGTGGGGCGAACTGTTCGGTACCGACACGCGCCGCGAGGAGATGCGGGAATTCCTCAACCGGTAATGCGAACGGCGCCGTGCGATACTACGCCTCAGTTCCGGGTAGAGGCGATCTACTGAGCATTCAGCGGGGACGTTAGTTATCTTTCAGTTAGGTGATGGTATATTTTCCACACAATATTTTAAACATATGCTCGGAATGACCGGCGGCAAGCGGGTGACCGCCGAGGTGGCGCTCGATAAGAAGCCCTGCGTCCACCATCTCGGCGCGGAGCCGTCGAGTCTCGCTCACCACAGCAAGATCGCCACCGGGCAGGACGAGGCCAACGTCGCCGAATCCTCGGCAGCCATCCTCAACGCACGCTGCTCGACGACGACTCGCTGCACATCCCGTGACCATCCCCTCGCTTATCGTCGCGACGTACGGCGGCGGTACCGGGATGGCCACCCAACAGGAGTGCCTGGAAATCCTCGACTGCGACGGCCCCGGAAACGTCAACAAGCTCGCTGAAATCGCCGCTGCGACCGTTCTGGCCGGCGAGACCTCACTCGGCGCAGCGATTTCGGCGTCCGACTGGGTGACGGGCCACGAATCGCTCGGCCGGGATCGATAGGCATCACTCCCCAAAACCGAACGGGAGTGTCGGCGCCACCGCTCCCTTGAGCGTTTCCTCGACCTGCGTCACGACCAACACGAGCGCCGCCAGCGCAAGCGCCGCGCCGAAGGCGAACGGGACGACGAAGCCGTAGCCGTAGAGGACGCCGGACGCAAGCGGGCCGATGGCGGTTCCGAAGCCGAACGCCATCGTCAACACCGACAGGGTCGTCCCGGATTGGCCCTCCTTTGCGAGGTCGCCGGCCGCGGCCAGTGCGGGCGCGAACACCATTGCGACCGAAATCCCGTGTGCGAGTCGCGCGACGAGCATCGTCCACGGTGAGTGGACGAGGCCCTGTGCGAGCACGGCCGGCGCGAGAATCACAAGTCCGCCAACGAGAAACGGTTTGCGACCGATTCTGTCCGCCGCGCGGCCGATGGGCACCTGCAGGACGACGTTTGCGATGACGACCGCCGAGAACTGGATGCCGAACCAGGTCGGCCCCTGTCCCAGACGGGTGTTGATGGGTTCCTGCAGCGTCGCGAACAGCGCGATGCTGATGGCCATGAACAGCGTTCCGATACCGAGAACGAACACCGGGTCGAACAGCTGCTCATCAGCCTCGTCGAGCACCGAAATCGAGAGGTCATCGGACGCGTCGGCCTCCGCCATCGGTGGCTCCTCGATGAGGATTGTCACGAGCGTGATGCTCACCAACGCGCCGAGGACGGCGACGCCGAATGCCGCGTTGAACCCCGAAAGCGCCATGCCAGCTGGGAGCGAGTAGGGGCCGGCCTGAACGACGAGACCGGCGACGACCGGGCCGAAGCCGAACCCGATGAGTCGGAACGTGTTGAACACGCCGAAGTTGCCGCCGCGCTCGGCGTCGCTTCGAGCCAGGTCGTTCACGAGCGCGATAGTCGTCGGGATGACGAAGGCGCCGCCGAGCCCCTGCAGGCCCCGCACGACCAGCAACGCCTCGTAGGTGTCGACCAGGGCGTACGCGACGCTCGTCACCGCCAACACGCCGAGGCCGAAGAGGATGAAGATCTTCCGCCGACCGGTGCGGTCGGAGAGCCGACCCGTGAACGGCTGTGCGAAACTGTTGAGGAAGCCGAAAAGCGACAGCGCAAAGCCGATGAGGAGTTCGATGGTCAGCGGAATCCCGAGTACCATTCGCCCCTCGAACCCCGGGATGGCGAGTTCGCCGCTGGCGATGTACAGCGGCAACACGATGATGAGAAACGAGTTCGCGACGGCGTCGGCCATCCGCGCCAGCGCCAAGACGACGACTCGTCTGTCCGTCCCGAACATCTACCCGACAGTGTTTCGGAATCCGTATCACCTTTCCGGAGACGGAACGCCGACGGAGCTTTGCGACTGCGCGCCGATACACAGAGCATGGCACGACGTGTCAAGAGCAGTCGGATCAACGCCGCGCTCGAGACGCTGAGCTATCCCCTTTCACGGGAGGTCGCAGCAGCCGAACTCGACGATATGACCGTCGAGTTATACTGCCGGACGTAACTGATTCTCCTATAGAGCTGCTCATCCGGTCTATACTGGGGCAGAGAGGCCATCTACTCGAACGTGTCTTGACGAACGTACGTCCGGCAGTATTAGCCAACGGCGAGAAGAACCTCGGCGAACTCGTCGCCGATCTTGGGAGCGACAATTATCACTCGGTCGATGACCTCCGTGACGAACTGTTCGAGTATCTCCCGGAGGAGGCACTCGGCGAGGTCGGGGAGGCCGAAGGAGAGGGCTGAATCCCGCCGCTTAAATACGCGGCTAGCCCACTGATGGTATGGAGTTTTGCGACGAGTGCGGCTCGATGATGCACGGCGAAGACGGGTCGTGGATCTGCCGTTCCTGTGGCTTCGAGAAGGCCAAAGGCGACGATGAATCGGATATGACAACAACGGAAGGG
>NZ_JBLGBY010000026.1:0-29590 GCF_047616845.1 Natronomonas sp. | reverse complement strand
TGCGATTGCGTGGGCCTGTGGGCCGAGCGCCGAACGTGTTTGAGAACCGTGCGGCGCTGTATCCCCTCCCTACTCGCTCCCTTCGGTCGCTCCTTGAGGAAGGGGCCTTAGCGCCTAGTTCAGGTAAAGATATTCTCGACCGGCATTACGATCGCCGTTCCGACCGGGTACAGGCCGAACAGCGCAGTAGTTCCTCCTTGATATCTGATTCCCATGAACGCCCATACTGACGTCTCGCCAACCGAGATGACCAAACCCACCGTGCCCGTTCTCTACTCGTCGCCGGCCGCTATTCCTCGAACCCTTCTTCGAACCGGAAGGCGCCGTCCCGCTGGACGATTTCGCCGTCGACCTCGATAAACGAGTCCTCGCTCATGTCGACGATCATGTCGAGGTGGACGGCCGACTGGTTCGCCTCCCGGTCGTCGCCGACGCACTCGTCGTAGGCGCGGCCGATGGCCATGTGGACGGTGTCGCCCATCTTCTCGTCGAACAGCATGTTGTAGGTGAACTGGTCGATGTCGCGGTTCATGCCGATGCCGAGTTCGCCGAGTCGGCGGGCGCCCTCGTCGGTGTCGAGTACCTCCGACAGCAGGTCTTCGTTCTTCTCGGCCGAGTGCTCGACAACTTCGCCCTCCTCGAAGACGAGGTGAGCGCCCGTGATTTCGCGACCCTGATGGTAGAGCGGTTTGTCGAACAGCACCTCGCCGTCGACGCTGTCGGGGACGGGTGCGGTGAACACCTCGCCGCCGGGGAGGTTCTTCTCGGCGTAGTCGTTGATGGTCGTCATGCCGTCGACGGACATCGTCACGTCGGTCACGTCGCCGCTTTTGATGCGCACCTCGGAGGCGGGGTCGAGGATGTCGACCATCCGTGCCTGGTGTTCGCGCTGGGCGTCCCAGTCCTTGTTGACCGCGTCCCACACGAAGTTCTCGTAGCCGTCGGTGCTCATGCCCGCGAGCTGGGCGTTGCCCTTCGAGGGGAACTGTGTGAGACACCACCGCTTCGAGAGGGCGACCTCCTGCACGGGGCGGCGCGCCTTCGTGTGTGCGGCCTGGGTTTCGGGGTCGATGTCGCTTTGCTCGGTCGCGTTGGCCTCCGCACGCACCCGGATGAGCACGTCGCTTTCCTCATATAACGCCTGCGCGTGCGTGGGTGTCTCGATATCGTCCTCGTCGACGGACTGGAGGTATGCCCGGTCGGCACGGGAGTCGCTGGCGAGATACACCGGCGTCGCACCACGGTCGCCGATGACCTCGTGGAGCGCAACGGCGAGATCGGACGCGACGTTCGGCGCACTGATGACGACGTTGTCGCCCGCTTGGACGTCCGTCGAGTGGTCGACGATGATTTCGGCGTGTTCACGAATCCGTGGATCCATATCCGAGGAGTCGGCGTGATTCCCTTTACAGGTTCGGATACCGGGCACACGCAGGAAACGCTAAGTCCCGGCCCATGCAACCCGGAGGTATGTGGCAACGGCGGGACCAAACCCAGGTCACCTGCATTGCCTGTGGCGAGCGGGTGGCGCGGTCTGACGCACGCGAGTACGACAAACACGGCGACCGGTGGAGCCGCGAGGACAAGGCGTTCGAACATCTGTGTAAACCCTGCTATCGCGACCTCTGCCATCAGCCCCGCGAGGGACTCGAAGCGATGCTCGGCGACATCGACACCGGCGCGCTTTCCCGAGAGCGCTTTCTCGCCCAGTACGCGGAGCTCGTCGAGAACGGCGACTCTCCCGAATCGACGGACAGCTAATCGAGCCCGTAGACGACGTGGTCGTACCGGGAACTGCCGTCGAGTTTGATACACCCGCCAGTGTAGAGCGTTCCGTCCCGCCAGATTGGTGAGCCGAACGTCCCCGCGACGCCGGGGAGTTCGACGCGCCAGCGTGCGGCGCCGTCCACCGCGTCGAAGGCCGCGACTTCGTTGCCACCGACGTGCACCATCCCGCCACCGAGCCCGACGCCCGTCTTCGAGACGTGGTCGACTTCGCCGCTCCAGAGGCCCGCACCGCTCTCGCGGTCGAGCGCGATAACGCGTTGCGGCGTCGTCGCGTACACGCGCTCCTCGTCGACCGATGGCGTGGTGTTGACCGGGTTCCCGAGTGTGGCCTGCCACCGCGGTTCGCCGTCGTCGCCGACCGCATAGAGGTAGCCGGCGTCCGTGCCGACGAAGACCGTCTCGCCGTCCGGCTCCGCGACGACGCGCGGGCCCTTGTACACCTCGCCATCGAGATTGAGCGACCATCGCATGTTCCCGTCCCGCGTCAGCGCCAGGAGCGTGCTGTCGCCGTTGTCGTTGCCTGTGGTCGTGACGTAGAGACCCTCGCCGACAGCCGGCGCCGCGAAGACGTCCGGCGTCGAGAGGTCGCGGCGCCACTGTTCTTCGCCAGTCGCGAGGTCGCGGGCCGAAATCGCCGTCCCGGAATCATCCACGAGCGGGACGAACACCGTCCCGTCCGCGATGACTGGACTGGCCGAAATCGGTATTTCAAACCGCCACTGTTCTGCCCCCGTTTTGGGGTCGAGGGCGGTCAGTGACGGCGTCCCGCCGCGGTCGACGACGTTCTGCCGACCGACGAGGTCGCGTGCCGATGCGACGACCGTCCCGTCGGCCACGGCCGGTGTGAAGCCGTGCGTCAACGCGCCGAGGTCGACCTGCCAGTCGACGGCGCCGTCGGCGAGCGCGATGGCGGTCAGTTCCGTTCGACTGCCGACGTAGAGGCGGTCGTCGTCGACGCCGGGCGTCGACAGCGTGAACTGGCCCGGAATGTCCGTTTCCCACGTCGCCGACAGCGGGCCGTCTTCCAGCGTTGTCGGGGGCGTGCTCGTCGGCTCCATCGACGAGGCGTCGACGACCGACGAGGAGCGGTAGCCGGCGGTACAGCCGGCGAGGGCGGCGCCGCAGACGCCAGCCGCGGCGAGGAGGGAACGACGAGAGAGGCGGCGACTCATGTCTCTCCCTTCGACCCCGCGCTCAAAACGATTGTGCGTTCACAGCTTCCGTGGTGGCTCGCCGGTCGGTGTCACGCAGACGCACCCCTACGGTCGCGTCTCGCCACGTGCGACACGCATAACTACTCCACTCTATAACCTTTCAGCATGACTGACACCGACGAGCAGGCCTACGCCGGGACTGCGGAGGGCCAGGGCCCCGTCGTCATCGACGAGGAACTCGCCCGCCACCTCGCCAACAAGCGCGAGGAGCTCTTCGAGGAGTTCGAGATTCGCGATGAGTTCCCAAGCGAGGTGCTCACAGAGGCCGAAGAACGCGCCAGCGACCCCGAGGGCGATATCGAGTCCGAACTCGACGAGCGCAAAGACCTCCGTGACCTGACGACGTGGACGACAGACCCCGCCGACGCCCAGGACTTCGACGACGCCATCTCCATCGAGCGCACCGACGAGGGCTACCGGCTGTGGGTTCACATCGCCGACGTCACCCATTACGTCAACCCCGACACCGCGATGTGGGAGGAAGCCCAGAAACGCGGCAATACGGTGTATCTGCCCGATTACACCATCCACATGCTCCCGCCCGTACTGGCGGAGACGGTCTGTTCGCTCGTCCCGAACGAAGACCGCCTCGCCCACACCGTCGAGATGCACATCAACGGCGAGACGCTCTCACATGAGTCCATCGACATCTACAAATCCGTCATCCACTCCGACGCCCGCCTGACGTACAACGAGTGTGAAGACCAACTCGACGACGAGGATGCCGAACTGCACGAGGAGAACCAGTTGGCGTACGAACTCGCAGAGAAGCTCCACGAACAGCGGAAGGCGGACGGCTCGCTCGTTCTCAACCCCAAGCGCGACCGCGCTCACACCATCATCGAGGAGTGCATGCTGAAGGCGAACAAAGCTGTCACCCACACCCTCCAGTGGGATCGTGGCCTGGAGGCGATGTTCCGCGTCCACCCCCAGCCCACGCCCGACGAGTGGAACGAGGCGCTGCAAGAGATTCAGGAGCTCGATGGCGTTTCCATCCCGGCCGACACGTGGGACGACCCCCGGAAGGCGGTCAACGCCACGCTCGAGGAAGCGCCCGGCCGACAGCTCAACAAGATTCAGTGGGCCGTGATGAAGGTGATGCCGCGCGCGAAGTACATGTCCGACCCCTTCGGCGGCCACCACGCGCTGAACTTCGAGATTTACGGCCACTTCACCTCGCCCATCCGCCGGCTCTCCGATCTCGTGAACCACTGGATCATCTACACGAATGAGGTGGTGGAGGGTATCGCCGACCTCTGTGACCACGCCAGCGACACCCAGAAAGACGCCGAGACCTGCGAACGGCAGTACAAGAAGTTCCTGGAGGAGGTCGGCCTCGACCCCCACGCGGTCAACAACCGCGGTATCGAGGTTGTCGAAGACCCCGAGGAAGCCGACCACACCGCCTGAAAAGCGGCAATCCGACGTGGTACGCGGCAGGTATTTGTTCACACAGCCCCTTGTTGTGATACTGTGCGCCGCGCCGCCACCATCCTCGTGGCCGTTCTCCTCGTCCTCTCGATCATGCCGCCGACCGTCGGGGCCGTCCCGGACGCCCGACTCACCATCGACGGTGCCGCAGTTGCGCCTGACCGCCCGACTACCGACGAACCGACGACCGTCTCCGCGGACATCTCGCTATCTGCGGGGTCGAACTCCGCCGTCGAACTGACTCGAATCACGCTCCGCGACGAAGACGGCAACCGACTCGCGAGCGCCGACACCCCTGGTTCGCTCTCTCCCGGCGACAGCGTCAGCGTCGACCTCGTCGCCGAGTTCGCCGACGCCGGCAGACAGAACCTCACGCTCGTCGCCCGCGGCACCGACGCCGACGGCAACACCGTCACGGCTGAACGGCCGGTGACCGTCGTCATCGAGGACTCTCCGCCCGGCATCACCATCGACGCCGACCTCGTTGAAGGCGTCGCCTCGCCCGTCGAGGTGGAAATCGCCAACCCGGCGGTCGACCCGGTTCGGAACGTCGAGGTCGTCGCGCTGAAGGGCGATTCCACGGTCGACAGGGGATTCGTCGCGACCCTCGCGTCCGGCGCGTCGACGACGGTGAACCTCTCCGTCCGCCCCGATGGAAGCCAACAGACCGTCGGCATCCGCGTCGGATACACGACCGCGACCGGCGACCGGCAGACGACCGTCCGGCGCGAAACGCTGCGGGTCGAACCGCTCGAGGACGATGTCGGTATCGATGTCCGCCAGGTTCGGAACGACGATTCCGCCGATACCCAGGCTGGCGGGGGTATCAGCAGCCTCATCGGCGGTGGTGGCGGCGCCGGCCTCCAACAGCAGAGCAACGACGAGGAGGAAGCGCCCAACCGTGTCGAGGTCGCCGTCACGAACTTCGGGAACGCACCGGTGAGCGAAGCGGTCGTCGAACCCTCCGGAGAGGAGCGCCTCCCGCGGCAGTTCGTCGGCGACCTCGAACCGGGCGAGACCGAAACCGTGACGCTCAACCTCGCTGACGTGCCGCCGGGCGAACTCGACATCGCCGTCAGCTACCGTCTCGACCGCGAGCAACGCCGCACGTCGACCACGTACGACCATCGCCCGAGTACCGCCGCCGTTTCGCTGACCGGCGTCGATATCGAGCGCGACGGCGACCAGCTCCGAATCAGCGGCAACGCGGGCAACACCGGCGAGGCGAAAGTCACGGGCGTCGTCGTTTCGGTAGCTGATGCCGAGGGCGTCCAGCCGGTGTACCCACAGCGCGACTACTTCATCGGCACCATCGACGGCAGCGAGTTCGCACCCTTCGAACTCACCGCGTCGGTCGATGCCAACGCCACGGCGATACCGGTCGAGGTCACCTACCGTGTCGACGGCCGGCAGGTCACCGACCGACCCGAGCTGCCGGTCGAACCGGTCGACGACAGCGACTCCGGGGGGGTGCTTGGCTCGTTCTCCCCGCTCGCGCTCGGCCTGGGCGCCGGCGCATCGGCGGTGGTCGGGGTCGGTATCTTCCTGCCACTGTACTACTGGCGACGATGACCGACTCCCCACAGCTCGAGAACGGCGCCCCCGTCCGCAGTGACACGGCGCCTCCGTTGCAGCTGACCGACGTGATTCGGGACTACGACGGCGGCGGCGAGACCGTCCGCGCCCTCGACCACGTCGACCTGACCGTCGAGGCCGGCGAGTTCGTCGCCGTCATCGGCCCCTCCGGCTCCGGGAAATCGACGATGCTCAACACGCTCGGGCTGCTCGACACGCCGACGAGCGGTGAGGTACTGCTGGACGGCCGCGACGTGACGGCCATCGACGACGAGGCCAGAACCCGGCTCCGAAAGGAGTACATCGGCTTCGTCTTTCAGGATTTCTTCCTCATCCCGACGCTGACGGCGACGGAGAACGTGACGCTGCCGACGGTGTACGACCGCGACCGCGATGCGACCGCCCGCGCCCACGACCTCCTCGAACGGGTCGGGATGGGCGACCGACTCACACACCGGCCGCCCGAACTCTCCGGTGGACAGAAACAGCGCGTCGCCATCGCTCGCGCGCTCATCAACGACCCCGAGGTGCTGCTCGCGGACGAACCCACGGGCAACCTCGACACCGACACCGGCCGCCAGGTGCTCGGCGAGTTCGAACGCGTCTGTGAGGACGGTGTCGCCGTCATCGCCGTCACGCACGACGAGCTCGTCACCGAATACGCGACCCGGACGGTCGAACTGATCGACGGCCGACTGGAGGAGCAATGAGACTCGCGGACTTCCCCGCCGTCGTCATGGCGGTTCGGAACCTCCGCCGGAACCGGCTCCGATCAGTGCTCGCCGCGCTCGGTATCGTCATCGGCGTGCTCGCCATCGCGACGCTCGGCATCTTCGGGAACGTCCTCCAGCTGGCGGCGCTGGATTCGCTCGGCGGGCTGGGCAACCAGGTCATCGTCTCGCCGAACGAGGACGCCGGCGGGGGGTCGCTCTCGTCGCGTGACGTCGCCGAAATCGAGCGCATCGCGGATGGCCGAGGAACGACCGTGCCACTGTTCAGCGACAACGCCGTCGTCGAGGGTGCTGGCGGTGCAAGCAGCTTCGCAACCCTCTACGGCACGAACCGGCCCAGAGCCCTGTTCAGCCAGGAAGCCGGCACCGTCCCCGAGCGTCACAGACAGGGCGCACTCGTCGGGAGCGGTATCGCGGCCGAACTGAACGTACAGGTCGGCAGTGTCATCTCCATCTCGGGCAACACGTACCGAGTCATCGGCATTCTCGCTCCCGGTGAGGATATCTCGCCGATACAGCCCACCAACGCGGTCGTTCTGCCGGAATCCGAGTTCGTCGGCGGCAACTACGACCAGGTGGTCGTCCAGGCTGATTCAAGCGAGGACGCCCGTGCTGTCGCCGATGGCGTCCGCGACCACCTCAACGCCCGCGAGGAGCGCGTCTCCGTGTTCGAGCTCTCGACCATCCTCGACCGAATCGAGGAGTTCTTCGACCTGCTGAACCAGTTCCTCATCGGCCTCGGTGCCATCTCGCTGATCGTCGCCGGCGTCGCCATCTTCAACGTCATGCTGATGAGCACGACCGAACGGCGCGGCGAGATCGGCCTGCTCAGAGCCGTCGGCGTCCAGAAGCGCGACATCCTCCGGACGCTCGTCGTCGAAGCGACGCTCTTGGGCATCATCGGCGGCATCATCGGCGTCATCCTCAGCATCGGCGCCGCGCTCGTGTTGTGGTACGTCTCCCCCATCGCGCTCGATGTCGTCCTTGACCCCTCGAACGCGGTCTACCTGCTCGTCGCGTTCGCGTTCGGCGTCGCGGTCAGCCTCGCAAGCGGCATCTATCCGGCCTGGAAAGCCGCGAACCTCGAACCGGTCGAGGCGCTCAGAGACTGATACGGATTGTTGTACCAAATTACCGGCGAGCGGCCGTACGGCTCGGCGCTCGCCGGGAAACGACTACAACAATCCGTATGACGCGAGGTTCCGGCAAACGACCATTATGGCCGAACGGGCCTTTCAACGCCCGTGGACGCCATCGAAGCCAGCACCGTCATCTACGTCGCTCCCGACGTGGTCTACGAGTTCATCGAGGCGTTCTCGCAGTATCCGAACTACTCGGCGCACACGCAGGTCGTCGAAACCGACCGCCCGAACCGCATCGACTGGCGAGCCGCCAAGGATGTCACTCCCCGCGTCGCTGTCCGTCGAGAAGCTGTTCCAGAAGATCACGCCTGTCGCCCTGCGCGAGGCCGAGACCATTGTCGCCGCGATGGTCGAAGACCTCGAAGGGGAGCGCCGCGAGGTCGACCTCGACATCCATCAGGGGCCGTCGTCGCTCTGAACCGCGTCGGCCATCCCACTTCTACGGAGGATTGCCGTAATTAACTGGTGTCGCCGGCGGTTTCATCCCGTTCGGGCAGAAGGGGGGGGGGGACGCCGCCCGAACCAAACGGCGAACGTTGCGCGTCTTACTGGTTGATCGCAGCGTCCAGCGAGTCGATGGCGCCGCCAAGGGTTGCGATGTGCTCGACCAAGTTGTCGCTGACCGCGTCGGCGGGCAGTTCGCCGCCGGAGATATCCTCGAAGAACCCGCCGGCGCTGTCGGTGTAGCCGTCGAGATCTCCGATTGCATCGGCCTGACCCTGCTCGTCGTTGCCGGCGGTGGCGGCGGCATAGTCGACAAAGAAGCCGATGTGGTCGCGCCACAGGCTCAGGAACGCGTTACGGTTCTCGTCGCCGGCCAGTTCGCCGATCGCGTCGGCGAGCTGCACCGAGTTGGTGTCCAACGTGCCCGCCGCTGCCTCGAACTCGCCGCTCTCGAGGCCCGCGGCGTAGCCGTTCTTCACTGTGATGCCGGCCAGGTACACGTGCTCTTGCAGTCCGGCAGTGAGACCGGTGCGCAGCTCCGATGCCTCCGACTCGGTGTCGCCGTTCAAGTCGAGCGCGGCCGCGAGCCCGCCGGACAGCACGCCGGCGCTTCCGACCACGTGGTCGCCGGCGGCCTTCAGGTCGTCGAACGCGCTGGCATCGCCGGCCGCAAAGGAGTCGATGGCGCCCGACAGCGTGTCGATGTGGACGTCGAGGCTATCGGTCACGGCGTCGGCAGGCAGCTCGCCTGCCGAGATGTCCTCGAAGAACTGGCCGGCGCCGTCGGTGTAGCCGTTGAGGTCGTCCAGGGCGGACTGGCGACCCTCGTCGTCGTCCTCGGCGGCGGCGAGTGCATAGTCGACGAAGAAGCCGATATGGTCGCGCCATAGGGTCAGGAATTCCTCGCGTTTTTCGGATCCGGCGGCGTCACCGATGACGTCGGCGAGCTCCACGGAGTTGGTGTCCAGCGCTTCGGCAGCGAGATCGAACTCCCCGCTGTCGGGCCCGAAGCTGTAGGCGGCGTCGACTGTGTAGCCGGCAAGGTAGACGTGCTCCTGCAGCAGCCCGCTTAGCACCGCGCGCAGCTCTGCCGCTTCGCTGGTGGTGTCGCCGTTGAGGCCGGCGCCGGCGGCGATGCCGCCGGAGAGCACTTTGGCTGACCCCTCGACGTGGTTGGCAGCCGTCTTGGTGTCGGCGAAGGGATTGCCGGTGCTCTTGGTTTCGATGGCGAAGTCCACCTCCTCGGAGCCGGCGCCGGAACAGCCCGCGAGCGCCGCTATCGCCGCTACGCTGCTCGTTTTCAGGAATGTGCGTCGATCGAACCGACCGGATGCTCTTTCGGGCATACCCCGTCTTAACAGACCCTACGTTTGACCGTTCGCCGAACCACGACCGAACTCTCCCCCAATTTGTCCCGAACGTTCCCTTGATCGGGTTTTGCGGTTCGAGAACGTACGGTGTCAACCTTGGAGGAGTCGTTTCGCCGACGCCTCGCGGCACTGCTCGTCGGTTAGTTCGTCACAGAAAGCGCCCGAGGCGGGACTGAGCGGCGCCGACGGCGCCGCGAGGGTCGAGAGACGCCAGCGGCGTCTCTCGGGATTTGAACCGAAGCCGGACGTGCTCGCCCACTCCGGTCGCTGTGCGCGACTGGCAGGGTTCAAATTCCGCTGGTCGTTTCGTGACTCACGGATAGCTGAGCCAGCCTCACTACCGTTCGGCACTGCTCGTCGGTTAGTTCGTCACAGAAAGCGCCCGAGGCGGGATTTGAACCCGCGTCACGACCGTGACAGGGTCGTATGATGGGCCACTACACCACCCGGGCCTGCTGCAACTCATCGTAACCGGGTTTGAACCTTAAGGCTTTCCAATGGAAGACGGCCCGGTGCGTGGTCACACACCACCGGACGCAAGCGGGAAATGACCGCCGAAGATGTCGCACCGACCCGCCAGCGGCTGGCGTCGCTATTGTCCGCAAACCCGGGGAAAGCCTTTTTGATGGCTACTCCCCAAGGACGTGCAACGAGCAGCCGCGTGCCGCAGGAAGGGCGGCACGGGTAGCCCTGGCCGTCTGATTTGGCAACTGTTAAATCCCTCCCGTCTGTAGCAATCTGTAGTATCTCGTGACAGCTTCTTCACCCGGCCAGCCAAACCCATGGTAGACGTAAGCCAACACAACTTGGTTCCGGAGCACACGATTCTCGACGAGGACGACGTCGAGGAGGTGCTCACGGAGTACGACATCGACCGCACAGACCTGCCAAAAATCGAGCGTCTCGACCCCGCCAGTCCCGACGGCGCGGAGGTCGGTGACGTCGTCAAGATCGTCCGTGATTCGCGGACGACCGACGAAGCCGTCGTGTACCGACTGGTGGTAGAATGAACAGGCAAGACCGCCGTTCGATCTCCCGAGAGTATTTCTCACGCGACCGACTCGCAGAGCACCATTTCCGCTCGTTCAACAACTTCCTGGATCGGGGGATGCAGGACGTCGTTGACGAGAAGGAAAGCATCGACACCGACATCGGTGACAAGGAAGGCCAGGAGCCGGTTCGGGTCGACCTCGGAAACGTCCGTATCGTGACGCCGCGCGTCCGCGAGGCCGACGGCTCCGAAGAGCTGCTGTATCCACAGGAAGCACGCCTCCGCAACATCACCTACTCCGCGCCGGTGTTCATGGAGATGAGCATCATCCGCGGCGGTGACGAGGAGGAAGAACACATCGTCGACCAATCCGAGACGAAGGTCGGCCGGATGCCGATCATGATCGGCTCGAACAAATGCAACATCGCCGATTTCACCGATGACGAGCTCATCGAGATCGGCGAAGACCCCGCCGACCCCGGCGGCTACTTCATCGTCAACGGCTCCGAGCGCGTGCTGATGACGAGCGAAGACCTCGCGCCGAACAAGATTCTCGCCGAGTACGACACGAAGTACGGCGACCAGATTCAGATCGCCAAGACGTTCTCCCAGCGCCGGGGCTACCGGGCGCTCGTGCTGTGTGAGCGCAACCGCGAGGGAATCCTTGAGGTGTCGTTCCCCAGCGTCTCCGGCAGCATCAACTTCGTGACGCTGGTTCGGGCGCTCGGCCTCGAATCCGACGAGGACATCGTCCACCGGGTCTCCGATGATCCCGAAATCGTGAAGTTCATGCTGGAGAACCTGGAGGCCGCCGAAGTCCAGTCGACCGCCGAGGCCATCGAACAGCTCGGCCAGCGCGTCGCCTCCGGGCAAGGGAAGAACTACCAGCTGAAACGCGCCAACTACGTCATCGACCGCTATCTCCTCCCGCACCTCCACGAGGAAGGCGTCGAAGACGAGGAAGTCCGGATGAACAAAGCGGTGTACCTCTGTCGGATGGCCGAGGCGTGTTTCGAGCTCGCCTTGGAACGCCGCGAATCCGACGACAAAGACCACTACGCGAACAAGCGCCTGAAGGTCTCCGGCGACCTCATGCGTGACCTCTTCCGGACGGCGCTGAACAAGCTGGCCCGTGACGTGAAATACCAGCTCGAACGCGCCAACATGCGGAACCGTCAACTGTCGGTCAACACCGTCGTTCGGTCCGACGTGCTGACCGAGCGGCTCGAACACCCGATTGCGACCGGCAACTGGGTGGGCGGCCGCTCCGGCGTGAGCCAACTGGTCGACCGGACGGACTACATGGGTGTGCTGTCACACCTCCGCCGGCTGCGTTCGCCGCTGTCACGGTCGCAGCCGCATTTCGAAGCCCGCGACCTGCACGCGACCCAGTGGGGTCGCATCTGCCCCTCCGAGACGCCGGAAGGGCCGAACTGTGGGCTGGTGAAGAACTTCGCACAGGCGATGGAACTGTCTCAGAACGTCGAGGACGAGCGCGGCCTGAAACGCGAACTCGAATCGATGGGCGTTGAGGGCATTCCGGGAATCGAGACGGTCGAAACACACACAGCAGACGACTAACATGAGCCAGGGACGAGACGCAAAAGTCTACGTAAACGGGAGCCTCATCGGCACCCATCCGGATCCGCATAAACTCGCAAACGATATCCGAGAATCACGCCGCCGCGGCGAGATCGACGAGATGGTCAACGTCTCGGTTCGTAAGCGCACCAACGAAGTCATCGTCAACGCCGACGCCGGCCGGGCACGCCGCCCGCTCATCGTCGTCGAGGACGGTGAACCGCTGCTCTCCGACGAGGAACTGGCGGCCGTCGAGAACGACGAACTCGAGTTCGAAGACCTCGTCGACCGCGGCTACGTCGAGTTCATCGACGCAGAAGAGGAAGAGGACATCTACGTCGCCGTCGACGAGGACGAACTGACGGACGACCACACCCACCTCGAAGTCGACCCGCAGCTGATGTTCGGTATCGGTGCGGGCATGATTCCGTACCCCGAGCACAACGCCTCACCGCGCATTACGATGGGGTCGGGAATGATCAAGCAGTCGCTCGGGCTGCCGTCGGCCAACTACCGCATCCGGCCGGACACCCGACAGCACCTCCTGCATTATCCGCAGCTGTCCATCGTCAAGACGCAGACGACCGAACAGATCGGCTACGACGACCGCCCGGCCGCACAGAACTTCGTCGTCGCGGTCATGTCGTATGAGGGCTTCAACATCGAGGACGCCCTCGTCATGAACAAAGCCTCCGTCGAGCGTGCGCTCGCCCGCTCGCATTTCTTCCGTACCTACGAGGGCGAGGAACGCCGCTACCCCGGTGGCCAGGAAGACCGCTTCGAGATTCCGGACGACGAGGTGCGCGGCGCCCGCGGTGAGGAGGCGTACACCCACCTCGACGAGGACGGCCTCGTCAATCCCGAGACGGATGTCGGCGAAAACGACGTGCTCCTCGGGAAGACGTCGCCGCCGCGGTTCCTCGAGGAGCCCGACGAGATGGGCGGTCTCTCCCCGCAGAAACGGCGTGAAACGTCCGTGACGATGCGCTCCGGCGAGTCCGGTGTCGTCGACACGGTCACGCTGATGGAGGGCGAGGACGGCTCGAAGCTCTCGAAGGTGAAAGTCCGGGACGAGCGCGTCCCCGAACTCGGCGACAAGTTTGCCTCCCGACACGGCCAGAAGGGCGTCGTCGGCCACCTCGCTCCCCAGGAGGACATGCCCTTTACGCAGGATGGCGTCGTACCCGACCTCATCCTGAACCCGCACGCGCTGCCGTCACGGATGACTGTCGGTCACATTCTGGAGATGCTCGGCGGCAAGGTCGGCTCGCTCGAGGGGCGCCGTGTCGACGGCACGCCGTTCCAGGGTGAAGACGAGGACGAACTCCGCGAGTCGCTCGTCGACCGCGGCTTCAAATCCAACGGCAAGGAGGTCATGTATTCGGGCATCACTGGCGAGAAAATCGAGGCCGAGATCTTCGTCGGCGTGATTTTCTACCAGAAGCTCTACCACATGGTCTCGAACAAGCTGCACGCCCGTTCGCGCGGGCCGGTGCAGGTGCTCACCCGTCAGCCCACCGAGGGTCGCGCCCGCGAAGGTGGGCTGCGTATCGGTGAGATGGAGCGTGACGTTTTCATCGGCCATGGTGCAGCCATGACGCTGAAAGAGCGGCTCCTCGACGAGTCCGACCGCGAGTGGATTCACGTCTGTGGACAGTGTGGCATGAGTGCGGTCGAGAACGTCGACCAGCGCCGTGTGTACTGTCCGAACTGTGACGAGGAGACCGACGTCCACGAAGTCGAGATGAGTTACGCGTTCAAGCTCCTGCTCGACGAGATGAAGGCGCTTGGAATCGCCCCCCGAATCGAACTGGAGGACGCAGTATGAACGGACAAGCCCCAAAAGAAATCGGGTCGTTGAGTTTCGGCCTGATGAACCCGGAGGAGTATCGAGACATGTCGGCCACGAAGGTCATCACGGCCGACACCTACGACGACGACGGCTTCCCCATCGACATGGGGCTGATGGATCCCCGACTGGGCGTCATCGACCCCGGCCTCGAATGCAAGACCTGCGGGAAGCACTCGGGGTCGTGTAACGGCCACTTCGGGCACATCGAGCTCGCTGCGCCCGTTATCCACGTCGGCTTCGCAAAGCTGATTCGCCGCTTGCTCCGCGGTACCTGCCGTGAGTGTTCGCGGCTCTGTCTCACGGAGGACGAACAGGCGGAGTTCCACGACCGGCTCGACCGGACGCGCCAGCTCGGCGAAGACCTCAACGACGTGACGAAGGCGGCCATCCGGCTGGCCCGGAAGAAAGACCGGTGTCCCCACTGCGGCGAGAAGCAGTACGACATCAACCACGAGAAGCCGACGACGTACTACGAGGTACAGCAGGTGCTGTCCTCGGAGTATCCCGAACGCATCGCCGCCGCGATGGAGGGTCGAGACCCCGACGCCGAGGGCGACGAGGACGACGAAGACCGCGAGCCCGTCTCCCCGCAGGAGCTCTCCGAGGAGACTGGCATCGCGCTCGACCGCATCAACGACATCCTCTCCGGGGAGTTCCGACCGAAGCGTGACGGCCGCGAAGCCCTGGAGAAGGCCCTCGACATCGACCTCACCGAAGAGGACATGAACAAGCTGATGGCCTCGGACATCCGCGATTGGTTCGAGGATATCCCGGACGACGACATCGAAACGCTCGGTATCTCGCCGGAGAAGTCCCGGCCAGAGTGGATGATTCTGACCGTCCTGCCGGTGCCGCCGGTGACCGCGCGGCCGTCGATTACGCTCGACAACGGCCAGCGCTCCGAGGACGACCTCACACACAAGCTGGTCGACATCATCCGCATCAATCAGCGGTTCATGGAGAACCGCGAGGCCGGTGCCCCGCAGCTGATTATCGAAGACCTCTGGGAGCTGTTGCAGTACCACGTCACGACGTTCATGGACAACGAGATCTCGGGCACGCCGCCGGCGCGACACCGCTCCGGCCGCCCGCTGAAGACCCTCAGCCAGCGGCTGAAGGGCAAGGAGGGACGTTTCCGTGGCTCGCTGTCCGGCAAGCGTGTCAACTTCTCCGCGCGGACGGTCATCTCGCCCGACCCGACGCTCAGCCTCAACGAGGTCGGCGTCCCCGACCGCGTGGCAAGCGAGATGACGCAGACGATGAACGTCAACGACCGGAACCTCGACGACGCGCGCCGCTACGTGTCGAACGGCCCCGAGGAACACCCCGGCGCGAACTACGTCAAACGACCCGACGGCCGGCGCCTGAAGGTGACCGAGAAGAACTGCGAAGAGCTCGCAGAGAAGGTCGAACCCGGCTGGGAGGTCGCCCGACACCTCATCGACGGCGACATCGTCATCTTCAACCGCCAGCCGTCGCTGCACCGGATGTCCATCATGGCCCACGAAGTGGTCGTGATGCCGTACAAGACGTTCCGGCTGAACACGACGGTGTGTCCGCCGTACAACGCTGACTTCGACGGCGACGAGATGAACATGCACGCCCTCCAGAACGAGGAGGCCCGTGCGGAGGCTCGCGTCCTGATGCGCGTCCAAGAGCAGATTCTCAGCCCGCGCTTCGGCGAGAACATCATCGGCGCTATCCAAGACCACATCTCCGGCACCTACCTGCTGACGAACGAGAACCCGCAGTTCAACGAGACGCAGGCGCTCGACCTGCTCCGTGCGACGAGCATCGACGAACTGCCGGCGCCGGACGGAACCGACGAGGACGGCCTCGAATACTGGACTGGCCGCACCATCTTCTCGGAGCTGCTGCCGAACGGGCTGAACCTCGAGTTCACCTCCTCCGCTGGCGACACGGTGCTCATCGAGGATGGCCAACTCATCTCCGGCACCATCGACGAGGACGCGGTCGGCGCCTTCGGTGGCGAGGTCGTCGACACCATCTGTAAGGTGTACGGCAACACGCGAGCGCGCGTGTTCGTCAACGAGGTGGCGACGCTCGCGATGCGTGCCATCATGCACTTCGGGTTCTCAATCGGTATCGACGACGAGTCCATCGAGCGAGAGGCCGAAGAGGACATCGCGGATGCGATCGACGACGCCTACGAGCGCGTCCAGACGCTCATCGAGACGTACCGTGCCGGCGAGCTCGAATCGCTGCCCGGCCGGACGGTCGATGAGACGCTGGAGATGAAGATCATGCAGACGCTCGGGAAGGCTCGTGACTCTGCCGGTAACATCGCGGACGACCACTTCAGCAGCGACAACCCGGCCGTCGTCATGGCCCAGTCCGGTGCGCGTGGGTCGATGCTGAACCTCACGCAGATGGCCGGCTGTGTCGGCCAGCAGGCAGTTCGTGGCGAGCGCATCAACCGCGGCTACGAAGACCGAACGCTGAGCCACTTCCAGCGGAACGATCTCTCGGCTGACGCCCACGGCTTTGTGGAGAACTCCTACCGCAACGGCCTGACGCCGAAGGAGTTCTTCTTCCACGCGATGGGCGGCCGCGAGGGCCTGGTCGACACCGCAGTCCGGACGTCGAAGTCCGGCTACCTGCAGCGGCGTCTCATCAACGCCCTCTCGGAACTCGAAGCGCAGTACGACGGCACCGTTCGGGACACTTCCGACACGGTCGTCCAGTTCGAGTTCGGCGAGGACGGCACCTCGCCGGTGCGTGTCTCCTCAAGCGACGAGTCCGACATCGACGTCGAATCCATCACCGACCGCATCATCGAAGAGGAGTTCGAATCCGACGAGGAGAAGATGGAGTTCATCGGCATCGAAGAGCCGACGACGAACCTCTCGGAGCACGGCGAGTCGTGGCGTGCGGCCTCGGGCACGGAGGTGGAATCCGATGACTGAGATCACCAACGAGATCGAGGACACCGTCGAGAGTACCGACCTGCCGCGGCGGCTGAAAGACGAGGTGTACGACACGATTCGCGACCGCGACGAGGTCGCCATCGAGCACGTCGAGGACATCACCCAGGCCGTCGAATCGGAATATCTGGAATCGCGGGTCGATCCACTCGAACCCGTCGGGACGGTCTCGGCGCAGAGTATCGGGGAACCGGGAACGCAGATGAGCGTACCCTACAGTGAGCGAGTCATGATTCGCCGTGACGACGAGACGGAGATAACCCAAATCGGTTCGCTCGTCGACTCGCTGATGGACGGTCGGGAAACACGGGCGTCCGACGGCCACGAGGTCGCGCTCGCACCTGAGGGCCTCGAAGCCCCGAGCCTCTCAGACGATGAAACCGTCGAGTGGAAGCCTGTCGAAGAAGTCAGCCGACACGAGACGCCCGACGAACTGCTCCGGTTCGAACTGGAATCCGGGCGGTCGATTCGGGCGACGAAGGCCCACTCGTTCGTGACTCGCCGCGACAACGAGGTCGTCCCCGTTGCGGGCGAGGATCTGGAGCCGGGTGACTGGCTTCCCGTCGTTGCCTCCCTCGATGCGGAGGCGGAAACCGATTCGGTCGACCTCCGTTCGTACCTACCGGTGAGCGATTACTGGTACACCTCTACGCTGGCCGACGGGGGCGTCGAGTCGGTCCCTGGCGGCGCAGACCAGCTTCATAACAAGCGAGTGGCGCTGGAGACGGGGGACATTGAAGAGCAGGCGGTGTATCCAGTCGGAGGAACCGTCGGACTGCCGGAGCGGCTCCCGCTTGACGACGTGACGGGCTTTTTCATCGGTGCGTGGCTCGCCGAAGGGTCGTCAACCGACAACTACGTCTCCGTTTCGAACGTCGACCCCGACTTTCAGGATCGGGTTCGCGCGTTCGCCGACCGGTTCGACCTCTCAGTGAACGAGTACCAAAACGACAGCGGCTTCGCGACCGGATACGACATCCGCGTGAACGGGACGATCCTCGCGGACTTCCTGCGGGCCGCCTGCATCGACGGCGACGAGAAAGTCGTTCCCGGCTTCGCCTTCGGTGCGACGGAACGATTCGCCGCCGCCCTGCTCCGTGGTTACTTCAGCGGCGATGGCAACGTCGGAACGGATGCCGTTCGTGCGAGTTCGACTAGCGACCGGCTAATCGCTGGTGTTTCGTTGCTACTCGCACGGTTCGACGTGTACTCCACACTGGGTGAACAGGATGGTTCCAGAACCCTCCGGGTTCCGAAAAAGCACGTTCCGCGCTTCGCCGACCGGATCGGAATGGTCGGCGAGCGGGGGCGTGAACTCGACTCCCTTGCCACCGAAGCCGATCCGAACGGCCCCGACGCGACCGATCAGATTCCGAACTTCGGCGATGCGCTCGAGGTGCTCGCCGATGCCGCCGGAATCCCGAAACGGCAGGTCAACAGCGCGACTGACCGCCAGCGTATCGGACGCAATCGACTCGCCCGACTCGTTTCCGAGGCAGAGACGGAACTGAACCAGTCGATTCCCGAACTCGACGCGCTTCGAAATGCGGTCGCTAGTGATATTGTCTGGAACCGCATCGAATCGGTTGAGACGACCACGAGCGACCACGAGTACGTCTACGACTTCTCGGTTGCGGGCCTGGAGACGTTCACGACGGCGGAAGGGGTTGTGACGCACAACACGATGAACACCTTCCACTACGCGGGCGTCGCGGAGATCGACGTCACGCAGGGGCTGCCGCGACTCATCGAGCTCGTCGACGCTCGGAAAACTCCGGACACGCCGATGATGACGGTGCATCTGGAGGATGAATACGCCGAGAACCGCGAGAAGGCCCACGAGGTCGTCTGGAAGATCGAGGCGACGCGCATCCTCGCGTTGGGTGACGTCTCGACGAACGTTGCGGACATGCTCGTCCAGATCGACCTCAACGAGGCGACGCTGGAAGAGCGGTGGCCGACAGTGCCGAACCTCGACGACGTGGCCGGCGAAATCGCCGACACCATCGAATCGAAACTCGGCGTCGACACGGTGCAGCCCGAGCCGGCCGTCATCGAGTTCGGCCCCGAACAGCCCTCCTACCGCGAACTGCTCCAGCTCGTCGAGGAGCTGCGAGAGATCGTCTTCAAGGGCATCGAGGAAGTCAGCCGTGTCGTCATCCGCAAAGAGGAGATGGACGACGGCGAGCAGTTCATCCTTTACACGGAGGGGTCGTCGCTGAAGGACGTCCTCGACATCGAGGGCGTCGACGCCTCGCGGACGACGTGTAACAACATCCACGAGATTCACCGCAATCTCGGTATTGAGGCGGCCCGCGAGGCCATTATCGAGGAGACGATGAACACGCTCGAAGAGCAGGGGCTCGACGACGTGAACATCCGGCACCTGATGCTCGTCGCGGACATCATGACGAACAACGGCGAAATCGAGTCCATCGGCCGGCACGGTATTTCCGGCAACAAGGACTCGGTGCTCGCCCGAGCGGCCTTCGAGGTCACCGTGAACCACCTGCTCGACGCTGCCATCCACGGTGAGGTCGACGACCTCGACGGCGTCACGGAGAACGTCATCGTCGGCAAGCCCATCCGACTGGGTACCGGCGATGTCGACCTCCGGATGGGCGCGAAACAGGCAGGCGAAGCGTCCGCGGACGACTAACGCACACGACCTTTTCACACCATGGCCGTCACGCTATCCGACGAGGCACGGCAGTATATCGCCTTATTCGACGAGGAAACGGACGTGGCGGCGACAGACTGTATCGTCGACGACGAGTACGACCGCGTCGTCTTCGTCGTCTCGCCGGGGACGATGGGGCAGGCTATCGGCCCGGGCGGCAAACACGTCAAACGCATCGAGGAGAAACTCGGCCAGGACGTCGAAGTCGTCGAAGGCGCCGACACCCCCGAGGATTTCGTCGCGAACGCCTTGGCGCCCGCGGCGGTGTACAACGTCACGATAAGCGAAGACGACACGACCGTCGCCTACGCGGAGGTCGACCACGACGACCGCGGCGTGGCTATCGGGAAAGACGGTCGGAACATCGACCTCGCGCGCCGGCTTGCAAAGCGGCATTTCGACGTCGACGAAATCGAGTTGACCTAACTGACCAGTCGCCACCAGGCCATCGCGAGGCGGTCGAAAACCGTTTTGTGTCCGCCGACGCGTTCGTGGTGGGCCTCGATGTCGATGAGTAGGTCGTCTATCTCGGGGTCGACGGTGCCGAGGTCGGACGGCGTATCGCTTTCGAGTGCGCCCTCCCGAATCAGCACGCTTCCGCAGGCCTCGCAGGTGAAATAGCGGTTGGCGCCGCCGTCGTTTGCGAGCTGTCGGACGGTCTCGTGGTCGCAGTCCGCAGCCCCCTCTCCGCCGGGAATCGCGTACATCTCCCGCCTGCGTTCGGGCTCCATCGGTCTGTGTGGTAAGTGGTGGCACAGCGGGTTAAACCCATGGTTCGCGGCCGGCTGTTCGAGAGTCACACACCCGACGGGTACGAAAAGGGATGCTTAAGTATCTCCGAAGGGAAGCAAGTGGTACTATGGCGAACGGCAAATACGCCGCGCGCAAACTCAAGAAGGACCGCCAGAAGCATCGGTGGTCCGACTCGGATTACGCGCGCCGTGCCCGCGGACTTGGCAAGAAGTCCGACCCCCTCGAGGGCGCCCCGCAGGGTCGGGGCATCGTCCTCGAGAAGGTCGGTATCGAAGCAAAGCAGCCCAACTCGGCCATCCGGAAATGCGTCCGGGTGCAGCTCATCAAGAACGGCAAGCAGGTCACCGCGTTCTGTCCCGGTGACGGTGCGATCTCGTTCATCGACGAGCACGACGAAGTCACCATCGCCGGTATCGGTGGGGCGAAGGGTCGTGCGATGGGTGACCTTTCGGGTGTCAACTACAAGGTCGAGAAGGTGAACGGCGTCTCTCTCATCGAACTCGTTCGCGGGAACGCGGAGAAACCAGTCCGATGAGCTCGGACGCACCGGAGCCGGACGCCCCGGCCTCCACCGACGACGAGCGCGTCTCCGCGCAACTGTTCGGCGAGTGGGGCGTCGACGACATCGAGTACGCCGACCCCTCGACCCGCCGCTACATCACGGTTACACCCATCGCCCACACGATGGGGCGACACTCCGAGAAGCAGTTCAAGAAATCGGAGATCAGCATCGTCGAGCGGCTCATCAACCGCCTGATGCAGACCGATGAGAACACGGGCAAGAAACAGCAGGCAACGCGTATCGTCCGTGAAGCCTTCGACATCGTCCACGAGCGCACCGAGGAGAACCCGGTGCAGGCGCTCGTGACGGCCGTCGAGAACGCCGGTCCCCGTGAGGAGACCGTCCGCCTGAAGTACGGTGGCATTTCGGTGCCGAAAGCCGTCGACGTCGGCCCGCAGCGCCGCGTCGACCAGGCACTGAAATTCATCGCACAGGGTACCTACAGCGCGTCGTTCAAGACGACGACGCCCGCTGAGGAGGCGCTGGCCAACCAGCTTATCGGCGCGGCCAACTACGACCTGCAGGCGTACCCCGTCAACCAGAAAGAAGAGCAAGAGCGCGTCGCGGCCGCCGCTCGCTAACCGTTCGTCACCGCTTTCTCCTTCGTTTTCAGGCCGACAAGAGAGCGACGCATCCCCCGCGAAAGATTACCCGCGGAGATGGCTGAAAACAGCAATTTTTAGCGGCCGGAGTCGCACTGTTGTGGTATGCCCTCCCCGCGTACTCGACGGCAGTTTCTCACGGCCATCGGCGCAGCCGGTTCGTTGACGTTCGCAGGCTGTATCACCGGCTCTGATACTCCGATAGATTCCTCGTATGACCTCACGCTCGACCACGATATCGAGTCGTGGGACGAGTACGACCCCGAGTGGGCGCCGCCCGAGACATCTCTGCTGGAAGCCAGCTACGAGGTGGAGACGGTCATCGAGAACCTCGAAGTGCCGTGGGATTTGACCTTTGCCGACGACGGGACGCTGTTCATCTCCGAGCGGGTCGGCCGCCTCAGCCGGTATGAATCGGGCGAACTCGAAGCGGTCACCACGCCCGAAGACGTCATCGACCACGCGAGTTCCATCGCCCCCAACGAGGAGGGCGGCTGGTGGGAGGGCGGCAGCGAGGGCGGCCTGCTCGGCGCCACCGTCCACCCGAACTATCCGGACGTGCCGGTACTTTACGCCTTCTACACCTATCAGGCGGGCGAAGATGACTACCGCAATCGGCTTGTCTACTACGACCTCGATAACGGCCACGAAGAGGAGATCATCATCGACGACATCCCTGGCAATCGTATCATCCACAACGGTGCCCGCCTCGCGTTCGGCCCGCGAAACTACCTGTGGGTGACGACCGGCGACGCGAACGCCGACGGCGTGCCACAGGACACGGCCAGCCTCGGTGGCAAGATTCTGCGCTTGAAACCGGACGGGACGGCACCGGACTCGAATCCCGGCCTGTCCGACTTACGCGTGTTCACGTACGGCCATCGGAATCCACAGGCCATCTCGTGGCTGCCGGACGGTACGCCCATTGCGTCCGAGCATGGGCCGAACGGCCGTGACGAGGTGCAGCTCCTCGATGCGGGCGAAAACCACGGTTGGAAGGCGGTTCGCGGCGGCCCCCAGGACGACGAGTGGGGCTCCTACACCGACCACGAGGCGACACCACCGCTCGTCAATACGGGACAAGACACCTGGGGTCCGAGCGGGGGCGTCTTCTACACCGGCAGCGAGGTGCCGTCGCTAACGAATCGGTTCCTCAGCGCTGGCCTCATCTCCCAGCGGCTCAACGTCGTCTCGGTGTACGAGGAGTCTGCGCCCGACGTCGGCGGCACGCGGTTCGACGCCGACTGGCTGTATCCGGGATACGAGGCGGTCGCTCACACGCTCTTCGAGAACGAACTCGGCCGGATTCGCCACGTCGAACAGGGCCCGGACGGCGAGGTGTACGCCATCACGTCGAACCGTGACGGCCGGGCGAGCGAGGCGTTCCCGAAAGAGGGCGACGACCGACTCGTCCGTATCGCCGAAGCCTAATCAGACGCCTGCTCGTCATTGATGGCGTACGCCCGCGTTACGTCGACGAGCGCCTTCCGGTACTCGGACTCGTCGGGGTCGTCGCCGAGCGACCGGAAGTGCGTCTTGAACTGCGACAGCGAGATGCCCGGCGCGTCCTGTGCGGCCGCGTGCGCGAGGTCGTAGAGTCGGTGGTCGTCGTCGATGGCATCGTGACGCTCCAAGAGTGCCAGCGCGAAGGCGGCGTTGACGGCCGTAATCTCGGGGTCGGCAGACGGCGTCCACCGTTCCCAATCGCCCGGTGCCGAGGGCGGGGAATCGGCCAGTGCGCTTGCGAGCGAGGATTCGAGGAAGGCGACGAGCTTCTCCGTCGGCCCGATGTCGAGCGTGATATCGTCGGCGTAGATATCCTTCATGTGGTTGGCGATCTGATAGCAGTGCGTCAGCTTCCGTCGTTCGACGCTTCGGCCGGCGAGTGCCAAGAACAGCGCCTCCTCGGTCGATTGCAGGTGTGAGGGGTGTTCCTCCTCGTAGCGCGCCATGTGGGCGAACTCGTGTAAGGCGAGCTCGCGGGCCATCGCCGAGGTGGCGGCGCGGTGTGAGACGAGCAGTTCGTGGCGGTCGTCGTAGTGGCCTGCCACGGTGCGCTCGTCCGGGTTGTCCCGTATCTTTACGACCACGGGCAGCTCAAGGTCGTACTCGGTCGCCAGGAGGTCACGGGCGCTGAGAAACGGCTCTGCCGGCCCACGCCCCGTCACGCGAACGTCCATGTCGGTTATTACACGGGCTTCGGCCGCTTGACTCTTGTCCCCTGCCCCCTGTCTGTCCCGTTTCGGTCGATTGCTACTCCCTCACGCCCGTTCGCAGCGAAGCACTACCCTTTTCACGCTGCTGGTGAAACCTGACTGTATAATGGGCCGACGCAAGAAGATCGTACAGGAGTGTGAACGGCTGATGGACAACCCGGTGAACATCCGGAACATCGCTATCGCCGCTCACGTTGACCACGGGAAGACCACGCTGACCGACAACCTCCTCGCTGGCGCGGGCATGATCGCCGACGAGACCGCCGGTGAGCAACTCGCGATGGACACCGAGGAGGACGAACAGGAACGCGGCATCACCATCGACGCGGCGAACGTTTCGATGACCCACGAATACGAGGACACGAACCACCTCATCAACCTCATCGACACGCCGGGCCACGTCGATTTCGGTGGCGATGTCACCCGAGCGATGCGTGCCGTCGACGGTGCGCTCGTCGTGGTCGATGCCGTCGAGGGCGCGATGCCCCAGACCGAGACCGTGCTCCGGCAGGCGCTCCGCGAGGGCGTCAAGCCGACGCTTTTCATCAACAAGGTCGACCGCCTCATTTCCGAGCTTCAGGAGGGCCCCGAAGAGATGCAGCAGCGACTCGTGGGCGTCATCCAGGATGTCAACGAGCTCATCCGCGGGATGACCGAGGAGATGGAGGACATCGACGAGGACTGGACGGTCTCCGTCGAGAAAGGCACCGTCGGCTTCGGATCGGCTCTCTACAAATGGGGCGTCTCGATGCCGTCGATGCAGCGCACCGGCATGGACTTCGGCGAAATCATCGACCTCGAGCGCGCCGACAAGCGCCAGGAGCTCCACGAGCGAACGCCGCTCTCGGACGTCGTCCTCGACATGGTCTGTGAGCACTTCCCGAACCCCGTCGACGCCCAGCCGCTGCGTATTCCCCGCATTTGGCGTGGCGACGAGGAGTCGGAGCTCGCCGGGACGATGCGGCTGGTCGACGAGGACGGTGAACTCGTCATGATGGTCACCGACATCGGTATCGACCCCCACGCCGGTGAGATTGCTGCCGGCCGTGTCTTCTCGGGCACTATCGAGAAGGGCCAGGAGCTGTACATCTCTGGCACTGCCGGGAAGAACCGCGTCCAGAGCGTCGGCATCTACATGGGTGGCGAACGCGAGGAGGTCGACCACGTGCCGGCCGGCAACATCGCCGCCGTCACCGGCCTCAAGGACGCCATCGCGGGCTCGACCGTCTCCTCGGTGGAGATGACGCCGTTCGAGACCATCGAACACATCTCCGAGCCGGTCATCACGAAATCCGTCGAGGCGAAGAACATGGACGACCTGCCGAAGCTCATCCAGACGCTCCAGCAGGTCGCCAAGGAAGACCCGACCATCCAAATCGAGATCAACGAGGACACCGGCGAACACCTCATCTCCGGGCAGGGTGAACTCCACCTCGAGGTCATCACCCAGCGTATCGAGCGCAATCAGGGCATCCCGGTCAACACCGGTGAGCCCATCGTCGTCTTCCGCGAGGCCCCCCAGCAGGAGTCCCGCGAAGTCGAGGGTCGCTCGCCCAACAACCACAACCGGTTCTACATCACCGTCGAGCCGCTCCAGCAGGACATCACCGACACCATCAAGCTCGGTGATATCTCGATGGACATGCCCGAGCTCGAACGCCGTGAAGAACTGATGGAGCAGGGCATGGACAAGGATACCGCCCAGAACGTCGAGCACATCCACGGGACGAACGTGTTCATCGACGACACGAAGGGTATCCAGCACCTCAACGAGACGATGGAGCTCGTCATCGAGGGCCTCGAAGAGGCGCTCAACGACGGCCCGCTCGCCGCAGAGCCGGTCGAGGGGTCGCTCATCCGACTCCACGACGCGCGGCTCCACGAGGACGCCATCCACCGTGGCCCCGCACAGGTCATCCCCGCCGTTCGACAGGCCGTCCACAACGCCCTGATCGACGCGCGGATCAAGCTCCTGGAGCCGATCCAGGAAGTCCGCATCGACGTGCCCAACGAGCACATGGGCGCCGCCTCCGGCGAGATTCAGGGTCGCCGAGGCCGTGTCGACGACATGTACCAGGAGGGTGACCTCATGGTCGTCGAGGGTGTCGCCCCCGTCGACGAGATGATCGGCTTCTCCTCGGACATCCGCTCGGCAACGGAAGGTCGTGCCTCCTGGAACACGGAGAACGCCGGCTTCCGCGTCATGGCCGACAACCTCCAGCCCGAGACCATCAACGAGATTCGAGAGCGCAAGGGCATGAAGACGGAACTGCCCGAGCGAGTCGAATACTTCTAAACACCCACTTTTTGCACGCGAACGCGGGTCGAGCGCTTCGCGCTCGACACCGGTTCGCGGCAAAAACTTGGGGAAAATATGCGCGAGAGCCTCCAGCCGCGGCGCCTTTGGCGCCGCGTTAGTCTGCTCTCGCTACGGCGACTCACTTCGTTCGTCGCCGGGAACCGCGCTCGCTTCGCTCGCGCGGATGCTCAACGGGATTACTTCTAAACCTTCTTCACCAGAGAATGCTGCAGCGTCTTCAGACCGCCCGCCCGTCACTCCCGTTGCCGTTCGCGTCCGCGCCCCATTCGAAGACGGCGAAGTACGAGAGCATCATCGCGCCGCCGACGAGGACGGCCATGACGGGGTTGACAGCGATGGGGAACTCGACAATCGCGAGCCGGGGGAGGGAGGCGTTGAGCATCGGGTAGCCGACGAGGGAGCCGAGCAGAATCGACAGCCCGACGAGCGAGCCACAGAAGACGAACACGAACCGGGAGAGTCGCGAGGGGTCGGCGTTGCCCATCGATAACAGTACGAAAAGCGGCACCCAACCGATAAGGGCGGCCTGGAACAGTTCGGCACCGGTCGGATCGTGGAACACTACGGACGCCCCGACAAGGGTGATTACGCCAGTGGCGAGCGCCGTGATGAGCGACTCGACGGCTCGACCATCCATCATCTCTTTTGGACGTATGTCCGCGCCCTATTTAAAAAGGTGTTCCACATCGAACGTCGAAAGCCGCCGGTGTCGCGGCGCTGGGCGCCGCGGGAGCCGTTGGTAGCGGCCACGCTTGCGAATGACGGCGTTCTTATAGCCGGCGACGCTGAGTTGCAGGTAATGAGCGAACGTCTGGAGGTGTGTCGATGAGCGAGGCTGACGTGCGGTCGTACACCGTGCGGCTGGAGCTCGTCGACGAACCCGGTGAACTGTTGCGCGCGCTCGAGCCCATCGCCAACAACGGTGGGAACCTCCTCTCTATCTTCCACGAGCGGGGCAACCTCACACCGCGGGGGCACATCCCCGTCGAGGTCGATCTGGAGGCGACGCAGGCGCAGTTCGAGGTCATCGTGGACGCACTCCGGGAGGCCGGCGTCAACGTCATCCAGGCCGGCGCAGAGCGGTACAGCGAGGAGCTGACGGTCGTGCTCGTCGGCCACCTCGTCGAGACCGACCTCTCGGATACCCTCCGGCGGTTCCAAGACTGTGGCGGCGTCTCCGTAGCCGACGTGTCGCTGTCGGCGCCGGCCGGCACCGAGGGGCCCTCCAGCGCCCGTCTCCGGTTGGTCGCAAGCGAAGGCCAGACCGTTGATGCGCTGTCGACGGTGCGTGACGTAGCGAGCGAGAAAGACCTTCGCGTCATCGAGCCGCTCACGGAGGGAACGGCATGAAACTCGCCGTGATGGGCGTCGGCGCCGTCGGGAAATCGGTCGTCGATCTCGCGGGCGAGTACGGCCACACCATCGTTTCGGTTGCGGACTCCTCGACGGCCGCCGTCGACGACGAAGGACTCGATGCGGAGGCCGTCCTCTCACGGAAGGAGAGCCGTGGCGTCGTCGGTGATGACGACCCCGAGGCGGCACTCGAGGCCGACTACGACGTGCTCGTGGAGGCGACGCCGACGACGCTCGGCGACGCCGAACCGGGCTTTTCACACGTCGAGCGCGCGCTCGAACACGACCGCCACGTCGTCCTTGCGAACAAGGGCCCGGTCGCGGAACGATACGACGATGTCCGGGCGCTTGAGGCCGATTCGAGGGGGGCGGTGCTGTTCGAGGCCGCGGTCGGCGGTGCGATTCCCATCCTTTCGACCATCGACGACCTGAACGGTCAGGTGACCGCAGCGCGCGGCGTCCTGAACGGAACGGCGAACTTCATTCTGAGTCGGATGGCCGCCGAAGGACTCGGCTATGAACACGTCCTGGCGGAAGCCCAAGACCTCGGCGTCGCCGAGGCCGACCCGACCTTCGACGTGGAGGGCACTGACGCCGCGCTGAAATGCGTCATCCTCGCGAACGTGCTGTACGAGGACACCTACTCGCTCGAGGATGCCGAAGTCGAGGGCATTGCCGACCTGCCGGGCAGCGCCCTCGAGTTGGCCGCCGAGGACGGCCGGACGATTCGGCTCATCGGTGAAGTCGCCGATGGCGACGTTCGCGTTGGGCCGCGATTGGTACCCGAAAAGGGTACGCTCGCGGTGTCGGGGACGCTGAATATCGTCCAACTGGAGACGAACCACGCCGGACGACTGAACATCTCGGGGCGCGGTGCGGGCGGCCCCGAGACGGCGAGTGCAGTGTTGGCCGACGTGGGGCGGCTATCCCCGCTGGAGTAAACTCCCTTCTTCGCTGTTCGTCCCTCGGAGATCTGTCAAACCGGTCTGGTATTGGTGTTGAAACCACGAGGAACTATTATTTAGGATTAGAACTACGTCCGGCCGTATGAGCGAAGAGGTAACATACAACAATGAACCGACTGGCGACGAAGAGAACATCCCGAATTACGAGGGAGATACTCTCTACGAGCGTCTCGGCGGCATCTACGGAATCTCCGGTGCAGTCGATGTCCTGGTCGACCGGCTCTACGAGAACGACGCGGCCAACGAGAACGACGCCGTTCAGGAGTTCCACGAGAACTACGGAAAGGAGGGATTCAAATACCTAGTGACAGCGTGGTCTATCGAATACTCCGGCGGGCCGGCGGTGTATCCGGGTCGTGGCATGTCCGAGGCCCACGAGGAACTCGAAGTGACCGAGCGCGGCTTCGACGTCGTGCGCACCGAGATCAAGAACACGCTCTACAACGTCGGCGTGCCCCACGAGGAGATGAGCGAGTTCATGGCCATCATCGACTCGTTCCGCGACCGGGTGGTCGCAGACAAACACCGCGACGAGGACTGGGAAGCGCCGTAGCGACGCTGAGGTTTGTCAGGGGTGGATACGATTGGAGATTCGGTAGCGACGGCTGTCCCGTAACTGAGAGCCGCTATCACACGGTTCCCGTGGTATCGGGTCGCAAACCGCCCGACACGCCCGGTTTCGGGCGAATCCCTTTCGAAATCGTTTTACGGCCCACCGACAAAAGAATCCGATATAGCGCCTCTGCGCGTGAGACAACAATGAGCGACAAACCGCACCAGAACTTGGCCGTCATCGGCCACGTCGACCACGGAAAGAGTACGATGGTCGGGCGGCTCCTCTTCGAGACCGGGAGCGTCCCCGAGCACGTTATCGAACAGTACCGCGAAGAAGCAGAAGAGAAGGGCAAAGGCGGCTTCGAGTTCGCCTACGTGATGGACAACCTCGCTGAGGAGCGAGAGCGTGGTGTCACCATCGACATCGCCCACCAGGAGTTCGACACCGACGAGTACTACTTCACCATCGTCGACTGTCCGGGCCACCGCGACTTCGTCAAGAACATGATTACTGGCGCGA